>JBARHQ010000019.1:0-44484 GCA_049799315.1 Thermodesulfovibrionales bacterium | reverse complement strand
ACCTCAAGAAGCCTGTCAGGATGAAAAATCATGAAAAAACGACCCTTGCCCTTCAGGAGATACGAAGCAGACGAAACAAGCTCCGGAAGCCTTATCTTCAATTCATGTCTGGCTATTGCCTTTTCCTCCCCGGTGCTCAGACGACCGGTAGTCGGCTTCCCGAAAGGCGGGTTCGAAACAACAAGATCACAGGTGTGCGGTCCGAGCATGTCGCGCAGGTCTCTTATATCAGCGTTCATCAGCGACACCCTGTCCTCAAGGCTGTTCAGGCTGATATTTTTTTTAGCAAGCCGGTAGAGCGATTCCTGGAGCTCGACCAGCAGCACCGTTGCTTTCGGATACTTCTTGGCAATTAAAAAGCCGATAATACCCGATCCCGTGCCGAGATCGACCGCATGATGGACATGTTTCATATTCACAAAGGCATACAGCAGAAGCGCATCAACCGAAAAGCGGTATCCGTCTTTATGCTGATAGAGCTTTATGTCGCGGATCCAGTCAAGAGTTGTCTCCATGGTCACCTCACTGCCGCATCAAGCCGCTCCAGAAGATCTGGCAACTCTTCCATCGCATCGATGATAAAATCAGCATCACGGAGCGTATCTGCCGTCCTGAACCCATATGAAACCGCAACCGTCATCACCCGTGCCGCCTTCCCTGCCTGGATGTCAAAACTGCTGTCTCCGACGATCACCGACTCTTCGGGAGCTGCTGCCAGGAGGTCCATAACATGGAGAAGCGGTTTTGGAGAAGGTTTTTTTTCCTTAATACTGTCGCCTCCTAGGACAATGTCGAGATATTCTATCAGTCCGAGGTCGGTCAGTACCCGCCTCGATAGAGACTCCATCTTATTCGAAATAACCGCCTTGCGCCGGCCGGAGAGTTTTTTGATCGTCCGGACGACGCCGGGATAGGGGCGGGTTGCATCCGTCAGATGTTCTGCATAATAATCGATAAAACGCATAAGCACCTCATCGCGCCTTGCCCCTTGGCCACTGCCGACCACCTTTTCGATCAGCCTGGTCACCCCTTCGCCGACAAGACTGATGGTCTGACCCACCGTCAGGGCCGGAATCTCGTAGGGTGAAAGAGCGTGGTTGAGCGCATTCGTTATGTCAATGCCTGAATCGACCAGCGTTCCGTCCAGGTCAAACATAATCAGTTTTATCATCTATCCTCCCGAAAACATATGGATAATACCACAAAAATGACGGCTTCGTAAAAAGTCCGTATACTGCGTTGCACTTCAAAACTTCCATTGCCACGTATGGGGCGACGTACCGGTAAGTACGCCTCGTTCCTCATTTTTTGCGCGCCTTGCCTCCGAAACTTTTTTCAAACCGGTCTTGTTCTTGTCCTCATTTTAGACATTAAGATTTCTGATGCGTTTATTGCTTGATCTTATTGTTTAGAATACTATTGACTTTGCATTTTAGATTGTATATTCTGTTAAAAGGAATTTCAAAGGTCATGGGAATGCTTTCGGATATTTCATCTGGACATTCAGTGCATGGCATGGTATTAATTATAGGTATAAACCTGAGAAAAGGAGTAAGTCATGAAGACATCACGGATCGTTGCAGTTCTGGCTCTGGTCGTATGCTGTTTCATTCTTGCGGCGGGTCTGGCTGCAGCAGAGGAGAAACTCAGTGTAAAAGGAAAAATCAAGGCGTATGACCTCGAGGCAAAAACAGTTACCGTTGTCACCGATGACAACAAAGAGATGACCTTTGCCGTGAAAAGTGACAAGGCCTTCCAGAAGCTTGACGACAGGCTTTTCAAGGGCGATGAGGTCAAAGTCAGATATATCATTAAGGATGGTCAGAATCTCATTAAAGACACCAATGACCTGAAGGGCACAAAACCAGGCTGTTAAGCTGTTAATTTATTAAGGTGTAAAGTCGTTAAGTTGTTACGCTGTTGCGGGAACACTAAAATCCACTAAGGAGGAAAAGGGATGAAAGTATTGTTTGCAGTAATTTTGAGTATGGCGCTTCTTCTGCCGCTGCCGGTCCTTGCAGCCGACCAGTCTGACCTGATGCAGAAGATAGACAACATGTCGCGGGAACTTGAATCACTAAAGCAGCAGTTGAACGAGATCAAGAAAAAAGATTCAGTGCGTGAAGAGAAGATCTCGGTTATTGAGAAAAAGGCTGAGAAGGGGAGCGCGCCGTCATGGCTTGAAATTGGCGGCGACTACCGGTTCAGACTGGATTCTCTGAGGGGCAAAGTGCATGACTATGTGCAATACACCCCCACGAACGTAGGAATAACGATACCGGGCTTTCCTGGACCCGGCTTGACAGCGGGCTTCCTCGCGACGGGTCAGCCCGGATTCACCCTCAAGAACGACACGCTACTGTTGAACCGTTTCGGCCTTAACCTGAAGGCCCATGCAACAGAGGATGTGACGGTAAAGGCCCGGCTTCTGATGTACAAGGTCTGGGGCCATGAGACAGACACCCCGGTCAGCGGCTTCTTCTCAGACAGGGGTTTCGGCGTCTTTGACGGGATCGTCGGCCATTTTCCTTCTGACAATGCACTCAGGGTAGACCAGGCCTATGCGACATGGTCGAACATCGGTGGAGCCCCGGTATGGTTCTCTGTCGGCAGAAGGCCCTCAACAGGCGGTGTCCCATCAAATCTGAGACAGAATACGGAAAAGACCGGCAATGCGGGCATCCCTTCGATTCTCGTGGATTATGCGTTCGACGGTCTTACACTCGGCGTTGCGCCTGACATCGACAAGCTTCCCGGCGCTTATGCAAAGATCTGCTATGGCAGGGGCTTTGACAGCGGCTTCCAGAACTCCCTTTCGCCGACGAAGCTGAAGGATACGGATTTCCTGGGTATTCAGCTCGTCCCGGTCGACACCGACAATCTCCATGCTGAATTGCAGTGGCAGCGGGGCTTCAACATCTTCAACGTACCTTCCGACGGCGTGAATTTCTTCGGCCAGCAGACACCGGTGTCCCTCAATATGGGTGATATCGACTGGTTCGGCGGCGTTGTCATGGGCACGATTCCGAAGCTCGGAATCGGCAACCTGAACCTCTTCGCCTCGGGGGCTATCAGCAAGACGCATCCGAACGACCAGGCCTTTGCCCTGCCGTTTTTCCAGATCAATGGCGGCCCATTCCAGTCAGCCGGGTTCGGTCTGCTCAACGACGCCCCCAGCACGGACAGCCATACCGGCTCGGCCTTCTATCTCGGCGGCCGCTATGATTTCACCCAGACCGGGACCAAGATCGGATTCGAATATAACCATGGTTCCAAAAATTGGATAGGTATGGTCCCTGCGTCCGATGATCTCTGGACCAGCAAACTCGGAACACGGGGTGACGTCTATGAGACCTACATAATCCAGGAGCTGAAACAGAAGCCGTTTTCGAAGAAGGGCAGCGCATTCGTGCGGCTGGGCTACCAGTACTACAGTTTCAAATATACCGGCAGCAACAACTGGGTCGGCGCTCCGAAGGAGATCAACAGCCTGAGCTCACAGGACCCGTCAGGGACCCAACTGCTACCTCCTGTCAAAAATGCCCACGATATATACTTAACCTTTGACGTGACGTTCTGATTTTTCTTCAAAAAGGAGGGGCTCCGGCCCCTCCTTTTTTTTCGCCCTGAAACAGACACCAGTCAATGATGATGCCCCTGCTCTTTTACTCAGCGCCTCTTCTCCGGGACACGACAATGGACTTATCCGATAAAAGTGATAGAATATGTTAACAGGCAGCGTATAAGCTTCAATGAGAAACTCGTAAAAAGTCGAAAAAGGGAGGCCTTACTATGAACAAAATCATCATCGCTGTGGATCTCGGCCATTTCAAGGCCTACAGTGTAACAAAAGAACCCCTTGAGAGCACCAGGATAAAGCTGATCGAAAGCTATGACTCCCTGGAGGGGCATGGCAAGATATCCGAAAAGCTCAGTGATAAGACCGGAAGATTCGGAAGCATCGGAAGCAGGAACAGCATTGCCACCGGATCAGGGGAGGAGCATAATACAGCGATGGAGAACTCCAGGAGGCTGGCAAAACTTATGGCAAAGGACATCAATGCCATTGTCGAACGGAACAAGTGCGACAGCTGGTTCCTTGCAGCTGTCAAGAAGATTAATGGCCTGATAGTCGAGAACCTTGCCCCTGCAGTAAAGGCCAAGCTCGAAAGGAATATTGCCTCGGACCTCACCAAGATCGACAAGTCGGAAATCCTGAACCACTTTTACTAGAATGCTGATAGGTGTCCCCAGGGAACTGAAGAAAGAGGAATACCGCGTTGCGATAACCCCCTCTGGGGTCAGGGAACTGAAACGGGATGGGCATACCGTCTTGGTCGAGGAAGGCGCCGGAGAAGGGAGCGGGTTCCCGGACACCGCATACCTTGATGCAGATGCAGATATTGTCAGCCCCGGCCGGCTCTATGAAAATGCAGAGCTCATCGTCAAGGTCAAGGAGCCACTCAGCACTGAGTTCGGCCTTCTCCGCAAAGGGCAGGCCCTATTCACCTACCTCCACCTGGCACCCAACAGGATGCTTCTTGATCTGCTGCTGCAGAAAAAGATCACTGCCATAGGCTATGAAACCGTCGAGAGGCACGGAAGCCTCCCGCTCCTTGCTCCGATGAGCGAGATCGCCGGCAGGATGGCGCCGATAGTCGGCTCCTTTTATCTCCAGCGGGTATACGGCGGCGCAGGAGTACTTGCACCAGGGGTGACAGGGGTCGGTCCTGCAAAGGCAGTCATACTCGGTGCCGGGGTCGTCGGAGGCAACGCAGCACGGATATGCGTCGGACTTGGCATGGATACAACTGTCATGAACAGGGGCATCGAAAAACTCCAGAAGATCGATGAGCTTTTTCAGGGTCGCGTCAAGACCCTACCGGCAGGACGATCCCTTATTGAGTATATCCTGCGTGATGCAGATCTGGTTATCGGCGCTGCTCTTGTCCCTGGAGGAAAAACTCCGATCCTCGTCACGAAAGACATGCTCACTATCATGAAAACGGGCGCAGTCATTGTGGATGTTTCGGTAGATCAGGGAGGATGCATTGAAACCTCGCGACCGACAACCCACGATAATCCTGTCTATATGGTCGAAGGGGTCATCCACTATGCGGTAGCCAATATGCCCGGGGCCTATCCCCGGACCTCAACGCTGGCCCTGACAAATGCAACACTGCCCTATATACGGATATTGGCAAACAAAGGCATCCTGACGGCCCTCAGAGAGAATGCAGAACTCAGAAGCGGCCTGAACACAGCAGAGGGGAAGATCATGCATCCCGTGCTGGCAGCATCACTTGGCGTGCATGCCGGAATCCTGGCGTAATGCCGCACACAAAAACCAGCGGCAGTGTTAAGATGAACTGATGAAGGAAAACAGCGTCATACTGTTCACCCCCGATAACCCGGGCAACATACTGAAGGCCATGGGAAATAATAAGAATGTCCTGATCAGGGGCATTCAGGGCGTCGGCAAGATCACGAACACCATGAAGGCGGTCAGGGACAACCCAAATGTTTATTATATGGGCAACCCCGTGGATTATGAGGGAAAAAGGCGACCGGGGAGTTACGAAAAATATCAGCAGTATATCCGCTCACTGAAGCCCGGCCTGACTCTGGTTGATGATGTCTCATCCCTGTTCGGCATAACCTCAACGATAATTCTGATCATCGACGAGATATATGGCCGGAGTGCGGAGCAGATGAACCAGATCACCCGACTGCTCGACATGCCGAATGTGCGTGTAGTTCAGATTGTCGGCTGCATGAAATATATGGGCAGACTGATCGAAAAAATGAACATCATTATCGACCTGCACCACGATACCGCTTTTACCGTTGACAAGGCGCTTGCGGTCGCAGTCTGCAACACACTCGGCAAGAAAGACCCCGGTCCTCTCAGTTAGACTGCTTCTTCTCTTCCATCCTGGCCTTGAGGATCTCACCAAGACTTCCGAAACCTCCTGATGACCTCTCTACCTTCCTGGCAGACTCAACATATTCATCGTACTCGTCCTGAGAGGTCTTGTCCTGCAGTGCCTTCCGGCTCAGCCGGATCTTGCTGGAGGCAGTATCCACCTCAGTGACCACCGTCTGCACCTCCATGCCGGAAGGAAAGGTCTTCTTCAGGTCAGTCCCTGCAGGAGTACCGGTCTCGGCATTCGGGATAAGACCCGACAGACCGCTTTTCATCTTGACGAAGATGCCGAAAGGCATCACCTTATCAACAACACCGTCGAGCAGTTCGCCGACAGTGGGGAGTACGATCTTTTTTGGTTCAACCTTCGGCTGCAGCGAAAGCGATATCTTCCGGCTTGCAGGATCAACGCCAAGGACATAGGCCTCAACAACCTGACCGCTCTCAACCACCTCTTTCGGATGGTTTATCCTTCTGCCTGCACCAAGGTTCGAGATATGGATAAGCCCTTCAATACCAGGCTCCAGCCTCACAAATGCCCCGAAGGATGTAAGGCGGGTGATTGTCCCCGGCACCCGGCTGTCAACTATATAGCGTTCTGCAACCGAATTCCAGGGGTCAGGCTGCATTGCCTTCAGACTGAGGGTGAGACGGTTCTTCTCCCAGTCCAGAGATATGATCTTCACCGTAATCTTCTGTCCGACCGTCAGGACGTCCGCCGGTTTCCCGACACGCTCCCAGGCAAGCTCGCTCACCGGGACGAGACCTTCAACCCCGCCGATGTCGACGAATGCACCGAATTTCTGGAGCGATACGACCGTTGCCGGAATCTCCATTCCGACTGTCAGGGAGGTCTTTAACACCTCAAGTTTGTCCTGCCTCTCACGATCAAGCACAGCCCTTCTTGAGACAATAACATTCTTGCCGTTCTCACCGAATTCGATGACCTTAAACGGGAAGGTGCTGCCAAGGTAGATGCCTCCTTCGCGGCCGCCTTTCAGATCGATCTGGGAGAAAGGACAGAAGCACCGCACCCCGCCAACCGTGACCTCGAAGCCGCCCTTGACCTCCCGCCGGACGTCTCCGTTCACCGGAACTCCGGCCTCAAAGGCCTCCCTGATGGCAGTAAGGCTTACGGCTGAATAGCCGCCGACAAGGGTTGTCATCCTCCTGACCCCGTTTTGTACCGCAACAAAATATGCCTCGATGGTATCCCCGGACTTGACCGTGAGGTTGCCATCCTTGTCGGTAAGCTCAGCGATATCAACAACCCCTTCACTCTTGCCGCCGAGATCGATATACACCAGATCTCCGGATATGCTGACCACATCCGCCTTCACTCTCTGACCCGGCGAAAGCCGCTCGGACTTCCGGCTGCTTTTTTCGAGTAGTTCGGCAAAGCTCTCCGTTGTTTCCGGAGCGTCGGCCGGCACGTCAACCGGTGCCGCGTCATCAGTCATATCTTTTGTATGTTCATCTGTCATTGTTCAATACCTCACTGTACATTAAAGTCTTATTTGCTCAGCGACACCCGGGGGACACTGCTTATCCTGGAGAGTGATGAACAAACGAAGTCTTTAAGTTTATAAGATTTGGGGCAGGTACGTCAATCTCTGCCTGGAAAAAAGTTTCAGGAGTGCTGCAATTTCATAAATGACGCAGGTCAATCGCTCCGGGTCAGTTCCCCTCCAGCCCCCTTCTTCTGGATATTTCCGCCGGAAATGCGTTAAAATAAACATATAAAATTTGCTTCAGTAAGGGAGTAATCTCTTGAATATACATATAAAAAATATCAGGGAGAATGAGTGCGTCTGCGACGCACTCATTCTCCCTGCAGTCGAAGGCCTTTCCAGCAACGTCAAGACCCTTAAGGCCTCTGTCTCCGCGCTTCTCGGCAAAATCACCCCGGCTGAATTCCAGGGGAAAAAGAACGAACTCCTTCTCGTCCCCGCCCCTGACGACATCAGTCCCAGAAGAATACTGCTTGTCGGCCTGGGGAAGAAGGAGGAGATGAATCCTGAAGCCGTCAGGCAGGGAGGCGGCAAGGCGCTCGCCCTTCTCCGCAATTCCGGGATCAGCACGGCAGCGCTCTCCACCACCACCCTGTCGGACCTCAACCTGTCCCCTGCCTATTTCATTGAAGGGGCGCTCCTCGGCCTTTATACCTATGACCGTTACAAAAAAGAGAAAGAGACCAAATCCGTTCATGAGATAACCATTCTGACGAAGCCGTCGAAAGCTCTTGACGATCACCTGCGGACGGTCGAGGCTCTGGCATCCGGTGTCTCCTTTGCCCGGGATCTGGTGAATGCGCCGTCGAACGATATGACCCCGTCGGATATGGCAAAGGCGGCCCTTTCACTCAAGGGAAAAAATATTGCTGTCAGGGTCATTGAGAGGAAGGCCTGTGATAAACTTGGGATGGGCTCCTATCTGTCGGTCTCAAAGGGTTCAGCCGAACCCCCCAAATTTATCGTCCTCGAATATAAGGGGGCACGCAAGCCCCCTGTCGTCCTTATCGGCAAGTCAGTCACCTTTGACAGCGGAGGCATTAATATCAAGCCGTCCGACGGACTTGAAAAAATGAAGTACGATATGGCGGGCGGAGCTGCGGTCCTCGGCATTATGAAGGCTGCAGCTACGCTGAAACTGCCGGTCAGTCTCGTCGGTATCCTGCCGGCGACGGAAAACCTGCCGGGCGGCAATGCAACCCGACCGGGAGATATCGTCAGGTCGATCGACGGCACAACAATAGAAATCATCAATACTGATGCAGAAGGCAGATTAACGCTCGCGGACGCCCTCGGGTATGCAAAGAAATATAAGCCGTCTGCGGTCATCGATATAGCAACCCTCACTGGGGCCTGTTCCATAGCCCTTGGGAATGAGACCATTGCCATGATGGGAACAGACCGCACCCTGCTCGACACGCTCAGGCAGGCTGCGGCATTCACCAACGAGAAGGTATGGGAGATGCCGCTCTACGAAGAATACCGGGAATACCTGAAAAGCGATGTCGCGGATATCAAGAATATTGGCGGCCGAACAGGATCACTGGTAACGTCCGCATGTTTTTTAAAGGACTTCGCCGGGGATACGCCGTGGGTTCATCTCGATATTGCCGGCACCGCGTGGACGGAGAAGGACAAGCCGTATACACCGAGAGGGGCATCGGGCATCGGGGTCCGCCTGATAGTTGATGTAATTCTGAGATCATTAAGGGGGACCGCATGAGAATCTTCAGGATACTTCTTGCTGCATCTTTTATCCTGGTCCCTTCCGTGGTCTTTGCCTGGGGGCCACTGACTCATATCTACCTGGGAAATGAGCTTTTTTCACTGAGTCCGCTGCTACCTGCGGCAGTGCTTGAGATTATCCGGCGTTTCCGCAAGGACTTTATCTATGGCAACCTTATGGCCGATATAATAATCGGCAAAAAATATCTGCCTGACGACAAAAGCTCTCACAGCTGGGAAGTAGCCTTTGACCTGCACAAGGCAGCATTCACCGATCAGCAGAAGGCTTTTGTTTACGGGTATATGAGTCATCTGGCAGCTGACACGGTGGCCCATAACATCTATACCCTGGACAAAAAAAACCTGGGTCATACCGTCATGGAGATGAAGGCTGACTGTATCATCGACAAAAAGTACTGGATGCAGGCCGTTGCGATAGACAGGAGCGTCCAGGTTCGGAACGACCTGTTTCTCGAGCATTCACTTGACCGGCTGCTCTTCTCATTCAAGACGAACAAACGTATCTTCAAGGGAATGGTGCTGCTCTCGGTCTTCAACCAGGAAAGAATAGGCAGCTTCATCGATAAAAAACTGGTCACCTCGTTCCCTGATCGCGAGGCTATCGAAAACCTGCATCAGGAATCGCTCGACGGCATTATCGATCTCTTCCAGAATTGGGAGAACGCGGAGGTTGTCCGGACAAACCCCAGTGGTCCTGTCTGCAAGGGCAGAGCGATGAAGACATTCCTGGCCGATCTTTCCTCTTATCGCCGCAGGATGGAGCCCTGACCCATTTTCCAGCCCGCACTCCCTGAGGCACGCAGCATCCTTGTTCTCGCCCCGCATCCCGACGATGAGGCGCTCGGCTGTGCAGGGACCATTTCTCTGCTGTCAGACAAAGGAGTGTCGGTTACCGTCTGCTTTGTGACGAGCGGCGACAGGCTGCTTGGAGAACCATCACGGTCTATAGCCATTAAAAGGACAGCTGAGGCACGCGCGGTCTCTCAGTCACTTGGCTGCAGGGAAAGCCTGTTCCTCGGGTTCCCCGACGGTGATGTCAGCGGTCATGCCGACGGGATCTCACGTGAAATCGGCTCGATCATAAACGACAGACACCCGGACCTGGTGCTTGTCCCCTCTCCGCTGGACTTCCACGCTGATCACGTTGCTCTGGCCCACATCGCTCTGAGGCTTCGTCAGGAAATGAAAAGTCTGCAGCTTGTCTTCTATGAAGTGTATACGACATTGAGATTCAACTGTCTGGTCGACATTACAAAAGCCGTCAGGAAGAAGAAGAAAGCGATCTCAGGCTATAGTCACAGCCTTTACGGTAAACCGGAGGTTTATATTCATGCCGCTCTCGGGCTGAATGCTCACCGGTCGATATTCACGCAGCGGGAGGGATATTTCGAGGCGTTCTATGTCGTTGGGAAGGACAGCCCGAATCAGGATGTCCTCGATTACCTGACCTATGGAATCTGAGGGCGGCCCCCGGGGGATACCCCGATAAAGGGCTTCTTAGGGCTACTCTGAGGGCTCTGCGCCGAAAATCCCCCTTCTGGCTCTGGCTCTGGCTGGTCTAACCGGCTGGACCACAGGCTTGGTTCCAGCAGGCTGCTCCTGAGCAGGCGCCATTTGTGCAGGGGGCAGGGGCGTCACGGGTGATTTTGGTGGTGGTTGCGTTATTGCTGATGCTCCCGTTGCCGCTCCACCCCCTTCGCGGACCTTTCCCCGGTCCATCAGGTGTACGACCATCGACTCATCACCACGCATCATAACAACCTTGTCGGCATCGATCTCTTTCAGGACAAAACCGCTCAATGAATCCCCCGGTTTCATGGTGGTCACCCGCTTGCCTCGTCCCAGGGTAGTTTTCGGGGCTTTTTTGTCCTCCATATAGGCTACCGACAGATCCTCTGTTTCCATCGTTCCGTACAGGACAAAATCAGGCTTGGGCAACGGAGGGGCCTCCACTTTGGGCACCGGGATCTTCCGTTCAGGGTGGAAAAGATTCTGGTCGCCGATAATAACATAATCAAATGGCGACGGACCCTTTGTCTCTGCAACCTTGCCCTTTGCCGGTGCTGCCGTGACCTGCTTTTTGACTACTGGCTGCGTGTCCACCACCCCAGCTCCGAAAAAAGGAAGCGCGATTGTCTTCACGAGATAGGCCAGGGTAATAACCAGGACCAGGTTGAGCAGACTTGCGTTTTTGAGCAGATATCTCAATTTTACCATATCATTTTCCGCCGGTCAGGGCAAGGACATCCAGCTTCACCGTCAGGTCCTTTGGGTCCTTTAAATTCCGTGTACGGGCATCGAGCTCTTTCACCACGATATAGGGGGTCCGGGTCTCGATCGAGTAAAGGATGTCGCCCAGTGCCCTGGTGTCCGGAAGCACCGCATCCATGCTGACGCTGATGATCTTGAATTTACCGAGGTCCTCAGGCTTACCCACGCGTTCACTCGAGATCGATCCGCCGCGATTAACGATAATGCCCTTGAGAGTCTCCTGCAGGATCGCCGCAGAAAGAGACGGCGTCTGGCCTTCGATCAGCCTTGAATTGTCGGCCTGCCGCTCTTCCTTGAGTACAGCCAGTTTCTTATCGAGCACCGGCCTCTCGGCAATCAGCGTGAGATATTTATCAAGCAGCTTTGCCTTGACCGCCTTATCGTCCCTTATGGCCGAAAGGTCCGCCTTCACCCGCAGATATCCGTAATTGTATATGCTATATCCGGCAAGGATAAGCATAAGAGGTATGCCAAGGATCATGGTCCTGCTTTTTTTCATTTTCTGGCAGGTTCTCCTTTCGGCGGTATCGGCGGTATCGGCGGTGTCGGCAGTGCTGGCGGCGTCGGTTCGGTCTTTTTGGCGCCCTCAATCTCCATCCTGATAACAAACCGGTCCGCATTCATCTTGGCGTCCCTGAATGTGGGAGATGAGAACTCGACCTTCCTGAGATAGGGAGATGCCTCGAGCTTCGGCAGCAGTTCATTTGCAGAGGTCGCATACCCTTCGATATCAACCGTTGTCTCGGTGATCTTCACCCGCGTTACCCAAGCTGTTTTCGGCAGGATTGTCGTAATCTCTTTTATGATATTCAGGGTGATCGGTTCCGGTTTCCTGAAGCCGCTGATCGTCTCTATCTCCAGCTGCAGTGCATCCGTGTCCTTCTGAAGCGCCTCGACCTTTTTCACTTCATCCTTACGTGCCGAGATCTGGGAAGCAATATCCTGCAGCCGTCTTTTTTCGACCTTCAGCGGGGCAACAACATACAGTGCCGCCACTGTCAGTATTCCGAGCAAAAGCAGTATGGTCAGGACAAAAGGAGTCTTCTGCCTCACCATGATCCCCTTTCTCAAAAGGTTAAACTGCAATTGATCAGGCTGCAACGACTGATACAGGCCGGCCACCGCGGGATAAGGAATATCTTTGTGCGGGCCCGAAAATCTCAGCCTGATGTCAATCTCACCAAGAAACCTGACCGGCATCGGCAGGTACGCCTTCAGCAGTTCTTTAAACGAGGGACTCCTCTCTTTCAGGAGCACCACTGCGTCAAGGGGTTCTGTGCGTGACGACCCCGAGGCGGACTTCAGTTCAGAGGCAATAAGGTCGGCATGTGCCCCATCATCATCACCGGAAAAACTACCGGAAAAGACCGTGCTCATGGCACCGCCTGAGCGGACAGCCCCCTCATAACCGGAGTGGTCTACCTTGAGGAAAAGGCTGTCACGCCTGCTGCTAAGGCGATTACTGAACAGAAGCATCGCCTGAAGGTCGACCATGAGCCTGCTCACCCTGATCCCCTTCTCATTCAGCGCAATGATATATGGCATAACAGCATCCGCCCGGGCAGCAATGACCAGGATTGAAAGCCTGCCGCCATTCTCCCTGATTATCTTGAAATCATAGTAGGCCTCTCCTGCGGCAAACGGCGTAATCCTGTCCATCTCATACATCATCACCTCAGACAGGTTCTCCTTCACAGTGGAGGGGAATTCGACTGTCTTGACGATCGCCCATGCCTTCGGAATGGTCAGCGTTATATCCGGCCGCGAGGCCCCCAGTTCGCTCATGGCCATGGCGACTGAAGACGCCAGTTCCTCAGGCTGTGGATATCTTGAGGCATCGAACACGTATTCGCGGACACCCTTCAAGGTAATCAGAGAGAGGACCTTCGATCCATACGCTGCCGAAACACTCCCCTTGTCAATAGCAGCAGTAACGTTTGTTTGCGAGTAGACGAGATCATCCGCCGGGCTGAAGAGCAAAACTCTCCGCACCGGCACAGCCAGCGCCGAAAACTTCAGAGCAAAGTCCGCAGTCAATGCCGACATTCTAGAGATCGCCGGCATGCCCTGCTTCGATCCCCGTCACCGGACTCTTATAATAAAGATATTTTATTGTATTGTTAGTATCAAGCATAATCGTCGCCCTTATTCCGTATCCAGCCTTGTCATTGCCCTGATATCCGGCTGATTCAACCGTAAAAACATTTGTTTCCAGCGGGTCGGCATACTTTGAGATAGCTTCATACGCACCGCCAAGGATCTCCTGTACACTCAGGGCCGGCTGGGCGCTCCTGTTCGCTATCAGGGCATCCGCAAGTTCCGAAGTCATTCCGGGTATGGCCAGCAATATCTCACGCGGAGCCCCGGTCAGATTTATCTTCCCTGGTTTTGCATTAACCGTAAGGATATCAATAAGCCCCCTGCTGCTGCCTCCGCCATAGAGAAGTTCACTGGTAACGCCTTTCACCAGCAACAACTCTTCGATGGTCTCGAAATCAGCATCCCGAGCCTTATAGGGGTTCCGCAAAGACATATAATAATCGCTTTCCGCCCCGTGAAGCCGGTGAAGGTCATCCGGGTCCCTCCAGTCCTGAATTGAATCAACAATAGTATCCGCGTCTTCTTCTTTGAGTCCTCTGTTCATCAGGATATTCTTTAATATTAACTCAGGTGTTTTATTTATGTCTACCTTGCCGGATTCATCGAGAATACTGACGATATAATAACCGTTTTCTGTCTGCATCCTGTGCTGCGAACCATCCAGTCTCCATGCCTCCTGCCCCTCGACAGGCGGCAGTCCCTTGTTCTGGCTCCGGTAGATGACCTCCATCACCGCCCGCTGAATCCCAGCCTCGGCCATGAACTTTTTCGTGACCGAGTTTCTGAAGCCCAGGCTGCCGAGCGCCTCGGTCCTCGTCATGTAGGAAAAAGACAGAACAATCACCATCAGGATCATCAGAACCCATAATACCATAAGCAGGGCAATGCCCCGCGACGACCCCAGAGGCATCAATACGCCGTCAACATAGGCGCTAGACCCTGGTTTCTTCATGGCTACTTAATCCCCTGACCCTGAGGAGGAGTGACTACGGTGCCTGCGGGAGCGGCAGCCGGTGACGGAGAGACTGCCGCTGTCCTCATCGGGATGATCATCGAAAAGTTCTTCTTGTCCAGGACCAGATGCAGGAGTATCTTATCAGGAACAGAGGTCTTCTCGGTCCAGCGGTCGGTCCATGAACCCTTTTCATCAGTGGGGCCCTTGTAAAAATACTCAAAGGAGATCTCATCGAACCCGGTCAGCAACAGCGTCTGCCTCAGGCTCTCAATCCCAATCGTCTGCTCGGTCGCGGTTATCTTCTTCTTGCCGATGTTGTCTGTCTCCACTTTGTACGTAACAATAGAATACCCCTTTTCGCTCCCCCAGATTGAATAGTTTGTCGAAAGCGTCAACAGCTCTCTCTCTCCGACGAAATAGAACTTCTTCTCGGCATTGTCTGTATACGTGAGCGGCACCTGTGACTGCACCTGTGCATTGATAAGACTGATCGATCCCCTGAACCTTTCGAGAAAGTCGGCCCGTTTCTCGCCTGACTCGACCGAATGGTACGCCAGCCGCATTGCGCCGGCGATGATCAGCACGATCAGAGCGATGATCGAAAAAGAGATCAGCAGTTCCAGAAGGGTAAACCCTTTGTTAGAGCAGCAATACGTCCCTGCCATGCCGGACCCCCTATTCTTATCAGGTGTCATACCTTTTTATTCACCAGCTTTAGCGTCTTTAATTTCAGTGTACGGTCCTTTATGCCGCGGGACCAGCTGACCGTAAGACTGATATCAAGAAGCTCCACCGGCAGATTATCAGTGCGGTCCTCCTCAGTCTTCTTAATGCTCGCATCAAACCGGTATCCGTCTTCTGAGGTCTCCTGCCAGGACTTCTCGGCCATATCTTCATCATCGAGTATCTCACGCATCTTCGCCTCGGCCTTCACCACTGCTTCAACATAATCAACCGATGCGGCCATCCCCCTGAGGCCTGCTGAAAAGAGTTCGAAAACCGCCACGAGTGCGATGCTGAGAACGGCCATCGCGATCAGGACCTCAAGGAGCGTAAAGCCTTCGGCCGTTATTCTTCTCCTCATTGCCGTGCTTCCTTCACTACTGTTGTGCCGACGACAGGATCAATGACAATGCTGACCGTTTTTTTGTCGTTCCAGACCACGATCGTACCGCCGTCAGAACTGCCGGAGGAGCCGAAATGAAAGGCATACTGACCTTCAGCAACCTCCTGGGAAAAAGAGTCGAGAACCTTCATACGGACATTCGGAGGCAACGGCTTCAATTCCTTCCCGGTGATGCCGTATTTTTTTGCATCAAGGTCTATGGTCACCGTCTGCGTCGTACTGTTGATCTGGGCAAGGGCCCGGGCATGCCGTATGGACGAGGAGATGTCCCTCACCGCTGCATTGAACTTTCCGGCCGGCAGTGAATTAACAAAGAAGACAGCAGAGATACCAAAAATCAGCGAGATCAGAAACATGACAATGATCAGTTCGAGGAGGGTAAACCCGTGGTCCTGGCGCGGCCTGCCTGCCTTTATGCAGGGTGGGTTGTTCTCTCGATATGCAGGCAGCATGCGCCAGCCGCCTTCAGAACGGGAGGTTCGTGATACTGAATATCGCCATGAGCATCGACATAACGATAAAGCCGATCACGAGCCCCATGCCGAGGATAAGTGCCGGCTCAAGAAAGCTGATAAACCGTTTAATCGCAACCCGGAGACTTTTTTCATATGTCGAGGCGACTTTCAGGAGCATTACATCAAGCTGTCCTGTCTCCTCCCCCACCTTGATCATCGAGAGCGCAAGTGCAGGTAGCACATTCGCACTCGTCAGCGGGGCCGCGATCCCCTGGCCTTCCTTGGCCCCTTTTGTCACGGCATCGATCGAGGCAGCGATGACACGGTTATTGATAATATCCTTCGAGTTGTTCAGGGCCTGGAGGAGCGGGACCCCGCTCTGCAGGAGTGTCCCGAGTGTCCTGGTAAACCGCGCGGTCTCGATCTTCCGGATCAGGTCACCCATAAGCCGCAGCTTGAAGGCATCCCACCGGTATCGCCCTTCCTCGGTACGGATATAATTCCTCATGACGACCCAGAGACCGAATATCCCGGCAAAAAACATCCACCAGTAGTATTTGACTGCATTGCTTATGCCGATGATGATCTGGGTCGGCAACGGCATCGTCGACCCCATCTCGGCAAAGATGATCGAGAACTTCGGCAGGACATAGACGAGGAGCACGATAATGGACATCCCGCCGGTCCCCAGCAGGATGACCGGATAAATCAGCGCTGAGAAAAGATGGTCTTTCAATTCCTTGGCTGATTCAAGAAACTCGTTCAGTTTCTCGAGGACCACATCAAGGACACCGCCTGCTTCACCCGCCCTGATCATGTTGACGTAGAGCTTCGGAAAGGTCTTCGGATGTTTCACCAGAGCATCGGAGAAGGCGCTTCCTTCCCGTATCGATTTCAGGATCGACTTGATGATCCCCTTCATCTCCGGGCTCTCGGATATTTCGGTGAGTATGTTCAGGCTCCGGTCGAGGGGAAGCCCGGCCCCGAGGAGAGAGGAAAGTTCACTGGTAAAGGTCAGGATATCACCCTTTCCCGACCGGGAGAAAAAACCTGCCCGCGGTCCGCTGCCGGGGGTGGTGACCTTCAGGGGAATGACCCCGGAGTTCCGCAGCCTCTCGACGGCTATATGCTCATCAGCCGCCTCGATAACGCCTTCGACGATCGTCCCGTCCGGGGTCGTCGCCTTGTAAGAAAAAACTGCCATTATTTATGTTTCCTGAGTTACCCTGAGCACTTCGCTGAGTGTCGTAAGACCTGCCTTCACTTTTTCAGCACCATCCTCGAGCAGTGTCCGCATTCCGTTTTTTCGCGCCAGCTCACGTATCTGGTTAGAGTCCGAGTTAGTCAGTATCATCTTTCTGATATCGTCGTCAATGGTGAGCAGTTCGAAGATGCCGGCCCTCCCATAATAGCCGGTATTCGAACATCGCTCACACCCCGCACCTCTATACAGTGTGACGTCCGTGTCAAAGCCGAGTTTTGCGAGTTCCACTCTTTCGGCAGTCGAGGTATCGGGCTCTTTGCACGACTCGCAGATATACCGCACCAGTCTCTGGGCGAGGATGCCCCGTATCGTTGACGAGAGGAGAAAGTTCTCAACCCCCATATCAAGAAGCCTGGTGATGGAACTCGGCGCATCATTCGTATGGAGCGTCGAGAAGACCATGTGCCCGGTCAGCGCAGACTGTATCGCAATCTCGGCCGTCTCAAGGTCTCTGATCTCGCCGATCATGATGATATCAGGGTCCTGCCGGACAATGTGGCGAAGGGTACTTGCGAAGGTGAGCCCTATCTGGGACTTCACCTGTATCTGGTTGACTCCCTTCAGCTGATATTCAATAGGGTCCTCAACCGTAATGATCTTCTTGTCCGGTGAGTTGATCTTGTCAAGCGCTCCGTACAGGGTTGTCGTCTTGCCGCTGCCGGTAGGGCCGGTCACCAGAAAGATGCCGTTTGGCTTCCTGATCAACTGGTCGAAAATAGTAAGGGTCTGACGGGGAAAGCCGAGCTTGTTAAGGTCGATGACAATCCCCTCTTTCTGGAGTATCCTCATTACCAGGCTCTCACCATGCAGAATCGGGATCGTCGAGACCCTCAGGTCGACCTCTATTGCCCCGACCTTCAGCCGGATACGACCGTCCTGGGGCAGCCGCCTCTCGGCGATATTCAGCTTCGCCATGATCTTGAGCCTTGAGACAATCGCCGCCTGGAGTTTCTTCGGGACGGACTCGGTCTCATGCAGGACGCCGTCGGTCCGGTATCTTACCTTTAGTTCATCCTCGAAGGGTTCGATATGGATATCACTTGCCCTGCTTTCGACTGCACGCGTTATGAGCAGGTTTACCAGCCGGATAATGGGCGCCTCGGACGCAAGGTCCTTCAGATGGCCGACATCGTCTTCCTCCTCCCGGATAAACTCGACCCCCTTCTCCCCCATGTCCTCAACGATCTTGTTGATATTCTGCGTTTCCTGTCCGTAGAACTTGGTTATGTATTCTCCCAGCGTCCTGGCTTCCCCTGCATACACAACGATGTCGGCCGCTGTGGCCACCCTGAGTGCATCGATCACCTGACGGTCCTCAGGCTCTACCATCACGACTTTCAGGACATTATTCTTGAGTTCGAGAGGAACAACGCGGTTCTCACGGATAAACCTTGACGATATATTGCTCATGACGAACGGGACCTTCGGCAACTGGTCAGCTGGCAAAAAAGGCCTGCCCGATACAACTGTTTCTGCTATGTCTGACATAGAGCATTATACCATACGGCTCCCGGGTTTTAAAAAAATCCGGACCTCTTTGCGGACGTCACCCTTGCACAAAGCAGTCTTCCCCTTGCCGATGCGTTATAATAGTTTTGTTTCTCCTGACCCTTTATATGATAAGCGTTATCATCCCGACATACAATGCCGCAAAGCACCTGGAAAAACTTCTGGAAAGCCTGCGGCAACAGACCCTTCCCTCCGAAATCATCGTTATTGATTCGTCTTCAACCGACAGTACCCCGAAGATTGCTGAACAGTTTGGGGCCACGGTGAAAGTCATAGACAAAGGTGCCTTCGACCACGGCGGCACGCGGACACTCGCCGGTAAGATGGCTGGAGGGAATATCCTGGTGTACCTGACTCAGGATGCACTCCCTGTCGCTTCCACGTCGCTTGAAAAACTGGTCAGACCCCTTACAGACAGAACAGTCGGCGCTGTCTATGGCAGGCAACTGCCACGACCGGAGGCATCGGTGTTCGGCACTCACCTGAGGCTGTTCAATTATCCCGATGTTTCGTACATCAGAAGTCTCACGGACAAAAAAACATATGGAATCAAGACTCCGTTTCTTTCAAATTCCTTTGCCGCCTACAGGAAATCCTGCCTCGAAGAGATCTGCTGGTTCAATGAACGGCTGATCATGGGAGAAGACACCTGCGCAGGGGCCAGGCTCCTGATGGCGGGGTACACTATTGCCTATGCCGCGGACGCTGCCGTCTATCATTCTCATGACTATACAGCCATGCAGGAGATGAGACGCTATTTTGATATCGGAGTATTTCATCGCAGCGAAGACTGGATAATCTCTGAATTCGGCAGCGCAGGTGGTGAAGGCATGGCGTATTTGAAATCAGCAATAACGTATCTTGCAGAGAACCGGAAATACGAGCTGCTCCCGGAATTGTTCGTCCTGACAGGGCTTAAACTGGCAGGCTATACACTCGGCAGAATATCCCCGTATCTCCCCCTCTCCGTCGTAAAACGCTTCAGCATGCACCGGGACTGGTGGGGCGAGGCATAAATGACAGCTTCAAATAAAAAGTCCATGTACAGCGTTGCTCCAAAACTCCCTTCGATAATCTCAGGGCAAGCTCTTCATATGTCATGGTGGGCCTGTCGAACCATGCACGCCTTGTCTCCGAATTTTTTACAAACCCGTCTCATTTTCGACTTTTTCTCCAGTAACTTTCAGCTATAATATCCTTCATGACAGATCCGGGCAGAAGCGTTACAGAGACAAAGAAAAAAAAGACGGTTAAACAGACGAGGCCGGGATGGGACGCTTACTTCATTAATATCGCAAAAGCGGTCTCGGCAAGGGCAACCTGTCTGAGAAGAAGGTACGGCGCGGTGATCACCAAGGACCATGTGATCGTCAGCACAGGCTATAATGGGGCCCCCTCAGGCATGAAGGACTGTCTCGATGCAGCGAAGTGCACGAGGAAAGAACTCCAGATACCCCACGGTGAGCGTTACGAGCTCTGCCACAGCGTCCATGCTGAGGCAAATGCGATCATCCGGGCATCGGCAGATGAACTCAGAGGCGCAACCATCTATATCTCGGGTGCCGACACAGGCTCCGGTGAATGCCTCTCGGAACCCTGCATGATGTGCAAGCGCATGATTCTGAATGCCGGGATCGCAAAGGTCGTGCATTCAGACGGCCAGGGGAACTTTCATACAATCCGCCCAAAGGCCTGGCTGAAGACCCGGGTCTGATACAGGTCTGATCCATATCTGATCCGGCAGTCTGCAGGTTGTCTGTCACTATCTACATAAACGCACTTCTCGATAAACCAATACCCACGTAGACCGCTACACTTCCGGCAACAATATACGCAAGGGATCTCAGTTTCTTTACTGACCCGTCTCTCTTTGCCAGAGATACAAACCCTGATATGATGGCAACCACCCCAACCAAAACAAGGTTAATTCCAATTACAAGGCCAAAAATATTATTAAGAGAACCCATGTCGATAAGCATACCAGATTTTATTGTCTGCTCAGGAGATTGAAGCTGTGAATTTGAAGGTTGCCTTCACGAAGCCCTTCAAAAGAGGCCTATATTCCGCTGATTCGTGTATCTGTCTTAACTAAATACTAACACATCACTCAGCGTTGTCAAGAAAGGTCCATGGCTGGGACCAAGGATAATCTGCACTCCTGCTGTATTTTGGTCTGATTCCCTGTATAATGACTTTATACTGATAAGGTTTTCTGATATGGCCGAAAAATACACCTCCCCACATAAGGGCTTCTGGCGATGGGAAACCAGCATACTCGCAATCTGCATCTTTGGCCTTTTATCCCTGGGTCTCGTCCTCACTATCAATTATGTCTGGGAACAGCATATGCAGGACTTTGTGGTTGTCGATGCGGCAACCGACCTGCGAATAGGCCTGACTACCTTCCACCTCAGGTTCGAGGAATATATGCACGGGGATACCTCTGCTGATCTGGAGGAGACCCGGGAGACCTTCACAAAGACAAGAAAGCTCGGGCAGAGCCTGTTGACCGGGGGTACAATAAAGACAGGTTTTTCCATGCGTCCGCTGGAGGACCCGGCACTCCGCAAAAAGGCTGAAGAGATCAACGTCCTTATGGACAAACTCCAGGAAGCGATGCTCATAAGACTGCGGGAGAAGCAGGGGATGGGTTCAAAAACTAATAATAATCTGACATATCACCTCCTCTTTAATGATGTCATAGCGCGGGCAGGGGATATCGAGGAGGTTGTTGGAAAGGACATTATCAGTTCGATGGCCAAGTTCAAGAAGCTGTACCGGACCGTCCTGATCGTTTGGGCGGGGATCATCGCCGGGGCCGCGCTGGGATTCGTCTTTCTCACAAAAAAACGACGGCGCTCTGAAGAGGAACTGCAGACCAGTCACGGGAAATACCGGTCTCTTGTGGATTCAACCGAAGATTCGATATACCTTGTCGATGAGGCCTGCAATTATCTTTTTATCAACAAAAATCATTTGAAGCGGCTCGGTCTGGCAGATGATTCTTTTGCCGGGGAGAACTATGATAATTTCCATACCCCCGAGGAGACGGAGGAGTTCAGAAAGAGGATAGCCCGGGTGTTCGGGACAGGAGATTCTTCCCAGTACGAGCACCAGAGCCTGAGGGATGGGAGATATTTCATCCAGACGTTCAGCCCGGTAAGAGATGCCAGTGGAGATATTACAGCGGTCACCGTCGTCTCGAAAAATATTTCCGACCGCAGGCAGATGGAAAACGAACTCAGAGCCCTCTCACTGACTGATGAGCTGACCGGTCTTTACAACAGACGCGGATTGCTCACCCTTGCCGGGCAGCAGATCAGGATCTCCAACCGTCTCGGAAAGAAGCTCTACCTCCTCGCCGCAGACGTTGATGACCTCAAGATCATCAATGATACCTTCGGCCACCAGGAAGGTGACTCCGCCCTTGTGGAGACGGCCAGGATACTCAGAGAAAATTTCAGGGAGTCTGACATCATTGCCCGCATAGGGGGCGATGAATTCGTGGTTATGCCGATCGAAATGAGCGAGGACAAGTCAGAGATTATTCTGAGCCGTCTCAGTCAGGGGTTTGAAAAGAACAATCAGAAGAACAGTCTCCGTTACCGGATATCGATCAGCACCGGCATCACCTGGTATGACCCCGAGCAACCTGCCTCGATAGATCAGATACTGGCAACAGCAGATAGCTTAATGTATGAACAGAAAAAAGTCAGGAAACTCGCGCAGGGACAGCCCCGTAGTGGGACGGCCCCGGATGGACCGCCCTGATCAGTGAGACATCAAATATCTCGGCCCGGTGGATATCCCTTTTGATATAGCCGAGACGCCTCAGGCAGCTGACAAAATCTAACGTCGACTGCATATAATCCTCGCTCAGGTCAGCACAGTATTTCGGCGACATCTGAAGGGTCTCCAGGACAAAGCCGGCATCGATGAAGCCGATAAAGCGCGATATGATCTCGGCCGCCTCACCGGGGCTGTCCCTGAGAAACGCCGTTGCCTCCTCATGGATGCCGAGAAACTGCAGGATGACGGCACGCTCCTTCAATAAAAAGTCTCTCCCGGCCACAATACCATAACTCGGATTATTCGGCCAGACCCGTGATGCGGGACAGAGCAGTTTAAAACCGGCATAGCGACGGAGGGCGACCCCAAGGGCCGGGGTTCCCACTGCAGCGGCAATAAGGCCCTTGACCGCAGCTTCAGTTATCTGATCGGACCAGGCAAAGTTACGCACCGTCACCGCCTCCCTCAATCCGCCGCGGTCGAGGAGCTCGGCCAGGATAACATCATGAATCGATCCCTTACCCGGGACGCCGATAGTCTGTCCCCTGAATTGAGCCAGGACTTCGCGAAGGTCCGCAGTCTCAGGAAATCCGGTCAGCATACTGCCGCCGCTGATGACCGTACCTTCAACATGTCCACCGGCAATACAGGTAATCGTCACTCCACGGTCTATGCCGATAATTGCGGGAGGAAGGCCGATATAGGCGATATCTATTTCACTCTTTTCATATGCCTGAACAAGGGACGGCCCCGTTCCGTGGAGTTTCCATTCAACCTCGATCCCCAGACGCCGCTCAATATCACGCCGTGCCATAAGCAGGATTGCGGTATGGTAGAAGGTCGAGAGATGTCCGATCCTCAGCTTCATGCGTCCAGGCTGCGTCCGCCTGCCCTTAGCCCTGCCATCTCTTTTTTTTCACCCCCGCCTCCTGAAGCAGCGCTTCGGCCGCATGCAGGGTATTCGTAATATTCTCGTCCACCGGATGGCCGAAATTCCCCTGATCGAATATCGGTATGTGGACGGTAACATCAGGACGCATGCCACGCTCAGCGGAATAGGTGAGCGCCCCTTCCTCCACGATCATTGATTCACACATATGAACCGGGTTGCAGGTATTCGAAAGGGCCTCTGCAACCCTCCGGATGTCATGCTCCGCCTTCCGGTACTCAGGCGAGTCCGGGGTGGCCTCATGCAGGGCCGGGGTGAAGGTGGCATAAAGGTTAAGCTGATACCCTATCTGCACAAGAGAACCCTTTCGGTCCGCGATAAAGTAGGGTTCGGTGTCGTAACATATCTTGCGAAGCGTGATAACCGCTGAGAGTTCTTCTGCATTCCCGAACAGACCCTTTATATTGAGCGTCGCATCCATGATATAACCAGGTATTGCACAGCAGAATAGGAAGTCAAAAAAGCTGGAATGCCCTACACAGCCTTCTTCTTCATTCTGCCAAAACGGGTGAGCAGGAAATCATACTTATGCTTGAGGTCAACGATAGACCTGAGCAGCACTGCGTACAGGGGATTGAGCCTGAGATACGGTTTAAGGGTATTTGCCATTTTAACCAGGTTGGCCTCGCATTCCTCAACACACCCCGAGGTAATGTCCTTGACCGACTCATCATATGAGTAAAAGATCTCCAGGTAGATGTCGGTCACCAGGCAGAACTCGTTCAGGATCGTCTGGGTGATTGCCTCATCCTGGGAGATCCTCTTCTTTCTGAGACGACGCATAAATTCAACATGCTCGGCCTGGATATTTTTCAGCTGCTTAATGATCGATTTAAGGTCATTCGGCGTTCGGTTGAACAGGTTTTTGTAGACATAGGTCTTGGCAATTTTCTTCCAGTGTTTCAGGTGGTTTTTCTTCCACTCGGCCATATCGGTCCAGAAAATGACCAGCGCCGGATCAAAGTCTTCACGCTTCGCGAAAAGGCTATAAGTCTCGTAGGCGAGCTCATCAAGCCTTCTGCCCATGTCTATGATTTCCTTAATCTCTTTCATGCAGTGTCAATAACGGAAGAAATGTCCCAATCCTGTTCAGTTATAAATTTGATACCATAAAGATTACCATATTACAGAATAAAAATATAGACTTATCTGGGCTGGATGGTATCCCCCGTGCGGAGGATACCGAAAACTGATATTGCAGCGGAAATAGCTACCGGATGAAGCAGGATGTCTCCCGGGGATACCCTGACCGGACTTTCCCCTCTTTTGATGCGGTAGCTGCAGACAACGGCGTATTGCTCTTCTGGTAGTCAATGAACTCCTTGACCATCCTGAGGAGTTTCACCTGTTCCATCAGGCTCATGCCCGCCATCTCGGCACATGACCTGAACTCACCCCCGCTAAAAAAATCAAGACTCTCTCTGCTATGCTCATTACTCCAGAGATCCTCGATAGACTGCAATATTATCCCTTCAGCAAGACTCGTTACGCTCATGATCACGACCCCTTTCTCTTACTTTCATACCGCATACCTGCGTACCGTTTCTACGAGCTGCTGATGAATGAGGGGTTTTTTAATACGATCATTAACCCCTGCTCTGTCAGCCTCGTTTTTCTTATATCCATCAAATCCTGTGGTCAACATAACAATAGGGATCGTGAAACTGTATGGTCTGCTCCTGAGCTCCCTCGTCAGCATGATGCCGTCCATCTGCGGCATACGAAGGTCAGTTATGACCATATCAATCGTCTCCCCGATCATCTTGTCGAGGGCATCCCTGCCGTGCACAGCCTCAATAACGGTGTGGCCCTCTGTCCTCAGTATCAGGGCGATTAACTGCCGTATCGTTTCCTCATCGTCCACAATCATTATATTTTTTGTCGCGCCGTCTTTATCGGAGCACGCAGATTGCGCAACCTCCCGCATAGGCTGAATACCGAGATAAAAAGGACACCGGAAGTGCCGTGCAGTCCTGCAATACTCACAGAGCTCAAACAAACTCGGCACGTACGTCCGGTCTCCCGCCTTGCATGAGCAGACCGTAAGGCTCACCAGGTGAGGACACATCATGCAGTCACGCATTGCCTTTATAGCTGCAGTAGATTTCACACTTTTGGAAATCTCCCCCGCAGAATAGTATCGTCGATTCCACAACCATACTGCTGGTGCTGGCGCAGTAGCAGTCCTTAAACGGCCTGCTGACAAAAGGGCAGAGTACTGGAGGAGAATAATGCGGCAAAACCACCTCTTCCGCCTCCGCTCGTGTTTCATTGCTGCTGAGCCTCGGTTCAAATGAGTCAGTCATGATTGTCTTCCCTCTATAAAACATAATGTACAAATAAGCCTAACAATAATCATGCCAACAAATTATTAACTATAGTTAATCAATAGAATCAGGAAGTTATAAGAATGGACTGTTTGACTGAGGTAGAGATAGCTCTAAAAGTGAGACATAATTATGACGCACCATATGCCACAAAAGTGTGGCATGCCACACTTTATAAATCTTTTGCAGAGTCTTTGAGGCGTTTCTGTCCGCCGTATTGCACCATTAGGGTAAAAGCATAGGCTAATCCGAGAAATCACCAGTGATGTTGTACTTCGCAAGCTTGCGGTAGAGAGTCTTTCGGTCCATGCCAAGCAGTCTCGCAGCGCGGGTCTTGTTCCCTCCTGCCTTTTCCAGTGCCTTCTGTATTCTCATCCTGTCTTCCACATGGCTCCCCGTCTCAATGCCAGAGTCCTTCAGCTGGAACTCCCTGATCGTTTTCGGAAGATGCTCGAGTGTTATGGTACTCTGCCGGCAAAGTACAAAGGCGTGTTCGAGGGCATGCTCCAACTCCCTGATATTCCCTGGCCAGGGATATTCCATAAATACCCC
This sequence comes from Thermodesulfovibrionales bacterium, assembly GCA_049799315.1. GTDB lineage: Bacteria > Nitrospirota > Thermodesulfovibrionia > Thermodesulfovibrionales > UBA6898 > PALSA-1316. Next base: position 18,004 of record JBARHQ010000019.1, on the reverse strand, counting down.
GGCAACATCCGCACTGACCCCTGTTATATCCCGGTTCAGCTTTTTATTAAACTTCCCGATAAAATGCTCCAGGAGGATCGGAATATCATCAGTCCGCTCCCTGAGAGACGGCAGAGAAAGTTCCATCACCTTGAGACGATAATACAGGTCTTCCCTGAACTCTCCTGATCTCACCCTTGCCTCAAGGTCCTTGTTTGTGGCAGTGATCACCCGGACATCGATCTTCAGCGGTATCGAATCACCAACGCGCTCAAATTCCATCTCCTGCAGGACACGCAGCATCTGGAGCTGCGTCCTCGGCGAGATGTCCCCGATTTCATCCAGAAATATCGTGCCCCCGTCTGCCCGCTGGAACCGCCCGATCTTGTCTCTGACGGCCCCGGTAAATGCTCCCCTGACATGACCGAACAGCTCGCTTTCAAGCAGATTTTCGGAAAGTGCGGAGCAGTTCACTTTAACAAGCGGCTTATCTCTCCGAACCCCCTTATAATGAATGGCCGCTGCAACAAGCTCCTTGCCGGTCCCGCTTTCTCCGGTAATCAGGACCGTTGTCTGAACATCAGCAAGATTTTCGATAAGAGAATACAACTCCTGCATCTTCACGTTCTTCCCTATGATATTATGGAACTGCCTGCGGTCGAGCAGGTCCCGTTCAAGGTCCGCTATCCGCGTCTCATCCCTGATAACGATCACGGCCCCGGAGAACTCCCCCTTATGGTCCAGCAACGGAGATGTCGTGAGAGAGATCACCATCCCGTTGCGGCTGCCCCTGCGCTGACATTCCCGGCGGAGGAGTTCGATCGGGCGTTTTTTCTCGATCGTCTCGCGCAGCGCATAAAGACAACTCTCACTACAGGGTATCGGCAACTCTCTGAAATCTCTGCCGATCGCATCACGACCCAGGCCGAAAACTTCTTCAGCTGCGTGGTTCAGTTCAACCACCTGCAGTTCTCTGTCCACCGTAATAATCGTATCTTTTACCGATCTGAAGATAGCCTCAAGGTTCAGGCGGTACTGCTCCTTTTCAGCATTGACAGCCTTGTGTTTCAGTGCCATCAGCGTCACATGGAGAAGGGTCTCCTGGTTGACCGGCTTCGGGATATAGTCAAAGGCACCGAGTCTGACCGCCTCTGAGGCCGTATCAATACTGGGATCACCGGTCACCATCACCACCGGTGTCGTTATGTTTCGCGCCCTGATTTCCCGCATAAAATCAATCCCCGTCCTGCCCCCAAGGATGATATCAGCAAAGATGAGGTCATATGCAGCACTGTTGACACGGGATATGGCCTCATCAAAATTCTGTGCAGTGGCAACAGAATATCCCTCGTCGGAGAGGAATGCCTCGAACGTGAACCTGATGCTCTCCTCGTCGTCGACGACAAGAATCTGCGGTTTAATTTCCACGGGCTCCCCCCGAAGGCAGTTCTACGATCAGATCCGTGAATATGCCTTCCCGACTCTCGATACGGAGTCTCCCCCCGTGATCACGGATGATCCCGTGACTTATGCTCAGACCCAGACCGGTCCCTTCTCCGACCGGTTTCGTCGAAAAAAACGGGTCCATGACCCTGCCGATGTTTTCAGAAGAGATACCGCTGCCGTGGTCACGGACAATTATCCTGACGTACGGGACACTGTCGATGACCGCTTCCCCGCCGGTCACCTCAATGACCTTGTCTTCGTGAGCATCAGGATATTTCTGGTTCAGGGCATACCGTGCATTGCTCAGTATATTGAGAATGACCTGCTGTATCTGCTGCGAGTTCACCAATACCTTCGGAAGGACCAGCGGGAGATCGACTCGCAGGCTGATCCCGTCCTTCTTGATCTGCGCCTCGGTAAGCGTTATCGAATCCCTCAGTATTTTCTCGAACAGGACCAGGGTCTTGTCCTCACGCCGCTCGCGGGCAAAGGAAAGAAGACTTCTGACAATGCCCGCAATCCGTTCACCTTCGCGAACAATGCGCTTTGCTATATCATGCTCCCGTGACCCCTCAGGATTCTTGTTCGCAAGAAGCTGAGCGTAGTTAATGATTCCGGTAATGGGATTATTGATCTCATGGGCCACACCGGCTGAAAGCTCACCCAGAGACGCGAGGTGGCCGGCCCGCATTGCCTCTGACTGCAGCGTGGTCTTCTCGGTAGTATCACTGGAGACGATAATAACGCTCTGTACGACACCGGACTCGTCCCTGATCGGAAAGGCCCTGCGTTCGTAGATCCTCCCGTTCAGCGTCACCGGGGGGAAGCCCTGGGGCCGACCGGTACTGAAGCTCATCAGGGCACCGCAGTCCTCGCAGGCGTTATCCCTCTTAAACCAGGCCGTGTAGCAGTTCTCTCCGGGAAGGGCTGGGACTTCCCGGCCGACCCGCAGTGCAAAGGCCTTATTCGCCCAGAGGATTCTGAGATCAGGGGAGATCAGCAGCAACTCGTCCGTCATCGCATCAAGGAGCGTATGAAACTCCTGGGAAAGTCTCCGGAACTTTGTTTCGCTTTCCTTCAGCGTTTCCTCTGCGTTCTTTCTGAAATTGATTTCGTTCGTCAGGAGCTGCACGGCAGTCTTCAGCTCTGCCGTGCGTTCTTCAACAAGCAGTTCGAGCTGTCCGCGGTGTTTTCGCAGCTCCTCCTCGGCGAGTTTTCGTGCGGAAATATCGCGGTCAATGGCCAGTATATAGGGTCTGCCGCCGAGCACCACCATCTTGGCCGAAGCCTCAACCGGAAAGACCGTCCCGTCCTTCCGTACATGCCGTATCTCGAACTTAAGCGTCCCCCCGTTCATAAGTTCTGCGGAAATATCACTGCTTTTTTTAACATCATCCGGATGGTCAAGAAACGCTATCGGCCTCCCCATAATCTCAGGAAGGGAATAACCGTTCATGGCAGAGGCCGCCAGGTTTGCATCGACGATGACCGGACCGTCAGAAGGGGAAGGGTCGAGGAGAAAGATACCGTCTGAGGCAAGGTTAAAAAATGAATGGAAACGCTCCTCGCTGTCCCTCCTGGCATCCTGAGCCTGGAGTCGCTCCCTGACCTCCAGGCGGAGCCGCTGGTTTGCATCAGTGAGTTCGCGCGTACGCTCTTCGACAAGGTCGGCAAGCCGCTCATGATAGGTCTTCAACTCGGCTTCTGCTTTCTTGCGCTGGGTAATATCAGTAAAGATGCCCATAATCCGGCTGATCCGGCCATGGCTGTCATACAAGGGGTTCAGTACGGCGTGCCACATGACCTGCCTGCCGTCCAGTCGGACCCTCTCGGACTCATAGGTATACCGCATACCCTTCTGCACCGGCGCAAGAAACGCATCCGTTGCCGGCATGGTCCGGTCCGGCCAGATCTCCTGGATCATCCTGCCGACTATTTCGTCTTCGGAAAGACCGGTCTGCAGAATCCCTGATCTGTTTACTGACAGGCATCTGCCCTCTGCGGTAAAAAGGACGACACAGTTCGGCGACCCCTCGACGAGGCTGCGGTAATGGCGTTCAGAGGTAGCAATCCTTGCCTCTGAATCCCTGCTGAAATAAATGATAGCAAAGAGGACGACCGCCATGCTGAAGAAGACCAGTGTCGTAAATATCGAAAAAAGCCTGTAGGCCTTTATGTGATTGGTCGAGTTCAATAATACAAGCGACCAGTTGTTGTGCCCCAGCGAACGCTGTATGGTGAGAAGTTTCTTTCCGTCAACGTTGACAAACTTGCCATCCCCACGCATTCGCTGCATCAGCGGTGTAAACGGACCAGGGCCGAACTGACCTGAAACAGTCAGCTGTTGCTGCTCTGAGGGACTCAGCGGCCAGAGGCTTTTTCCGCGAAGGTCGTCCCTGCTCGACAGGAAAATCACCCCGTAAGGATCGACAAGAAAGCAGTATTCGTGCTTTTTGAAAGCCATCTCAATATCGGCCATATTCTTCTTGATCACCGCCACCCCAATAACCTTATCGGCCGTATCCCTGACCGGATAGTATGCTATATGGAACCGGTCCAGCGTCGTCTCATCGACCATATAAAAACTCGAAAACATACCTTCAGCCGCTTTCTTGAAATATTGCCCGGCAATCCCTGTCGTCATGGAGAAAAACCTGGTTCCGTGCTCTCGTTCTGACGAGAGGACTGTTCGGCCGCTGAGATCCAGCAGAAAGGCCACTGAAGCCTCTATATCCAGAATCCTCACGTACTGTCTCAGGATAGATGCGGCACGCTCCTGACCAGCAGCAGTGCCGGAAATCATTGCGGCCCGGACTGCCTGCTCATGTGCAATCCCGGTCGCCGCCTGCTCGGTACTGCTCAGCTCATCGGTAAAATGATTGGCCAGGGCGCTGATATTGATGTTGCCGTCACGAAGTTCCTGCAACATTGCCTGTTTGCCGGCAAACTCCGTCAGGCCCCAGCCGGCAATGATAATACCTATGAAGAGAATGGCCGGCAGCAAAACATTCTGGGATCTCATGTCTGGCTCCCGGGGTTCATCGTCTTCACCAGGCCTGCATTGGGAATATCCCCAGACAGAAAGTGCTATGCAGATGGCAAGCACCCCCTTAATCACCTGCACCGGCCATCCGGTCACGAGATAAAAAATATTGCTGTTCATGACAGATGCGGGCCAAAACTCGGCAGTGTGGACAACAATGCCGGCGATAACCGCATATAACCCCAGGGATATGCTGCTGAAGAGGAGCCATTTTCTTCCTGTCAGTCTTGCCTGCAACGACGCCTGGTACACTGCCTTTGTCGCCAGCAGGCCGCCGATCAACCCGAAGGTATAGCGTGAAGCTGCATCAACACCATGAATGCCTTTCAGTCCGCCCAGTGCCGTCAACAGGAGGAGTGGAATATACAGGTATCTCGCCCGAGCGGTTTTATTGTCCCGAGAGAATCCCCTCAGTCCAAACTCAAAGAGAAACATAAAGGAGCCCGCCGACATTATCATCCGCACCGTCTCTATCGAAGGGTTGGTCGTGTACCCTATGGTGAATACCCCGATCCATTCCTTCAGACCATGCATACCACCAAAAGCGCCAAGCCATCTCCACGGCAGCACAGATGTCTTCTGTTTCAACAGAACGACACAGATCACGGCAAGCATGACAAAGGCCAGCCCGTAGAAAAAGAGGATATAGTCTATCTGGTTGCCAAAAAACTCGTTCATACGATATATATCTTGCGTGTTATTCGCCGTCCGCAATGACCTCCTGTATTAAAACAGATTTCAGGACCTTTATTGAAAACTGGCCGGGTCTGCTGACTTTCCGACTGGGTAGTTACTTTACCGGCAGGAACATCGTAATCGAGAAACGGGTCCTGTCTGACTGGTCTATGGTGAGGTCCCCGCCGTGAGACCTCATAATGTATCGCGCAATATAGAGTCCAAGACCCTTCCCCTCGACCCCCAGGTCTACCGCCCGTCTGCCGCGGTAAAACGGGTCGAATATGTTTTCCAGCTCCTGCTGCTCAAGGGACGCAGCCGTGTTCGATAGGGTCACGGAAATATGACCGGCAACAAGCGAAAGGGTCAGGTCAATCAGGCCGCCGTCTGCCGTATATTTCACCGCATTGTCCAGAAGGTTCTCGATCGACCGCCGGATCAGGGTCTCGTCACAGTTGCAGCTCAGTCCAGGTATTTCCGAGGTTGTCAGCGTAATCCCCCTCGCATGGATCTGCGTCGAGTAAGACTGCACCAGGTCCCTGATCAGTGCATTGATGTCTGTTTTGTTTTTGAAAAGATCGAGCGGCTTGAACTTTGAAGAGGCGAGCATCGACAGAATGTTCAGAAGTTTGATGATACGGTCGGTCTCTTTCAGCCCGAAGGTGATCACTCCCCGGTATTCCTCTGCGGGACGCTCCTTCCGGAGGGCGACTTCGAAATTGCCCTTGAGAGACGCAAGAGGCGACCGCAGTTCGTGGGACACATTCGATGAAAAAGTCTCCTGAAAGGTAAAGATGTCGGATATCGGCTTCATCGCGCGGTTCACCAGAAAGCGGCTCATCAGATACGACAGGAAGAGCATGATAGGCAGGGTCATCAGGACAAGTTTCAGAAATGCCCTGTCATACGTAATCTCCCCGCTGAGAGATTTAGCAGCCCTTCCCGCATACTTTCCGTCGATCGGGAAATATAAGACAAGATGTTTTTCATTCTGGACCTTCAGCATTTCGAACCCCTGCGCGCCGGCAAAGGCATCAGAAAGGAGCTTTTTGTTCAGTTCAGGGTAAAAGTCCGACGAGTTCTTGGTTGAGACGACCACCACCCCTTCCTTATTCAGTATCTGAAAGTGATGCTCATCCCACATATTTTTGAAGGGATCAAGCCCCGACCGGTTGAACTGGTCCAGGAATTCAATATAAATATCCTCCTGCATATGCCTCTTGACCCCGTTCACCATGGATTGGTGCCAGAAGAGATAGCTCATCACCAGGAGTACAATATTAAAAGTGACGACAACCGAAGTAAAGATGATCGTCAGGCGTCTCTTGGTAGGAATGATCACGAAGAACAGTTCTCAGTGGCTGCCGATCATGTAACCGACACCCCTGACGCTCTGGACAAACGGAAAGGAAGAGAATTGCCCGAGTTTTTCCCTGAGGGATTTGATATGGACATCAACAAAATTGGTATTCGGGTTAAAATCATACCCCCAGATGTCCGACAGCATCTGGGCACGGGAGATGACCTTCCCCTTGTTCTTCAGCAGATAGACCAAAATCGCATACTCCTTTGGCCTCAGCACAACCTCTTGATCACTGACAAAGACGCGATGCGCAATCGTATCCACACGGAGTTCATGATGGGTCATTTCCGTCAGTTTGTCCGGCTTACGCCGCAGCAAGGCATGAATCCTCGCCAGAAACTCCTCAAAGGAAAACGGCTTGGTCATATAGTCATCAGCGCCGCTGTTGAGACCGAGGACCTTGTCCCGGACCGAGTCCTTCGCGGTCAGCATCAGGATCGGCGTCTGTATCGCCCGTTCTCGGATCTGCTGGCAAAGGTCGATGCCGTTGATTCCGGGAAGCATCACGTCGAGGATAAGAAGGTCATACAGTCGTGTCGTTGCCAGCACAAGTCCCTCATCGCCGTTGATCGCAAGATCGACCGAATATTGCTCCTCTTCAAGCCCTTTTTTTATAAAGCCTGCAACGCCCTGTTCATCTTCAACTAGAAGAATGTTCATTTTCTGTTTCCCTCCCGCCTGCTCAGAGATATCTTAATTCTACCACATTCACCGGGCGATGACATCAATGAGTCCAGCGTAAGGGAAATCCGCCCGATGCTCCACTTCAGGTCCCCTTCTGTTGCCTGAGGCTGTGCAACTGAATTATAATGAGCGCCTATGACAGCACAGATGTCATCCTACCTTCAGGTCTTCACCAGCCGCCGGATAGCGGTCATGATCCTGCTTGGCCTCTCGTCGGGTCTTCCCCTGGCCCTGACAAGCGGGACGCTCCAGGCCTGGATGGCGGTTGATGGGGTCGATCTCCGTACAATAGGGATTTTCTCCCTTGTCGGACTTCCCTACACTCTGAAATTCCTCTGGTCCCCGTTCATGGACAGATTCGCCCCCCCCTGTTTCAGTACTCGGTTCAGAACTCTCCTGGGCAGACGCCGGGGATGGATCCTCATTACCCAGTTTATCCTGCTCGGGGGTATTTTCATCATGGGAATGGTCCCCCCGAAAGAGGCCCCGGGGATCATGGCGGGGCTTGCGCTGTGCGTTGCATTTTTTTCTGCATCGCAGGACATTGTGGTGGATGCCTACCGGACAGACACGTTGCGGGAAAAAGAGCGCGGCATCGGCTCTGCAATTTTTGTCACGGGATACCGGATCGGTATGATTTTTTCCGGCGCTCTGGCGATGATCATGTCGGACAGGATCGGCTGGCGGAATACCTATTTTGTTATGGCCGGACTTATGACAATCGGCATGGTCACCACCCTGATAAGCCCTGAGCCGGAATCAGCTCCGGTGCATCCCCGAAGCCTTCAGGAAGCAGTAACCGGTCCGTTGACAGATTTTTTCAGCCGGCCGTCGGCAGTCCTGATCCTTCTGCTTATTATTCTCTATAAGCTCGGGGATGCCTATGCAGGTACCATGACGACAGCGTTTCTCCTCCGCGGGCTCGGCTTCAGCGCTACGGATGTCGGGACGGTCAACAAAGGACTCGGGCTGATATCGGTTATTGTTGGTGCAACGGTCGGCGGCACCCTCATGATAAGGTTCGGTCTTTTCCGGTCACTCCTCATCTTCGGAATTCTTCAGGCTGTCTCGATCCTCTCATTTGTCGTTCTCGCCGGGACAGGAAAAAGCTATCCGGTCATGATCTGGGCCGTTGCATTCGAAAACCTTACCGGCGGCATGGGCACAGCCGCCTTTGTCGCTCTCCTGATGACCTTATGCACTCAGCGATACAGCGCCACACAGTTTGCGCTGCTTTCCTCACTGGCGGCCCTTGGACGCGTCTTTGTCACCCCGACCTCAGGTTTTGTTGTCGAGGTGGTCGGATGGGCATGGTTTTTTGCGATCGCCGCGCTGACTGCTGTACCCGGACTATTATTACTCGTGATATTGAAAAGAAGCATTGAGGATCTGAAACAGGCTGAGGCCTGAGGCCATATCACTGTGGCCTCAGGATGATAACCCCCGGCTTTTGGCTGATATAGTTTCTGAAGTCCTCATCGACGACTTCCCCGCGCCGGACTGAGGCATGTCTGAAAAGAATATCCGCTCCTTCCCTGATGATAAAGCCCACATGAGATACGTCGAGACCAGGGATATCAGAATATATACCGGCATAATCCCCCGTGAGCAGCATCTCTGATACCCGGCTGCTCAGCAGGACCGGAGGAATAAACGCAATTTCCCGCATGACAGGAGAGATCCCCTGAATGAAAAGCGAGCCGTCCTGTTTCCTGTTGAGGACCTTCTGAACCCGCCGGGATGCGGTGTCGCCAAGAGCGCCGGTAACATCACGGATATATACTGCATTGTATAACGGCCAGTCAGTAAAGAAATGATTCCGCCTCACAAAAGAGACAATCCCGTCCCGATATCTGGTCCTTATAAGATATCCCGTGAACTCATCAAAATTTGTTGCGCGCCGCAAGGCCTCGACATAATCGAGCAGCGTAAAACAATCGACAGACTCCAGGTCAATAATAAGTTGTTCGTTTTCCGCAATGCTGCCGGACAGAGTCGATGCCCGATAGGGTATGCCGAGGAACAGACGGGAGAGGAATGCTATACGATCTCCGGAAGCTGTGAGCTTTGAAGATACTGAAAGGACCCCTTCGATTTCAGATCGGGAGAATCTGCCGGGTAAAAACTTCACCGTATCTCGTATTCAAGGTATACAGATTTCAATCCCCGACTTAGCCCGCTATCTTATAGCCGGCCTTCACAATCGTATCTTCGATATCCCTCTTCAGGACCTTCGATTCTTCGAAACTGACTTCTGCCTGGCCGACCGTCACGTTCAGCGCCGTGATCCCGTTCAGGCCCTCAAGGGCCTTCTTCACCCGCATCACACAATGCTGGCATGACATACCCTCGATTCTGATTATTGCATCCGCCATAATTCCTCCTTTGCAGAATGATTACTTTTATATATAATAATGACAACGGGAGCTGTTTTACAAAAGAACTTGATATGAAAAAACGAATTATAGCGTTTCTGTCCCTGCTATTCGGTTTCTTCACCATAGGGGCACTGATCTCGATCCTTTATATTACCTACACCACCAGAGAACTCAAGAAAATCATTACGTTGCATAGCGTCGAGATCCTCAGGCAGGACCTGCTCATCAAGATCCAGAACGTGGAGAGGGACCTTCTGACGGTCCATACGGAACTGGGCAAAAAGCTCGACACGGTCATAGAAAATGTAACGGACCTCGACAGGGCGATCCACAACTGCACGAGCTGTCATCATGCACCTCTAATCGCCCAAAAGCTGCAGTCGATCAAAGAACATATCAGCCGTTTCGAAACATCCCTGAGCTATTACATAACAGCCGCAGCTGACACCGAGAGGATCAGGACGCTTAAGATTGAAGCGTATGTAACAGGATCTGAGCTTTCGGGCGTTGTTGCAGAGATGACCTTCATCGCAAACAAAAAACTGCAGGATAGAACAGGCGCTGCCCTGACCGCGGTGAGGAACGCCCAGTGGATCCTGGTCTCCACGCTTATTGCGGCGTTTCTTGTCGGGCTCTGGATAGCCTCCACACTAATCAGGAATGTGCTGCACCCGGTCAGTGAGCTCATAGACGTATCGAAAAACATAGCGTCCGGAGACCTGGGGTATACAACGGGATATACTGACAACACGGAATTCGGTCAGCTCGCGACATCCATGAATGAGATGAGCCTCTCTCTGCGCGACGGGAATGAGAAGGTCATCAGGCATATGGACCGTCTTGCCGGCCTGTACAAGGTGACGCTGCCGCTCCATTCTGTCCCGACCACAGAGGAGATATTCAAAGAGGTCTCGACCAGTGTGGCGAACCTGCTTGAGGTTGAACAGTGCGGTCTTATGCTGCTTGACACAGGGGGTCTCGTGACACATCGCCTTCCTGCCTTTGGCCTGACCGACGAAGAGGTGCAGCGCATTGCCATCAGCAGAGAAGATATCCTGAAATTATATGTTGCAAATAACGGGAGACCCCTGATCATCAATGACCCCCAGGGGAACCCGCTCCTGTCGGGATTGCTCGGGAACGGCGGCGTCCCGCTCAGGAACATACTCCTGGGATGGATACGGCTCCAGGGAGAACTTGCCGGAATGATAAGACTAGCAAACAAGCGGAACGGCAATTTTTCTGAAGAGTCGGTCAGGCTGATCGGCATCATCTCGAATAACGTCTCAGTGGCATTAGAAAACGCCAAACTCTATCAGGATTTGAAGGCACAGATGCAGGAGCTCCGTGAGACTCAGGAACAGCTGGTACAGGCGGCCAAACTTGCAGCGATCGGCGAACTTGCGGCAAATGTCGCCCATGAGATCAACAACCCCCTGACCAGCATCATGGGATATGCAGAACTGATCAGAGAGGAAACAGACATCGCAATCATCATGCGTGACATAGATATCATAAGCAGGGAATCGCTCAGGGCAAGGAATATTGTCCAGCAACTCCTTGAGTTTGCGCGGAAGAGACCTCTGGAACTGCGGGAGATAAGCCCTGATGAACTTTTGAAGGACACCGTTGAACTCGTGAGGGGCCAGCTCAAGAAAGCCCGGATACGTATCGTTGAAGAATACGGATCGCTGCCGTCAATCATGGGAGATGCCAATCAGATGAAGCAGGTCTTTCTGAATATCATCAACAACGCCGCACATTCGATGTCCGACACCGGGGGGATTCTGACGATTACAACAACGTCCGCGGAGGACCACGTGCAGATAACCATTAAAGACACTGGGCGTGGTATACTTCCTGAGGTTCTCCCCAAGATATTTGAACCTTTCTTTACGACCAAACAAGATAAAGGCACCGGGCTCGGACTGTCGATAACGTATAAAATCATTCAGAGCCATAATGGGAGGATAGACATCAAGAGCGAAGTGGGCACCGGGACGGCCTTCACGCTCACACTCCCCCTCTATGTCGCAAAAAAGAACTTCACACCTGTCGGGAGCTGAACAGCTTATCTTCCATCAGCGGTTTCCGGGCATAAGAGAACTGGAAAAGATAAGACCACTTTGTTAGAATGAAAGACTCATTTTCAGGGGGTGTTTAATTATGGAATTAAAAGGAAGGGTTGCGCTCATCACCGGTGGGGCCCGCGGCATCGGCAAGGCTATTGCAGAATGTTTTGCGCGGAAGGGCGCTGATCTCGTCATCGCTGATATCTCATACGACAGCGCGGCCGCGACAGCAAAAGAACTCGCGGCCTCAGGAATAAAAACATCGGCACTCAAACTGGATGTCTCGAAGTCCGACGACGTGGCCGCAGGCTTCAGGGAAATCATGAACCAGTTCGGCAGACTCGATATTCTGGTCAATAACGCCGGCATTACGCGGGACGGTCTTCTGCTGAGAATGAAGGAAGAGGACTGGGATGCGGTCATCGGCATCAACCTCAAAGGGGTCTTCCTCTGTTCAAAAGAAGCGGTCAAGGTCATGGTCAAGCAAAAGTACGGCAGGATCATCAATATCGCCTCGGTAGTTGCCTTCATGGGCAACCCGGGACAGGCGAACTACAGTGCCTCCAAGGCGGGCATTGTCGGGCTCACCAAGACGACTGCAAAAGAGTATGCGAGCCGCGGCATAACCGCTAATGCGGTGGCCCCCGGCTTCATTGCAACGGCCATGACTGATGCCCTTGCTGAAAATGTCAGGCAAGAAATGTTAAAATCAATACCTGCCGGAGCGTTCGGTACGGCAGGCGACGTGGCAAATGCGGTAGCCTTTTTCGCGTCACCGGAGAGCAGCTATGTAACCGGCCAGGTCATTCACGTTAATGGCGGTATGTATATGTGATTATTTGCGGCCCTGGTTTCGCCGGCCCGCGGATATGTTTTGCAGATTTGTTTGTGCTGAAGTGTTATTATGCAAAAAATTGATTAAACTGGGAGGTAGGGAATGGTTGAAGAAAAAGTAAAAGAGATTATTGCAAAACAGTTGGGTGTCAATGCGGCGGAGGTCGTCCCTGACGCCTCGTTTGTGGAAGACCTTGGAGCAGACTCCCTCGACACCGTCGAGCTGGTCATGGCCTTTGAGGAGACCTTCAATATAGAGATCCCTGACGAGGATGCCGAAAAGATCGCCAAGGTCAAAGACGCTGTCGAGTATATAAAGAACAAACAGGCTTAATGAGCAAACGGAGAGTTGTTGTCACCGGGCTGGGGCTGATTACGCCCCTCGGCGTCGGCGTTGAAAAAAGCTGGGAAGGCCTTATTCAGGGTAAATCAGGGATAGGGAATATAACCTATTTTGACGCGTCGCTCTTCCCGACAAGGATCGCCGGAGAAGTCCACGATTTCAACCCCGAAGATTATATCGAGACCAAAGAGGTCAAGAAGATGGACCGCTTCATACATTTTGGCGTCGCGGCCTCGATGATGGCGGTACAGGATGCTGGGCTAACGATAAGCGCTCAGAATGCAGAGCGGATTGGCGTCTGTGTCGGCGCCGGCATGGGCGGACTTCCGATGATCGAACACTACCACAAGGTCTTTCTGGAAAAGGGGCACCGGAGAATAACACCGTTCTTTATCCCGACCCTGATCATCAATATGGCGGCCGGACAGATATCGATCAAGCATGGGGCAAAGGGCCCGAACCAGGCCCCTGCAACTGCCTGTGCGACAGGCACCCACGCGATCGGGGATGCCTTCAAGATAATACAACGGGGCGATGCCGACGCCATGATCGCCGGAGGGACTGAAGCGTGCATCACCACTATGGGCGTGGGCGGCTTCAATGCGATGAAGGCACTTTCAACGAGAAACGACGAGCCTCAGAAGGCAAGCAGACCTTTTGACAGGGACCGGGATGGGTTTGTCATGGGTGAGGGGTCCGGCATCGTCATCCTTGAAGCGTTGGACCATGCCCTTGCACGCGGAGCACGCATTTACGCTGAATTGGTCGGTTATGGCCTTACCGGTGACGCGTACCATATGACCTCACCAGCTCCTGGCGGTGAAGGTGCTGCCCGGTGCATGGCCATGGCTATCCGCGATGCCGGAATCTCCCCGTCAGAGATCGACTATATCAACGCGCACGGTACCTCCACAAAACATGGTGACGAACTGGAAACCACTGCTATCAAAACGATCTGCAAGGACCATGCATACAAACTTTCGGTCAGCTCGACAAAGTCGATGACAGGACATCTCCTCGGCGCTGCAGGCGGAGTCGAGGCGGTCGTGTCGGTCATGAGCATTGTCCATAACATTATTCCGCCGACGATCAATCTCGATAATCCGGATGAGGGGTGTGACCTCGATTATGTCCCCCATAGGGCAAAACAGACCGAGGTCAACTGCGCCATGTCCAATTCCTTCGGCTTCGGCGGGACCAACGCCTGCCTTATCTTCAAGCAATATACGCCCTGATCCACTACTGATAGACTTGACACGTCCTTCCGGCATACCTGCAATCGGAGAACTCGAAAATAGGATAGGCCACACGTTCAGGAACCGCGAGCTGATTCTTGAGGCCCTAACCCACAAATCCTTTCACCATGAGCATGGCGGCGCAGACCTTGCCTATAACGAGCGGCTGGAGTTTCTCGGCGACGCAGTCCTCGGGCTGATCGTCGTGGAATATCTCTTTCTTCTGAAACAGACCTTTAATGAGGCTGAACTTGCCAAGATGAAATCATATCTTGTCTGTGAGGCTGTCCTTGCTGAAATAGCTACAGCGCTATCTCTCGGCAGTCACATCCTCCTCGGCAAAGGCGAAGAGGCAACCGGTGGACGGACAAAAAAATCAATCCTTTCAGATACGCTGGAAGCAGTGGTCGGCGCGGTCTTTCTCGACGGCGGCTTTGAGACAACCAGAAATCTGGTGTTGGCCTTTTTCAGAGACAGGATCGACGCCGTCATCAAGACCGGTGACTTCTTTGATTACAAGACAACGCTCCAGGAAAAGACCCAGCTGCTGTACGGCGTTCTGCCGGAATACCGCCTGGTAAAGCAGCATGGGGCAGACCACAAGAGGGTATTTACCGTCTCGGTCTATCTCAACGGGGAAGAACTCGGGACGGCATCAGGGCGAAGGAAAAAAGAGGCCGAGGCACAGGCGGCAAAGATAGCGCTGCAGAAGATCGCGGCCGTATCCCGATAGGTCCGTTTCGTTTTGCGTACCATGGACCGGGCGCTGCATGGTTCGGGGCGCACGGCAACCGGCAGCCTATCTCCTGAAGTCAGCTCTTGTGCCTTAAGCCTGCGATACGTTAATCTAAACTTACAAATTAAAAAGCTGATCTCATGGGGTCGGCGGCGACAAGGAGACCTCGATGAACCTTAACAGCATCTCACTGCGGTGGAAGATCGCCCTTCCCATTATTCTCGCCATTTCCCTTGGGATCGTCTTCACCATTGCAGTAAACGGGATCAAGACAAGGGATATCGTTCTGTCTGAAATAAAAGATTCCGCCCTCGAGGGTTACCGGGACACCCTTCTGAATTCTCTCACAACAATGATGATCACCGGGGACTATGTTGAGTCAAAAGGGCATTTTCTCTCCCAGATGACAAAAATAGCCGACGTCAGGGTATTGAAGTCTCATAATGTTGACAAGGATTTCCCCGATGCCGGCAAGGCCGGTGCCGTGCCTGTCCCGGATGCGGTTGAGAAGGATGTGATGGAGAAGGCAGCGCCACAGATCATTGTCGAAGGAGAATATATTCGCGGCGTCTATCCCTATATTGCCAAGGCTGATTTCATGGGGAAAAACTGCCTCACCTGTCACCATGTCAGGGAGGGTGACGTTCTCGGTGCAGTCAGCATAAAGCTGCCGCTGTCGAAATCCTTCGGCAGGATACAGTCGTTGCAATACGTATACGCTGTTTTTGGTTTCGCCGGTATCATCGCCGTCATGCTGTTCGTCATGGGCATCGTGAGTTTTTCGCTCAGGCCGCTTACGAAATTCATGGATGAGTTAAAGGAGATAAACAGCAGGTATTCCGTACTGGAAATATCACCCCGTGACGGCGATGAAGTCGTCCGGCTCGAGACAAACGTAAAAAACGTTATCAGCCACTTCACCGCGATGGTCAACAAGATCATGGTCGCCTCGAGCAGATTTCTTCCTATCATCGACGTACTGAAAGACGTCATTGAAAAGGCCGCACAGGGTGCCCAGAGCCAGTCTGCGCAGGCGACCCAGATTGCAACAGCAGCTGAAGAGATGACCCAGACAATAACCGATATCGCACGGAATGCTGCAACAGCAGCGGAGACTTCCGTCTGGGCACTTGATATAGCCTCAGCGGGGAAACAGATCGCCGACGGATCTGTCGACGGCGTGAAGGAAGTGCATACGGCTACCGTGGAACTCTCGAAGATGATGGAAGAACTTAACCGCAGGGTAGGTGAAATCGGCGATATTGTGACCGTCATTAAGGACATTGCGGACCAGACGAACCTTCTTGCCTTAAACGCAGCTATCGAGGCGGCCCGGGCCGGAGAGCAGGGAAGAGGCTTTTCCGTTGTTGCCGATGAGGTGAGAAAGCTCGCGGAGAGGACGATCAAGGCGACCGGCGAGATCTCCTCCCGGGTCCAGGTGGTCCAGACAGAGTCCAGGCAAACGGCAACCTCTATGGCAAGCGCAACCGAGAAGTCTACGAAGACCGCAGAACATATAGTCAATGTCGGTGATTCCCTCTTTTCAATATTGTCCGAGGTACAAAAGGTTAAAGACGAGATCACCAAAATAGCCGTAGCCGTTGAGGAGCAGTCAGCAACAACCACCGAAGTTGCCCATAATATCGAAAGCACCTCAACCATAGCGCATTCTATTGAGGAGATGGCCGGCAAAGCAAAGGCAGAGGTCCAGCGGCTCTCGGAGGTTGCCGACGAACTCAGGGCGATAACCTCCGGAGTGAGGACAAAGGGCGGGGCGATCGTCATGCTGGAGCTGGCAAAAAGCGACCATAGAAATTTCGTCGCTAAGATCTCCTCCTGCCTGCAGGGCGAGATATCGCTGGATCCTTCGACATTGCCGGATCACCATACGTGCCGGTTCGGCAAATGGTATGACAAGGCCGGCAGTGAGCTCTGCGGGAATATACATTTCAGGACAGTTGTTACGCCCCACGAGAAGATACACCTGCTTTCGAAGCAGGCGGTTGAGGCCCACAATGCAGGAAACAGTCAAAGAGCCTCACAGGTATACAAAGAGGCCGTTGTGGTGTCCAGGGAAATAGTAGATCTTTTAGACAAAATCAAGGCCGACTTCTCAGCTGAGGCAGACTTATAAACAGCGGCAGGCACCTGCAGAAGCAGCGCTCAATCTTCGGTATAATCCAGTTCCCGGAAAAAGGTCTCCTCCAGACCGTGAAGCGCAACGAAGGCAATAGCCAGACAGACGGTACCGACAATGATCGCGCTCTGGATGATCCCGGTATGGCCCTTCAATAGCTGAAAGAAAAAGGTGATCGGAATTACGGCGCCCCTGATGAAATTCGGCACGGTCGAGGCGACCGTCGCCCGCAGGTTTGTCCCGAATTGTTCTGCGGCGATTGTGATAAAGATCGCCCAGTATCCGACGGCAACCCCTATCGCCAGGCAGACGAGATAGAACTGTCCTG
The DNA here is from genome assembly GCA_049799315.1 of Thermodesulfovibrionales bacterium. Lineage (GTDB taxonomy): Bacteria > Nitrospirota > Thermodesulfovibrionia > Thermodesulfovibrionales > UBA6898 > PALSA-1316. Next base: position 751 of record JBARHQ010000019.1, on the reverse strand, counting down.
CCGTAACCCCGCGCTGCATAAAATAAAGCCCGGTCATGCCGCAGGTCATGAGGAGAAAGAGCAGAACGACCTTTTTCCGGCTCCTGAAATACTGGCTTAAAAACCCGCTCAGAAAATCGCCGAAGACGAGCCCGATATAACAGAACATAACCGCCTCTCCTGCGTTCACCGCGCCTGATACGGAAAGCGCCTTTGCGAATTCCGGGGAGAAGGTTATCAATATGCCGACGCAGAACCAGATCGGAAGCCCGATCAGCACAGACCGCAGGTATTTCAGGAACCGCACACGGCTGGTGAAAAGGCTGATAAAATTGCCTTTTCTGATATGCGACTTGGAGGCCACCTCCTGGTACAGGCCGGATTCGTACACACTTAAACGGGCAACCAGGAGCAACAGGCCGAGCCCGCCGCCCATAAAGTAGGCGATCCGCCAATCGAAGTTCTTCGCAACGATATTCGCCAGAATCGCGCCGGTCACCCCGACCGAGGCAACCACCATCGTACCGTAGCCGCGCGACCTTTGAGGAAGATTCTCCAACACCAGGGTGACGCCTGCCCCGAGTTCACCTGCCAGCCCGATTCCGGCAACAAACCGCCAGAAGGCATATGCCCCGATCGAATTGATCATACCATTGGCAATATTGGCTATTGAGTAGAGGAATATAGAGCCGAAGAGGATCTTCACCCTGCCCTTCTTGTCGCCGAGAATGCCCCAGAAGATTCCGCCGAGGAGCATGCCGGCCATCTGCAT
>JBARHQ010000018.1:0-39025 GCA_049799315.1 Thermodesulfovibrionales bacterium | reverse complement strand
TGCACATGATCATGGGATAGTCGCGGGTCATGACACTCATAAAAAGAAGCTGCCCCATGCCCGGGATCCCGAAGATGCTCTCCAGGATGACACTGCCGCCGATAAGGCCGGGTATCGATAGCCCGATGAGCGTAATAAGCGGCAGCAGCGCGTTCCGCAGGGCATGCCGGTAGATCACGATCCTTTCGGGCAGCCCCTTTGCCCGCGCAATCGTTATATAGTCCTGACGGATCACCTCGAGCATGCTGCTCCGCATATAGCGTGAATCTCCGGCAAGACTGCCAAACGACGCAATGAACACCGGCAGCACCAGGTGGCTGACCCGATCGAATACCTGTCCGGCCAGAGACAGAGATTTATAATTCATGGACTTCAATCCTGATATCGGCAGCCAGCCGAGATAGATGCCGAAAAACATCATCAAAAGCAGGGCAAGCCAGAATGATGGCATGGCAAAACCGACAAAAACCGTTGTTGTCATTATCTTGTCGTACAGAGAATTCCGGTGCGTGGCCGAGGTTATGCCTATCGGAATAGATATCAGGAGGATGACGATCATCGAGATAACATTGATCACAAGGGTCACAAACAGCCTCCGGTCGATCAGCGGCTGCTTTTTGTCCCAGATCTTCTGTATGACCGGCCGCCTGTCCGATGAAAATGACTCCCCGAAATCGAGCTTGGCGATTCTCTTCAGCCACATCCCGTATTGGACGATCAGGGGCTTATCAAGTCCGTAATATTTTTCAAGACGCTCCCGGGCCTCGGGTGTCATCTTGGGGTTAAAGTCGGCCAGAATATCAGTAGGCTTCCCCGGCGCAAGATGGATGATCGTGAAGGAGATGAGGGTGATACCGATCAGGGTCGGGACCATCTCAAGTATTCTCTTCAGCAGATACTTCAGCATCTATTGTTCCACACTGTGCCGCTGCATATTCTTCGGCACGTACCATTGAGGCTGATTATAGCTTATCCCTATGGGCGACGGCCTGATGCCTTTGAAGCGCGCATGGACGATCGGCGTCGCGTCCGGTACATAGAGAAAAATATAGGGCAGTTCATCCGCAAGTATCTCCTGGATCCTGAAATATGCCTTTTTTCTCTCACTGATATCAAAGGTCCGCCTTCCCTGCTCAAGAAGTTCATCCACCTCGGGATTATTATAGCTGATAAAATTGAACTCCTTCTCCTTTGTCTTCGATGAATGCCAGATGTCATACTGGTCAGGGTCAAGCCCAATGCTCCACCCAAGCAGCACTGCCTCAAAGCGCCTCTTGTCTATGAACTCGTTGACAAAGGTCGACCATTCCAGGGCCTTGATCTCGACCCTGATGCCGATTTTCGCAAGCCGCCACTGTATGATCGTTGCAGTATTCTTTCTGAGTGAATTGCCCATATTCGTGAGTATGGTAAAGCTGAAAGGCCTTCCGTCTCTGTCCAGGACGCCGTCACCATCGCTGTCAGTCCATCCGGCCTCCTTCAACAGTTCTTTCGCCTTTTCAGGATTGAACTCATATTTTTTTACATCCGGATTGTACGGCCAGGTATTCGGCACATATGGCCCTGTTGCGGGACTTCCCAGCCCGAAGAGTACAACATCGACAATCTCGCTCTTGTCAATGGCATAGGCGATTGCCTGCCGGACCTTTTTATCTTTGAATAGAGGATGTTTCAGGTTGAAGGCCATATGGGTGTACGAAAAAACCGGGTATCTGAACTTCTGGAAATTCTTCCTGAAGAAGTCGGTATCTGTCTGCTTCGTGTACTGTATCGGCGTCAGGCCCATCATGTCAATCCCTCCTGCCTGGAGCTCCATAAAGGTCGTTGCAGAATCAGGGATAATCCGGTAGACATACCGGTCGATATACGGCCTGCCTTCGAAATAGTCCCTGTTCGAGGCAAGGACAAGGTCCTGGCCTGCTGTCCATTTGTCAAGTTTATAGGGGCCCAGCCCAACAGGGTTTCTGGCAAAATCGGTCTTCGTAATGTCCTTACCCCCAAGGAGATGCTTCGGAAGAACCACCAGATTGGTCCATGAGGTCAGCGCAGGTGCAAACGGCTTTTCGTACGTGACCCGGAAGGTGTATTTATCAGGAGTTTCGGCCTTTTTGACCTGGAGAAAATCTTCCTTATATGCGGTCGGCGTTTTTTCATCCCGTATCGTATTAAAACCGAACATGACATCGTCAGCAGTAAATTCAGCACCATCGGCCCACCTCACCCCCTTCCGGAGATGAAAGGTGATAACAAGCCCGTCCCGAGAGACATCCCAGGATTCCGCAAGATCTCCGATAACACTCAGGTCGGTATGATACTTCACCAGTCCGTTAAAGATCATACCGGCAACACTGTGAGAGGCGTTGTCCCCGGCAAGCATCGGTATCAGGGTGCTCGGCTCCCCGATCGTCCCTTCGATGAGGGCGTCTCCATAAGCCGGAACGCCAACAGCATCTCCAGAATAAACCCGCCCTTGGGATGGTGACTTTCCCTTGCAGGCTGCAGCAAAAAGAATAAGAAGAACAACAACCAGAATCTTTTTCATCATTTGGGTAAGCATACTGCAACTATGATCATTTTTCAATCTTATGACATGCATAATCCAAAGAACGTCGCGAGAACGGCATTTGAGCGGATTCAGCGGCGTGTTGCGCCGGTGCCTCGCAGATCCGGCAGTATAGGATCGAGAATGAGCGAATATGCTGTTGTCGCGACGTTCTTTGTCCATAGCAGGATTGCGCCTGTACTAATGCGCTGCAAGATATCTCCCTGTATGAGATTCCGCAACTGACACGATATCCTCTGGGGGACCCTCAAAAATTATCATCCCGCCCTTATCTCCTCCCTCAGGGCCGAGATCGACAACCCAGTCCGCAGAGCGGATCACATCGAGATTATGTTCGATTACCAGGACGGTGTTGCCGGCCTCAACCAGCCGGTCCAGGACATCGAGCAAAGCCTGGACATCGGCAAAATGGAGTCCCACCGTAGGCTCATCCAGTATATACAGACAGTTCCCGGTTGATGACGATCCCATCTCAGCACAGATCTTCAGCCTCTGGGCCTCACCGCCTGAAAGAGTTGTTGCCGGCTGACCGAGCTTCAGATACCCGAGGCCGGTCTCTGCCATCAGGGATAACTTTGCGACGATCTGGGGATGGTCATAAAACAGGGCAAGCCCTTCCTCAACCGTCATCTCCAGCACCTCGCTGATATTCCTGCCCCGGAAGGAGATCCTGAGGGCCTCGGGACTATAGCGCTTTCCATTGCATTTTTCGCAGGTCACGTAAAGGTTTTCGAAAAAAAACATCTCCAGCAGTTCATAGCCTTCGCCCTTACAGGTATCGCATCTGCCTCCCGGCACATTAAAAGAAAAGAAACCGGGTCCGTACCCATAAGCACGGGCCTCACGCTGCTCAGAAAAAAGCTTGCGGATATGATCAAAAACCTTGAGATAGGTGACCGGGTTCGAACGCGGACTCTTCCCTATCGGCGATTGGTCAATCAGCCTTATGCCTGACAGACTCTGTTCGCCGTCCACACCTTCATACGGAAGCGGTTGCTCACTGCCGACCCTGAATTTCTTTGCAAGGGCCCGGTAGAACGTGTCCACGACCAGGCTGCTCTTGCCTGAGCCTGAAACACCGCTCACGACACTGAGACTTCTGAGGGGAATACTGAAGTCAACCTGTTTGAGGTTATTGCCCCGCGCACCGAACAGGGTCAGGTTCTCGGTAAACCGTCTTCTTCGTTTCTGCCTTAGCCCGACCTTTTCTTCTCCCCTGACATACCGGGCTGTCAGGGTGTCCTGCTGAACAAAATCGGCCGCAGGCCCTGAATACACAACCTCGCCCCCTTTATGCCCACCACCTGGCCCCAGTTCGACGATCCATTCCGCCGATCTGATGATACCCATGTCATGCTCAACAACAATGACGGTGTTCCCCAGTCCCGCAAGTTCACGCATGATCTTCGAGACCCGGTCGGTATCACGGGCATGAAGTCCAACCGTAGGCTCATCCAGCACATATAGCGTACCGGTCAGGCGCGAGGCAAGTTGGTTCGACAGGTTTATTCTCTGAAATTCTCCTCCTGAAAGTGTCTTGCCATAACGGTCAAGGGTGAGATATTCAAGCCCGACCTCCTGAAGAAAGGCGAGTTTCATCGTTATCTGACGCAGGAGCTCCCTGACGATCTCCTTCTGAAAAGACGACAGGTCGATATCAGTAAAAAAACGTGCAGCGTCTGCAATCGGCAGTCTGCTGAGATCGGCAATATCGAGGCCGCCTATCTTATAGGCAAGCGCCTCCTTTGTCAGACGCTTGCCGTGACATACGGGACAGGTGACGCCCCGGCGATAGCGTGATAAAAACACCCTGACATGGAGCTTATATTTTCGCGCCTCAAGGTCTTCAAAAAAGTCATCGATACCGTAAAAACCTTCTCCCCCCTTAAAAAGAAGGGCTTTTTCCTCGTCGGTGAATACGGCATAAGGCTTGTTCAGGTCAAGTCCGGTCTTTGTGGCATGAGAGGCAAGCTGTTTCTTCCACCACCTGTTGGCGGGTTTGGTCCAGGGCGCTACCGCACCTTTGGCAAGAGACAGGTTTTTATCAGGGATGATCAGATCTTCATCATAGCGCAGGGTATTTCCAAAGCCCTTGCACTCAGGGCAGGCACCAACCGGATGATTAAATGAAAAGAGCATGGCCGAAGGCTCCGGCAGTGTGATCCCGCAGGCCTCGCATGCATTCTCAGACGAGAAACCGAGGATAGTGAAAGGTGAATCGTCGTCCGGATTAAAGATAATGACCTGCACCTTTCCATGACCCTCTTTCCACGCCATTTCGACAGAGTCAGACAGACGCGGATCATCTCTAATAACAAGCCGGTCAAGGACAACGTCAATTGCCGGGGGCTGAGCAGGAGGCTCCGGTTTTTTATTCTTTTTCTTGTTGCCCGCTGCTCTCTTTGGAGCCGAGGTCTGCACAGCATTATTGTCTTTCAGCTCGGCTATCTCTTTTATTTCTCCGTCAGCCCAGACCCTGGCAAAACCCTTCTGGCTGAGTTCTGCAAGTGCTTCGGCAGATGAAAAAAGCACCACGGCTTTTTCACCGCTATAATGATCGAGAAGATGGCGGACGACCTGGGACGGGTCCCATTTCCTGATCTCTGCACCGCATCCCGGACAGAAGGGGGTAGAAACCTTTGCATAGAGAAGCCTGAAAAATTCATAAAGCTCGGTCAGGGTACCGACGGTCGACCGCGACCCCCTGACCGGGTTCTTCTGTTCAAGGGCAACTGCCGGCCGGATATTCATGATTGCGTCAACATCAGGCCTGTCGAGCTTTTCGAGAAATATCCTCGCGTAAGTTGAAAGAGATTCTATGAACCGCCACTGACCCTCGGCAAAAATGGTATCAAAGGCGAGTGACGACTTGCCGGAACCCGACACCCCCGTGACCACGATGACCTGGTCATGCGGCAGCCTCAGGCTGATATTTTTGAGGTTATGCTGCCGGGCTCCTTCGATAATCAAATCCCTGCTGGACATTTTAATATTCTAACACAGACCGTTTTTTGTCCAGTGGAGGTAAAAGAAATAGTGAGGTATAACAACCCGCAAGACCCGAGGTAATGATCAATGATTTTCTATTATGTTAATAACTGATTTCATGACATAGTCGATTTCAATCTTCCTGAGCTTGGGATATAGTGGCAGACTGATGGTCCTCCTCCCGATATCTTCGGCTACGGGGAACTCCCCCTCCCTGTAGCTGAACTCTTTCCGGTAATAATCAAGAAGATGTACTGGCCGGTAATTTACCGCAACGCCAACCCCTTTCTTTTGAAGTCCCGTAAGGATGGCATCTCTCCTCCGACCGTCAACAAGAATCGTAAATAAATGTCTGGCATGTTTGGAACCGGATACTGTCTTCAGGATGTCCATCCCCTTGACAGCAGAAAAAGCATCTTCATAAAGAAGCCAGAGCCTGTTGCGTTTCGCCCAGAGTCCCCCGATCCTCTGAAGCTGCCCCAGCAGCATCGCCGCCTGGATGTTGTCCATGTTGTATTTCCAACCGAGGACAGGCATATCCCAGTGCCGATAAAGCTTTGTGTATCTGTCGATAGCAGCCTTGTCGATACCATGCAGACGCAGCATCTTCATAAGGTCCGCTGTCTTTTTGTTGTTTGTTGTTACAGCGCCACCCTCGCCGCTCGTTATATTCTTGGTCGCGTAAAAGCTGAAACACGCTGTGTCACCAAGTTCGCCTGGACGTATGCCATCCCGCTCAGCTTCGATAGCGTGGGCTGCATCCTCAATGACAACGAGATTATATTTGTCAGCGATCGCACGTATTTTCTTCATATCACACATCTGCCCGTATAAATGCACCGGAATGACAGCCCTAGTCTTTGGCGTAATCTTCTCCTCAATCAGTTCCGCATTGATGTTGGCACTCTCCGGGTCCACATCAACAAAAATTGGGGTAGCCCCAACATGCAGTATGGCATTTGATGTTGCACAGAACGTCATCGGGGTAGTTATAACTTCATCGCCTCTGCCAATACCGTATGCCAGAAGACTCAAGTGAAGGGCAGCGGTACAGCTTGTAACGCCTACTGAACATCGCGCATGCACATAGGAAGCAAAACATTCCTCAAATTCCGAGACCTCTTGTCCCGTAGTGAGGAAAATGGAGTTGAGCACCCTCCTGACCCTGGCTATATCCTGCCTGTTGATGTTATGTTTATAAAAATCAACCTTCATTTTAATACCAGACAATCTCCCCGATCTTGTTCTTTACCGGGACCTTTCTCATGGAGACCTGTTTCTCCCAAAAGTTCCGGTTGTCTCTGTACCACCTGATTGTCCTTTGGAGCCCCTCATCGAAATCTACAGCAGGCTTAAACCCCAAATTCTTCTCTGACTTTCCGGTAGAGGATATATGGTTCTGGACCTGGCCGAATCGCTCATCCATGAAGGTCAAGTGTTTATCGTCAAGCCCAAACACCTCACTGATCTTCCGGGCTATCTCGAGGACACTGATACTTATCCCTGTACCGACGTTAAAGACCTCACCCTTTACTTTTTCCAAAGGTGCGTGCATCGCCCTGTCTATGGCATCTGCCGTGTCTTCGACAAAAAGCCAGTCCCTTGATGCCAGGCCGTCACCGTGTATAGTCAGAGGTTCCCCCAGAATGGCGCTCGTGATAAACCGGGGGATAACCTTTTCGAGATGCTGATGAGGCCCGTAATTGTTAAATGGCCGGATAATCACCCCGGGTATGTCATAGGACTCAACATATGAAGACACGAGCCTGTCGGCACCTGCCTTGGCCGCAGCGTATGGGGTCGTGGGATTCAGTGGATGTTCCTCGTCCATAGGCTCTTTCAGTGCCGTGCCGTATACTTCGGAGGTGGAAATATGGATAAACCTTTCAACTTTATCAGCATGCTTAAGAACTGCATTGGCAACAGACTGCGTGCCAAGCACATCGGTTACAAAAAAAACTCTATTGAGATATAACGAGCGCGCAACATGCGTTTCCGCAGCAAAATGCACAACAACGTCCGAACGCCCTACAAGGTCGCTCACCAAATCAAGATTGTTTACGTCGCCATACCAGAACTCAAACCTGTCGGAATTCCTGATGTCCAGAGGAATGTTTTCAATGCTTCCGGCATAAGTCAATGCATCGAGAACAATTATCTTATAGTCTTTATATATTTTAAAAATATGGCCCGCAAAATTGCTCCCGATAAACCCGGCTCCTCCTGTGACAAGAATGGTTTTCATTGTCTGCTCCTTATTCATTGATTTATTTCAGTCTTATAAAGCACCCCAACAGGCCTATTGTTAAAATAAAACACCTTTATCAATTTTAATTCAGGCAGTTTAAAAGAATTTACGTTAAAAAACAACTGTTGCCATATGTTATCTTTATAGGGTACCAACTGCCTTGACAGGTAAATTGACAGAAAAACATAGTTTACGGGAACAGATTCGGAGATTTTCTTCATCATCTCTAAGTCATAGGGGAGCCATACTGTTCTTCGGTCAGCATACCAGCTTAGCTCCCATGCAATGTCCGAGGCTATAATATCCTTTTTTTCTGTTTCAGCCTTTACAACATCTCCAAGCAATTGATAAAAGTTAAACTGCTTTGAAGTTTTCCAGAATCCTGCTGACGACACAATTACAAGAGATAGGATGAGAACACAGCAGGCCATTCTGAAAATTTTTTCAGAAATCTGTCCAACTGCAATAAAAACAAAAGAAAGGATTATTGGCACAAAATACATGTAGTAACGAGCTTCAGGGCTTATAGGGACAACGACAAATGTCTGAATCACAATTGCAGACAAAATAATCTTTCTTGTACGTTTTTGTCTTTCTTCTTTCAGCGGAACAAGCAACCCAACCGCCATTAATATCAGCAAGACTACGCCAAAAGATCCTTTAAAGTCAGCTGCAAGCGCGTAAAGGGCATTGATAATTTTTACATAAAATTCTCCCGGATGTGTCTTTATAAATTCCCATGCAGGAACAGCGGTCAATTGAGTCCAGTATGTATAACCCGGATAGCTCTTCGTAAACATAACAAGCCCTGAGGAGTTTACAGATGATACTAGCCCAGTGAAACTGAGATTTCTGGTCAAATACGGCGCTACGACAAGAATCAAGCTGGTGATAAACACAGCTAACCGCTTCCAATTTGTTCTTTTTATGAAGGGATTAAAATCCACAAGCACAAGGGCAGGAATAAGAAATACCGTATTTGCCCTCGTTAAATATAGCACCCCTACGATGAGACCATGAAGAAAAACCTTTTCGGGGTATGTCGTATAAACATAAAAAAAGAAATATAGCAATGCAGAATACACAATATCGGATGAACCCCCTATGCTCCAGCTCAAAAATATTGCCGATAGCGCAGCACATAGAGAAGTAAACAAGGCTGCGTTATCTCCCCCTGTTAACTCTCTTGCAAAAAGAAATGTAAAAATGACAAATAGTATGTAGAACAATCCACTTAATAACACAACGGCAAAATCATTCGGACCAAAAAGCCAGAAGAAAGCAGCAAGAAGATGTGGATAGACCGGTGGTCTTGTCAATTCCGGGTGAGGGAGAGTCTGAAAATTCAGAAAACTGATAGGCCTCAGGACAGAAGTGCTAAACCCATTTCCTTCGTAAATATTCCGTGCCATCTGGCTATAATCATGAGAGTCATTCCAGTAAAATCCGTTGAAATGAAGGTTATAATTAATCCCCCATATTATCCCCGAGAGAATTATAAGAGTGATAATAATCCAATGTGTCTTTATTCTCTCCATCAGTCGTCAGGTGCTGCCAACGAATGAAACTTTAGATTGAGCAGTTTCAACCTGAACCGAAGCATGTCATAAAGAGTCCAGATAATGTCATGAGGCCTTCCATAACTTGCCTTCCCGGCCTTGCGCCTATGGAATTCAGCGCCGAACTGAACAATCCGATAACCTTTCTTCTTTGCCCGTATTAGAATCTCCGGCGTTACAAATGCAGGGCTCCTCGACATTATATTGGATACCTCAGCATCCCTTAACACCTTTCTTCTGTATACCTGGATAAAGTTCATATCCGCTATCTGCGGTCTGAACAACAGATGAATCAGAAATTTATTTACGAGAGAAGTGATCTTGCGCCACCTTGAATGTGCAGAACGGTCAACCCTTACTGCAACGGCAACATCAGCGCCTTTCAACAAATACAAGGCCTTTGCCAGGTCGTCAATATTAAAAGGGTTATCAGCCGCATTATGAAAGATGATATCTCCCTTTGCAACCATAAGCCCTCTCAGAACACTTATGCCGACTCCCAGGTTGACTATGTTGTGTACGACGGTAACCTGCCTGAATTCCCGGCTCAACCTGTCTGCTATCTCCCCTGTCCTGTCGGGGCCGGCGTCATCGACAATGACAATTTCATACCCAGATGTAAAGCGTGCCAGTTTTTCAAGAGACATCTTCACGGTATCTTCGATTAATGCCTCCTCTCTATACACGGGCAAGACCATTGAAATGCTTTCGTTAATCTTCAAACTCATCTTATATAAACTTCTTATTCAACAATTTTTCAATCGCTGTAAAATAATCATAGTCCCATCTCATTCCCTGCCACTCAGTACATTTCATGCAATAGGGAATTTCATTAAACTGTCCGGTAATATGATGGTGCCTGAGCCTGTTGTATTCAATGCCTCTCCAAATTTCAGCGATGGATTGGGTACTTAAATCGCCAACTCTGGTTTTGTTAAACCAGTCATCAACACAGAATCTTGCAGTGCCGTCATCGGCAATGTTAAATCTACGCCACAACTGCTGGCAGGGCCACCGGTCTATTTTTTGGAAGTCTGTCTGCTTGCCCGTAATATTCGGGCCGGTCTCTCCGGTAACCGAGGTTGCATCATAGTATGTCCTCATCAAAACCAGGTCAACGCGTCCCTCCCAGTATTGCCTGAAAGGTGTCAGTTCAGCGTGTGAGTCAGGCTGGTCAATAAAATTCACCTGAATTTTCATGGAGCTTCCGGCCTGATTACGCAACGCAACAAGATTATTGATATTTTCCACAAGACGATCAAAATGACCGCCCCTGATTTTTGCATAGGTCTCAGAGGTGAAAGCATCAACACTTATGTTTACAATATCAGCCAGATTCTCGTCAGTTACCGCCTTCGCGAATTTTTCATCCATCAAAAGACCATTTGTCGTAATGTTTACAGGGTAAATAGATTTCTTGCGGGCAAATCTCAACATATCCAGGAACCGGGGATGTAATAACGGCTCCCCGTCTGTCCCAAAATTCATTATGACACCGGGCCAGTTGCTCATCTCTTCACAGATCTTTTCCCATATTTCCCTTTTAAGCATATTTGGCCGATAACCCGGAAGATTGATGAACTTTGAATAATAACAATGCATGCATCTCAAATTACATGAGTTGGTTATGCTTACGACAATCATGGGAGGAAAATCTTTGTGCCAGGGTTTTGCAAATACATATGGCTCTTTTTCTATAATCACGCTTTCTCCCAAGTCAAAGTCTTCCATATATTCTTCCCCTAATTCTTTCTGACCTTATTCTTTACAAATTCTCCGAAAGTCTTTCCACCAGTGCCACCGACACCTTCACACGGAAGCAGAAAGTGATTTTTATAAGCATCTTTTACTTCTTCAAAATTACCATTAAGAATTCTCGAGATATCACCCAATACTTTTGTGAAAAAATAATACCCAGCTTCCTTGCTCCCCCAGCGTTTTTTAAAGTCATACACGCCACTTAAGCGTGATGGAGAAGACTGCCAGTTAAATACCTGCCTTCCGCTCTCACTTGACCACCGGAGAAAATTGTCAGTCAGGGCAAAGTTAGTACCGAGTTCGATAAAGTCGCTATCTGAACTCATTAAAAAAGCATCGCAGATATAGCGGTTATATATATAGAAACAACCGCCGATTAACATGTTATTATAATGTGCGACTAGAAATTTTGCATTGGCTGCGGGGACTACTTTATTCAGTATGTTCTGAAAAAGTCTTTTCTCCAGCGGCTTCGCTCTCACTTCCTTATGCCTCTTTGAATGTATTTCATACCAGATATCGAGCTCTGCTGACGAGGTTGACTCTCTCACTTCAATTCCGGCAGAACTCGCTGCTTTCAGTTTCCTCTTGACTATATTTCTTCTTTTCAGATATTCAGCCGTTCCTTCCCTGTCAAAAATCTCTTCCAGGATTATGTACTGAGTGAAATTTTCCAGCTCATACTCAGGCGCGAGAAAATCTCTATAATAGCTGCTGTCATTTACAAACGGATTTGTTATGATGGTTAACAGACTGCATTCCTTTTCCCTTCCTAGTGCCACTGCATAATTTATCAACTCTCTGTAAAGCACTTCTTTCTGTGGATAATCATCCTGACAGGCTATCCCGCCGAGCGGACCTGGCTGAGGAACAGATGTCATTATATTCCCAAATCTGCCTCGGTAACAATATAGCGACATAGCACCAACAGGATTTCCTCCGTCTCTTGCCAAAAGAAGATATGGTTCGTCCGGCCCAAGTCCTTTTATCACATCGCGCCATATGGAGGATTGCTGGATAAAACCGTAGCGGCAAACAGCAAGAAACCGGTCATAGTCTTCGGACTGCGTGACTTCCTCAACAATTTCAATCTCGATAGGCATTCTCTAAAGCAGGCTTTCCCTTATGGAATCGATCACATACAGCTGCTCCTCAGAACTCATTGAAGGGTATAGAGGAAGAATCACGGTGCTCTTAGCAATCCTTTCAGTTGATAGAAGTCTGGATCTATCTCCCTTTTCTGAATAACATGCTTCCCTATGAATGGCCATAATACCTCGTCTTGTCGATATGCCCTTCTCCAGGAGTCGTTGCATAAGCACATCCCTTGATACTCGTGATGAGGGAAGCAGTTCTATCCAGTAAGACTGGAAGTTGTGATACACATATTCAGGCAACTTCGGGACCTTGATATGCCTGACAGTGCCCAGCTCCTTATTATAAAACTGCGCGATTTTTGTTCTATTCTCTAGTATCACCGGCAGTCTGTTAAGCTGAAGGATTCCGACAGCAGCTTGAATATCAGTCATCCTGAAGTTGTATCCAATCTCGGGATATTGTTCTATAATGACCTTATCTGTCATATGCCTTTCAATGTCGGATACCGACATTCCATGCTGACGGAATCTTCTTAACCTGCCGGCGAAATCAGAGTCATCGGTCGTAATCATTCCGCCTTCTCCTGTTGTAATAACCTTCCTCGGATGGAAACTGAAACAGGCGATGTTGCCATGCCCTCCAATTCTCGTGCCCCTGTATCGTGAACCTATTGCACAGGCTGCGTCTTCAATAAGCTTGAACGCATGCTTCCGGCATAAATCCATAATCGGATCAAGATCAACAGGCAACCCCATCTGGTGAACCGGCATCACCGCCTTTGTCCTTCGGGTTATCGCCTTCTGAATTGTTTCTGCAGTAACATTGCAGGTCTCCGGATCAATATCTGCAAACACCGGGACTGCTCCCGCGTGGACGACCGCATTGGCTGTCGCAATGAATGAAAGAGAGGGGACGACAACCTCATCTCCCGGCCCGATGCCGGACATCGCCAGCGCCGAATGCAGCGCCGTTGTACATGAAGTCGTTGCTATCGCATGCCTTGCTCCAACATATTCGGCAAAACGGTCCTCAAACTCCTTCACCAGAGGCCCCTGGGAGACCCATCCTGAGCGGATAGCCCTTGAGGCAGCCTCTTCCTCCTCAGGGCCGAGGAACGGTTTTGCAATCGGGATATTCACTTCTGCGCCTCCCAGTTAAAGACAACATCCTCCTCCATGAGTCTGCCGAGATCATATCCCTGCGAGGTGAACCATTCAATGAATATGTCCAGGCCTTCATCAATGCCCACCTCCGCCCGGAACCCGAAAAGCTGCGCTGCCTTCTCAACCCCTGCAAAATGCCTTCGCACATCACCGGGCCTGCCCTTTTCCATAACCGGCATGATATGCGACTTTCCGAGCTTCTGGTAGATCTTGTCGGCAATTGCCCTGATGCTCACTTCCTCGCCACGGGCGATATTCACGGTCTGGCCGACCATGTCGTCGCAGGTGGAGGCATGGATAATCCCCCTGACCGTATCGGAGACATACGTAAAATCTCTTGTCTGCGAGCCATCCCCGAAAATAACCGGCGGCTTATCATTAAGGGCCCTCAGCACAAACTTGGGAATCACCTCGCCGTGGGCACCTTCATAATGCTCCCTCGGACCATAGGTATTGAAGGGTATCACCACCATGGCCTGCATCCCATAGGTGCGGTGGTAGGCAAGGGTATACTGCTCCCCGGCAAGCTTGCTCGCTCCGTAAACTGTTGTTGGTTCCTTGGGGTGGGTCTCGGTCATGGGCGCCATGAGAGCAGAACCGTAAACCTCGGACGAGGATACATAGACAAACCTCCGGACCCTGTTTTCGTGAGCAGACATACAGAGGTTGAGCGTACCCGTGGCATTGACCTCATGATTGATCTCCGGATCATTGATAGAGACCCGGAGACACTGCACCGCCAGATGATAGACGACATCAATATCTTTTGTAACCCGGCGGACGAGTCCCTTGTCCCTGATATCGCCTTCAATAATATCGATATTGGACTTACCCTCATGATGCGCGACATTCACCTTTTTCCCCGAAGAGAAGTTATCGAATACGACTACATGGGCTTTTTTTGCCAGTTCGTCAACCAGGTTGCTGCCGATAAACCCGGCTCCGCCGGTGACAAGCACCTTCATCTCCTTTGTCTCCCTGTCAGGCGCGTCACTGGTCAGGCCCTCCCCTGACTGCCATAGAATTCCCTGACCGCCTCTGCGATATACGCCAGATCAGCGGAAGAAAGCTCAGGATACATAGGCAATGACAGGATCTCTTCACAGGCCTGCTCAGCAGCAGGGGCAACCCCTTTTTTGCATCCCAGGTATGCCACAGCTTTCTGGAGATGAACCGGTTTCCGGTAATGAATGCCTGTACCGACACCTTTTTCTGTCAGGTGCGCCATCAGCCTGTCCCGCTCCGCAGTCCGTATCACATATAGGTGAAAGACATGCTGCCGTGTCGGTGCCTCCTCGGGCAGAACGATCGGCAGATCCCGGAGAAGTTTGCCATACTCAGCCGCCAGTTCCCGCCTTCTGCTGTTGTATTGGTCAAGCAGCCTCAGCCTGATCCTCAATATTGCTGCCTGTATTTCATCGAGTCTTCCGTTGTACCCGATCACCGCATGCTCATGCTTTGAGGTATGCCCATGGTTCCGGTAAAGCCTGACCTTCTCGGCAATTGCACCGTCATTCGTCGTGACGATCCCGCCTTCTCCGTAGGCACCAAGATTCTTGGTAAAGTAAAAACTGAAACAACCGGCAGTGCCAAGGGCCCCGCTCTTTTTCCCCTGATAGAGCGCACCATGTGCCTGGCAGGCATCCTCTATGACAGCAACGCCATGTTTCTGTGAGATATCGTTGATCGGGGACATGTCTGCGCATTGACCATACATATGGACCGGGATAATCGCTGAGGTCTTTGACGTAATCTTTTTTTCTATGGCCTGAGGATCAATCGTATATGTCTTCGGGTCGATATCCACAAAGACCGGCACCGCACCAATGCAGACTATGGCCTCTGCCGTGGCAAAAAAGGTATGGGGTGACGTTATCACTTCGTCCCCTCCCTTCACCCCTGCGGCAAGAAGAGCGAACTGGAGCGCCTCAGTCCCCGAGCCCACACCAACGGCGTACTCTGTTCCGCAGTAAGCAGCAAATTCCTGCTCGAGTGACTGACAGTTCGGTCCGATATTGAGGTTCATGCCTGTGAGCGTCTCTTCAATCGCACGCATCACCTCAGCCTTGATCGGCGCAAACCCGGCCTTCAGATCAACAAAGGGTATACTCTTCATTCCTTACTCTCCTCATAAGGGGGCCAGACATAGGGCTTCTCAAAAAAACCCATGGAACAGGTGAGGTCGTCGATATTCTTGATGACCTTTGCCGGATTCCCGGTAACAACACTTCCGGGAGGGACATCCCTGGTTACCACAGAGCCGGCGCCAACAAGACTGTTCCTCCCGATCCTCACTCCCGGAAGTATGGTTGAATTTGCCCCGATCCTGGCATAGTCCTCAACCACCGCCCCTCCCTTGCATTCCTTGTATCTCGGGCACCCCATGGGGTGGAGGTCATCGGTGAACACGACATTCGGACCGACAAAGACATGTTTACCGATAGTCACCATCTCCATAAAACAGCTGCTGTGAATACGGCTGAAGTCGCCTATCCGGTTCCCGAATTCAAGAACAGAGTTGGTCCCGACACTCACATTATTCCCTATGACATTATCTTCTCTGACCGAAACCCCCTGGCCGGTCTGGAAATAATCGCCCATGGAACTCCCGGCATAAAGCGTTGTGAAAGGCCTTATATGACCGCTTCTGCCGATCCTGAGCAGCAAATCCCCTTCCTCTGAACCCCGGGGTGGCTTGCCAATAATCGAAGGTACATCAATAATGGTACCTTCTCCAATCTCAACATTCATTGCAATGACGTTATTCATAATGTCACTCTAGCCCCATCCCTTTTCAATGACTTGTCAGCGGCCTCAAGAATCCTTACGACCCGAAGACCGGCCTCGCCGTCAGTCAGGGGAGAGATGTTGTTTTTTATGCATTCTGCAAAGTGCCCGACCTCAACATTCAGAGCCTCTTTCATATCAATGGCCGGTGCATGCATGTCTCCGATCCTATATTGTACTAGACTCTGGTAAATCGATTTTTGACTCGGCCTTAAAAGAGATATTCCTTTATCATAGATCTTCACCTTTTCTCCGGGATCCAGATCATCAAAAACCAGCATCTTTTTACTGCCGCCGAGGATGATCTTCCGAATCTTGACAGGAGACATCCAGTTGACGTGAAAATGAGCAATAAGGCTCCCTTTGAACTTGAGCGTCAAATACGCGACATCTTCAAGGCCGCCCGGAGTATGTGCAGTACCTGTAGCGGCAACGCTCACCGGCTCCTCTCCCACAAGATAGTCCATTATAGAAAGATCATGGGGAGCCAGGTCCCAGACGACGTTCACATCGCGTTGAAACAGCCCGAGGTTGACCCTGACAGAGTCAAAATAGTACAAATCACCGAGTTCTCCTGCGTCCATCCTTTTCTTTATATCGCGCACCGCGCCGGTATAGACAAACGTATGGTCGACGAGAAGAACCAGACCTTTCTTCCTGGCCAGGTTCACCAGGCGCCCGGCCTCCCTTGCTGTGGAAGTAAACGGTTTTTCAACCAGCACGTGTTTGCCGGCCTCAAGTGCTTCCCGGACCAGCCGGTAATGACTTGAGACAGGCGTTGCGATTGCTACCGCATCCAAACAACTGTTCTCCATGACCTCACGGTAATCAGTCGTAGCGATAACGTGCGGATACCTCAATCTGATCCTGTCAATCCGCTCCCGGTCCAGATCGCAGACATGGGTCAGAGATGTATGATGATTTTCGTTGAAGTTCCTGATCAGATTCGGTCCCCAGTAGCCGCAGCCGATAACGCCGACTTTTATGTCCTTCATTATCCCTCGCATTCCATCTTATTAATCACGCATCAATCACGCATCAATCACTCGTGCCATAGTCGTGTCCGTATATTGTATCTTAAATCCAAGCCCCAGATAAAAATTCATCGCCCTGATATTTTTGATCTGTGTTCTGACGGTGAGGGTATCCATTCCATCCTCCCTCAGTCGGGACAATGTATGCAGGACAAGACTACGGCCTATGCCCCTGCCCTGTTTTTCGGGGACCACACCAATAAGAGCAATATCTCCGCAATTTGCCTTCTGACGATAGACCAGAAACCCGCTGTCTTTAATAAAAAAGGTCCTGCAGATCTCTTCACGGAGTGAGTTGCTGACAGAGTTGCGTATCCAGGCCCGGTAAAGCCTGTCTGCCTCCTCAGCGGTAAAAAAGGGATCATTATAAAAACGGCTGTCCCTGAAGAGGCCCGCGCTCATCGCCGTGAGCCTGCGGACATCCCTTGCCATCGCTTCCTTAATGGTGTGGGGCTGTTCAGGAAAGGCGGCCGTCTTCCTGCCCCATACAGCACCGACATCAACGGTATAAAAACCGTGGGTCTCAAGAAGTTGCAGGTCAGACATCTTCCCGTCAATGATACGGCAGGTGAGATATGAGTAGCCTTTTTTTTCTGCCTGCCGTATAAGGCTACTCAGGCGCCTTTCAGAGGGGACCCTTGTAAGTCTGCCAATTTTCCTTTTGAAAAGCTTACTATCCCATTCAAGTTCTGCAATCAAAGCAGCTGGTCCTTCAGAATATAGACCGGCCGTGCCTGTACTTCCTGATAAACCCTTCCCAGATATTCGCCGATGATGCCGAGGATCAGAAGCTGAACACCGCCGACAAATAGCACGGCAACAATAATAGAGGCATATCCGAGGACCGGGATGCCGAGGAATATCTTTTTATATAAGAAATAGAGGGCATAACAGAACCCGACCCCCGAACTCAGGATGCCCAGATAGGTCGCCAGCCTGAGAGGAACAACGGAAAAGGACGTTATGGCATTAAAGGCAAGCCTGAATAGCTTCACCATATTGTATTTGCTGACTCCGCGCTCACGCGGGGCATGCTCGATCTCAAGAAGGGCTGTGCGGAAGCCGGTCCAGGCCATCATGCCGTGGATAAACCGGGCACGCTCCCTCATGTTGTTCAGCACATCCAGTATTTTCCTGTCGAATATCCTGAGCAGTGTCTGGTTGCGCGGGATATTGATCCCCGAGAACCTGTTCAGGAACCACCAGAACAGGAATGAATTGAGCCGTTTCATCAGCGAATCCTTCTTGACTCTTCTGATCCCATAGACGAGATCATATCCTTCCTGAAGCTTTTGATGGAGTCTGGGTATCTCTTCAGGCCGGTCCTGGAGGTCGCCGTCCATAAGGATTATCGTCTGGCCCTTTGCGTGATCAAGCCCGGCCGTGATAGCAATGTGATGACCAAAATTCCTCGAAAAGCTTACCCCTTTCACCTTCGGGTCTTTTTCGTGGAGCTCTCGGATCATCTGCCACGTGTGGTCCGTGCTCCCGTCATCGACAAGGATCATCTCATATCCACCGGCAAGGCCGGAATGTTCAGAGGAAAGCCTCTCCATCACTGCAGTCAGCCGCCTGCAGAGCTCGGAAACGTTCTCCTCTTCGTTATAGAGAGGGACTACGATCGAAAACAAAAGAGATGATGACACTATCTTAATAGTTCTTGTTATTATTGCAGTCTATCGCAAAGACATCCCTCTGTGAAAACACCCTTGTTCCCTGAACAGCGGTTGCAACTGCGGTAAAACAGGGCGTGAGCGCATTCGTTGCTCCGTCCCACGGCACTGTATTGGGGTTCGTCATCTGAACATTCAGAATAATATGGTAACTATATTTCATATTTTGTGACGGCCCAGGCTGCCAGCGGGAAAGCGCAGGAACAGGGGGGCCGAATCGTATCTTCGTCCAATTAGCATCGCGGATTGCCCGTGTCGAGCCGACAACAGTAGCAGGATTAGGCGCATAGTAGTTTCCCCCGTCAGCAAAGACCTGTGCCTCAATTAACCTCAGGTTATCAAGGTTCGCAAACGCCTCTGTCCTTTCAGCCCTTCTGTGCTGACCAATATACCCGGGGATAGCAATTGCCGCAAGGATACCGATTATCGCAACCGTAATCAAGAGCTCAATCAGACTAAAACCATCTTTTTTCATTTCAATCCCCTCCATACATTATAATTATAGCTTTTTTTGTGTTTCCTTTTCGTCCGGCAGCCTCTCTCTGGCAGCATTTATCTTTTCCGCAACCCCTAATTGACCAGGCAGTCTTTTACCCGCATATTCATAGGCTTGCAGCGCATCAGTATAGCTTTGCATATTATAAAAAATATCTCCCAGCGATATCATGTAATAGGGGTTCTTCGTATTGTTCATTGCGATATCGGAAAAAGTAGCAATGAGCATGTTATACATGCTTTCTTCGTCGATGCGATCTCTATCTATAATCTCCTGATTATCCTTTTTATCCCTCACAAAGAGCACAGAAATACCATCGTAAAATACAGGGACCCACTCGTCGCTATTTATCAGGCTAAAGATTATAGGATGGATCGTGCCAAAGGCGTCCCTGGTATTGAGAAGCATTATGTCTATTTTATAGTGATTAAGTAGCCGGCTCCAGAGAGGCTCCTTCCCTGCAGGGAGTTCAGGATTCTGGACGGATTCCAATGCCGTTATAATCCATTGATATTCCGTCATAACGGTATAGTTAAGTGCGCGGCTGTCATAAAAAACCTTCCTGTCAGGGTAAAATCTCCAGCTCAGATACCCACCATACGCCATATCGTTGAACATATTTCCTTTGACATTATTCTTCTCTATGAAATCCGCAGCGCCCTCGGGCACGGAAAATCTGACAGCCTTGCCGAATACCATGCTACCCGGCTTAAGATACGCCGCAGAATAGAGAACTGAAGACACGCAGATTAATATAACAAAAACAGGTTCAAGCCTTAAGCGTAAGGAATCATATGTTTCTGAATATTCATCAACAACAAGCTGCAATTCCGCTCCAAGGACCATAGCGCTGATAGCGACATAGAAAACTACATAGCGAAGGGCCGTAATACTCATGTATGCAAGCCCGCAGAGGAGCAGGCAGTGGGTGATGTCCATTTTCCTTTTTCTAAGCAGAAAGACTACGGGGAAGGCCGCCAACATGGCTATATACGACCAGTTTATCGAACTGGTTTTGTTTTTATAAAGAACAAAAGGAGAAAAATATTCCTGCACGCCTTCCTGGAACATCGACGTATATTGATGCGATACCGCAAGGAACCCCCTAAACCCGTTCGGATTAAGGGCAGAAGCCGCAATGGCGATCCCCCCGGCAATATACAGGATTATGAGTTCCCGCTTTTCCAGTGCCCCTCTTTTCAGGATATAGTTGATGGTCTCTCCGGCAAGATACGTTCCGATAAGAATAATGCCGAGAATAAACCCGCCATGCATATTTGCCCATAAAAGCATCAGCGGAACCAGAGCAAAAATTACCTTGCCAGGGCGCCGCTTATATCCCTCAAGAAGATAATAGGCCAAGGCTGAAAACAAAAGGGTGAACAGGACAGGCCGCTCTCCGAAATAATAAAAATTATTTATATGAACGCAGAAGAGCAGGGGGAAAATTATAAAATAGCTGACCTTCTGCCTTATCAAAGAGGCAAGCACAACAATTACCATTGAGAGGAGCATTATCCCCCGCAGGATCATTATGCCGGCATCACCAGAGACCTTGTATATCTTAAAAAAAAGCACCTGGGCAAGCCAGTACTGTTTAAGGTTGAACTGCATCCCAAGTGGATTTTTGACATGCAGATTCTCTTTGAGATCATTCACAAAGGAGAGGGGATCAGTGTCAGGCAAAGACCCTGTCTCGACTATATATCTGCCGGTGGCCAGATGCCACCAGAAGTCATAGTCCCATACTTTACTTGAGATGTAAATACTCAGGAAAGATCCAAGCAGGACCGTAAATGAAAGGAACACAAGGACGTTCCTCGTCTTTGGACTCATTTAAAAAAAATTGGCGTTAGGGATGTCTCCCTAACGCCAATAATAAAGATGGTCATTTAATCGGAATACACTGATTTCAGATGGATTGTCTGGGCTCCTGCATCCATAGCAGTAATATCAATTCTGGTGGATCCGTTTTGGCTGCAGGAAATTCTGCCAGATGCGGCGTTGCCTGCTACCCAAAGGGAACCCGGAGTCTTAGCCCAGGGAGATGTTTCAGCCTGCAGTTTTTGCTTTGTGGCTACGTAATTAGCACATAAGGTCCCAGCGGCAAGTCTCATGCCCAGAGTCGAGTTGTTGGCGTCAGAACCGTCAATCGAGACTACTCCGTCACCGTCTGTATCAACCGAGAAAAGCGCCCCCTGGACTCCAGAGCCATTTGAAAGCCCCTGCTGCGCAGCATTCAGCCATGCCTGCACATCAGGCTCTGATGACGATGCACCCCTTTGTACTGCACCCTTCCTTGACCTCTCCTGCATACCGAGATAACCGGGAATTGCAATAGCTGCAAGAATACCGATAATCGCGACAACGATCAGAAGCTCGATCAGCGTGAAGCCTCTTTCATCTCTGACCTTCATGTTCTCAATTGTCTTGTACATTTGTTCCTCCTTCTTCTTTTGTCTGATAATAATTCTGCGGTCAGGAATCCTGCCGCTATCTCTGTCAATGATACTTTTATTCATGTTATCTCGCTGCGAAGACCACCTCCCTGGTTGATGCTCTGCTGCCTGTGATCATAGAATAAAGCAGATCCCATGCCAGGAATTAAAAGAATTTAGCCTCATAATTGACTGATATTAAACAATATTTGTGTCAGCAATGTCAATGTCATCATTTTACTCCTGACATTTTTTGTCATCAGCGACAGAATGTTGTCAGAAAAAGATCCTATCTCAGGAAAAACCGTGCGAACAGAAATGTGCTATACTTGAAACAATTTATCACCCCCTCTATACCTATGAGATTTATCGGTCTTGATGCAGGATCAGTCAGTGTAAAACTTGTTCTCCTCAATGAACAGGGCGGAATACTCCAGTACATCTACAGAAGGCATAGAGGACAGCCTCTCAGTACTGCGATTCAGTTGCTGCGTTCTGTGCTTAACGATTTCTCGGAAATATCAAACACCCTTTCTGATTGTCTTCCCTTCCCCTCTTCGGAAGAGGGGAAGGGTGAGGACGGGCCGCAACTGTCTCTTTCTGTTACCGGGTCGGCCGGGAGACTTATCGCTGACATCCTCGGCATAGAGCCTGTCAATGAAGTCGTAGCTCATGCCTTTGCAACCAGAAGACTCTATCCGCATGTCAGGACGGTCATCGAACTCGGCGGGGAGGATTCCAAGCTTATAAGCCTAAACAATACATCAACTTCAGCCAGCGACTTTGCCATGAATTCTGTTTGCGCTGCAGGCACCGGCTCATTCCTCGACCAGCAGGCAGAGCGGCTGCAATTGACGATCGAAGAGTTCAGCAGCCTGAGCATAAAATCAAAAAATCCCCCGAGAATTGCAGGCCGGTGCAGCGTCTTTGCCAAGTCCGACATGATACACCTCCAGCAGATTGCGACCCCGGTCGCGGATATCGTCGCGGGTCTCTGCTTTGCCGTTGCAAGAAACTTCAGGGGTTCGATAGCACGGGGCAGGGAGATCACCCTGCCGGTGGCCTTCCTGGGTGGCGTTGCTGCCAATGCCGGCATGGCGCAGGCGTTCAGAGAGGTTATGGGCCTTCCAGATCTCTTTATCCCTGAAGAACATGCTGTCATGGGGGCGATCGGTGCCGCGCTAAAGGATATGAAAGCCACGAGGTTTTATCCTTTCGATGCTGGTCTGCTGAAGAGACTTGAGGATTTCACCACTTCATCCCAGCCTATTGAAAAAGGATACAGCCCCCTGATAAGCAGCGACGATGGGTTTGTCGAACGACATATGACAAGACGTGAAACGTTAGCCGTGAATAGTGAATCGTTTCACACCAAAGATTATGATTCTGGACCCGATTCTGGCCATCATTCTTGCACTCACCATTCACCTCTCACCATTCGCGCTTCACAGCCTTTAAAGGCGTACCTCGGTGTTGATATCGGCTCAATCAGCACGAACCTCGCTGTCATGGACGGTGACAACAGGCTGCTTGCCAAACGTTATCTCATGACCGCCGGCAGACCGATCGAGGCAGTAAAACAGGGACTAGCTGAGATCGGAAAAGAACTCGGGGACAGCGTCACGATATGTGGGGTGGGGACGACCGGGTCAGGCAGGTATATGATCGCCGACTACATAGGCGCTGATATTGTGAAAAACGAGATCACGGCGCAGGCTTTCGCAGCGGCCTTCATCGACAGGGATGTTGACACGATATTCGAGATAGGCGGCCAGGATTCGAAATATATCAGCCTGAGAGACGGGGTGATCATTGACTTTGAGATGAACAAGGCCTGCGCTGCAGGGACAGGGTCTTTTCTTGAGGAACAGGCTGAAAAACTGAATGTGTCGGTTAAGGAGGAATTTCAACAGGCTGCCCTTGGCGCGGAAGCCCCATGCAGACTCGGCGAACGCTGTACCGTCTTTATGGAAAACTCCCTGATGGCAAACCTCCAGAGGGGCGCCGCAAAACAAGACCTCCTCGCCGGCCTCGCCTATTCGATTGTCCAGAACTATATCAACCGGGTGGTATGCAGCCGGCCCATAGGCAAGAAGATCTTCTTCCAGGGGGGTGTAGCCTTCAACAAGTCTGTTGTCGCTGCGTTCGAAAAATACCTCGGCAAAAAAGTTATCGTACCGCCGCATCATGACGTAACCGGCGCAATCGGCATGGCCCTGATAGCGAAGCAATATATGGAAAGTCGGGGACCAGAAACTGGGGACAAGCAGCAGGGGGAAGGAAAAGCGCATGAAGTGGAACTGGAGCTCAAGACTAAATTCAAGGGGTTCGGGCTGGCACAGAGCCGCTATGAAATCTCATCCTTTGAATGCAGGGGATGCCCGAATGTCTGTGAAATCAACAGGGTAAAGATCGAGGGAGAAGACGGGTATCTCCACTATGGTGGCAGATGTGAAAAATATGATATACGGAAAGACAGACCAAAACACAAGCTTCCGGACCTGTTCTCTTTCAGGGAAGAGAAACTATGGGAAGGACATCTGAAATATCGTGAAAAGTTTGGGGTGAAAGGTGAAAACATTGCGATTCACGATTCGCCATTCACGATTCGCCATACACGGGGGACTATAGGGATTCCGTATATCTTCTACTTTCATGACTATCTGCCTTTCTGGACAACGCTTCTCTGGGAGCTTGGGTTCGAGGTGGAGGTATCACCACCGACCGACCGGAAGACTGTTGATCTCGGACTTGAAAATGTCATTGCAGAGACCTGCTTCCCGGTAAAGGCAGCCTTTGGTCATATCCGACATCTGATCGGGAAAAACGTTGATGCGATACTCCTGCCGAGCTTCGTCGACCTGAACCTGCCGGGCAATCCGCTTGGGAAAGGTTATGCATGTCCGTATACGCAGACAGTCCCGTATACCGCAGGCATTGCACTCCGCGAAGCAACATTCCTGACCCCGGTCATATCTTTCCACCGGGGGAATAGTTTCCTGAAGAAAGAACTGAAAAAAATATTCAGATCTTATGCCATTAAACAAGCAGATTTAGAAAAGGCCATGGCTGTTGCAGAAAAGGCACAACTAAAATTTGCCGAAGACATAAAGCGCGAAGGAAGCAGAATCCTCTCCGGTCTGAAGGAAAAGGCCGTTGTGATCGTCGGACGGGCCTACAATGCATTTGACAGCGGCATGAACCTGAACATTCCGAAGAAGCTTGCTGACCTCGGTGTCATCTCGCTGCCGATGGACTTTCTTCCGCTCGAGGAACAGGACATAGGCAGGGAATGGCCGAACATGTACTGGCGCGCGGGCCAGAGAATCCTGAGCGCTGCCCGGATCATCACGCAGAACCCTTTGCTCTACTCTGTCTATATCGGGAACTTTTCGTGCGGCCCTGACTCGTTCATCATCAAGTTTTTTGAGGAGGAGCTGGCCGGGAAGCCTTATCTTCATCTTGAAATCGATGCGCACAGCGCTGACGCCGGGGCAATAACCAGATGCGAGGCGTTTCTCGACAGCATCGGGAATAACAAAGATAGTGGAAGGCTTCAAGGGGCGGGCTTCAAGGGCCGGGCTGAGCGGGCCAGGCCCAAAAGATATAAAACAGGCGGCAACACCCTGGAGAAGCGAACAGTATTTATACCGAGGATGTCTGATCACACCTTTGCCGTTGCCGCAGCGTTCAGACATTGCGGTGTTGATGCCGAGGTCCTGCCCGAGCCGTCCCGGGAGTCAGTCGATCTGGGGAAGAAATATGTATCAGGCAAAGAATGCTATCCCTGCGCCGTCACAACCGGAGATATGGCGGGAAAGATCATGGAAGCAGGGTTCAATCCCGACAAATCAGCATTCTTTATGCCCTCAGGCACCGGCCCCTGCAGGTTCGGCCAGTACAACGTCTTTCACCGCCTGGTCATGCGTGACCTTGGACTGAAGAATACACCGGTCTTTTCTCCGACCCAGAACGAGGATTTCTATAAAGATCTCGGCATGGTCGGCAAGAATTTCACCCTGAAGTGCTGGGAAGGCATCATTGCGATAGAGCTTCTGACCAAATGCCTTCATGAGACACGACCCTATGAAAAGGAGAGTGGAACTGCAAAGCAGTTATACCAGGAATCCCTCGGCAGAATATGCACAGCTCTCACCGGGACCAACGGCTCTCTTGGCATAACCCTTGCCGGAATTCGCAAAGGTTTTGAAGCTATCCCCAGGACAGGGGAAGAACGGCCGCTTATCGGCATTGTCGGCGAGATATTTGTCAGGTCCAGCCGATTCTCGAATGAAGACCTGGCGAGGCAGATCGAGGCGCTCGGCGGCGAGGCCTATCTCGCACCAGTAGATGAGTGGCTCTACTATGTAAATCATGTCGGCCGTCAAAGGGTGAAGGCAGCAAAAGACTGGCCGTCTGTCCTAGGCCTTTCGCTCAAGAGATATATACAAAAGAGGACTGAGCAAAGATTGGCACGACAGTTTGAGGGATTTCTGAAGACACTCCACGAACCGGACACTGCCCGGCTGATCAAGCTGGCGGCACCCTATATTCATGAGTCCTTCGAAGGAGAGGCTATCCTGAGCATCGGGAAGAGCATAGACCTGATACACAGTGGGGCCTCAGGGATCGTCAGCGCGATGCCGTTCGGCTGTATGCCCGGCACCATCGTCAGTGCGCTTTTGCGCGGCCTGCACGCTGACTTTGGCGTCCCCTGCCTCAGCATCCCTTATGACGGCACCGAGTCTCTCACGACCAGGATCCAGATCGAGGCGTTTATGGACCAGGCGCGTTCATTTCAGAGAGATCAAAAGAGAGTTTGAAAGTTTTTTCCCTTATCGTCTATACTTATACTTCTCAATTATTGGGTCATAAGGAGGTGAGTCTGTGGGTAATGTAAAAAAATGGCGTAAAAAGAAAATGAGCAAACACAAGCACTCGAAGCTGCTCAAGAAAACGAAACATCAGAGAAGAAGGAACAAATAAGTGCATTGCCTCGGAATATCAGGTGGTTACTCAGGCACGGTAGTATCAGGGTCAAACCTGTTTACCCGTAAGCCTATGAACGGCATTATTTTAAGATAATCCGCCAGAAGGGTCTTTTTTACCTTTCCGCCTTTATTCTTCAGTCCGCTCGCATGAATCAGGTATGTCTTATTTGCTTCCTTCTTTATGATACCGATATGACCGATGATTTCATCTGAAATCCTCTTTGCAGGGTTTCTCACAAAAAAAACAATATCCCCGTTCTGAAGTCTCCCGGCGTTTTTCGCCGCGTCTCTGGCAGACAGGACCGGCACGGTGTCTCGTCCGCGAGAACCTGCTACCTGCTCTGTCCTGCCGAATTCAGAGGTAATCTCTCTCCCCCACTTGCCGCTTTCGATCATATCTTCGCCGTACTCAAACCGGTCGGCGTAATTCAGGACCTTTCCTCCCTGAAGAACTCCCGTGCCGACAAACCTCTTTTCAAGGGCAATACTCGTGGCCTCTTCAGGGCCTTTTGCCAGTGCCAGCTCAACAGCCCTGAATGCCAGATACATGCAGTCAACCTTGTCATCAGTCACGATGACCTTTTCACGGACATAGCAGCCAAGGGGATCAGGATCATAGGGGGTGCCGACAAACTGCCCGGCCCAAAAGGCTATCCTGTCACCGACGGGCCAGTCCCTGGTAACGAGCTGATACCGGGCTATGTCGTCATCCGGCATGAAGGCGACTGCAGGGGCAGGACATAAAGGCATGAGGCAGACGAAAAGCAGATATAAAACAACTGTCCTTACCATGAACCTATTTTAACCTGCATCCACCGAAAATTTCTTTGAAAGACTTGGCATAAATAGGGTATATTCATAGCATGATAAAACCATTCGCAACAACAGGCATCGGCAGCCTTCCGCACCGCAGCGCCGAAGAGTCCTGCCGGCTTGTCCTGAAGACATTCGACATCCCGTTCTGGCCTCAGCTGCCGTCGCTTTCTTTTAAGGAGTTCATGATCCCTCAGTATTCCGAGGGCATGCCCTGCTTCAGGATGGACATAGAACGAAAGACTTTCTGGATCGATCGCAGTCCGTCGGACGAACTGGAACGCTTCTATGAGAGTTGGACAGAAGACAGCCGCATCGCTGTGTCTGAAGATTACGCAAAGGGTCTCCACCGGTTTATCGAGATCATCAGGAACCGGCGGTTCGCGCTGCTGAAGGGGCATATCACCGGACCACTGACCTTCACCCTCGGGCTGAAGGACGATTCCGGCAGGCTCGTCTTTTTTGATGAGGAGTTCCGCGAGATTGCCCTGATGCTCCTGAAGGCGAAGACCCGCTGGCAGATCGACCTGCTGAAGACCTATGCGGACGGCGCGATCATCTTCATCGACGAACCGATCCTCTCCGCGCTCGGCAGTTCAAGCTATCTCGGCGTCAGCAGCGAAGAAACCCTGCGGCTCCTTAAAGAGATGACAGTCACGATAAAGTCCGAGGGTGCGCTCTCCGGTATCCACTGTTGCGGCAATGCAGACTGGCAGCTTGTGCTGCAGAGCGGGGCCGATATCATCAATTTCGATGCGTACGATTATACAGATACGCTGGCACTCTACCATGATGATCTCCTCCGGCACCTTGAATCCGGAGGCTGGCTCGCGTGGGGTATTGTCCCAACGTCGGACGAGATCAGGGAGACCACGATAGAAACCCTCAGGGCAAGGTTCTACAGCGGCCTCTCAAAACTTTCAAGGCATATCCCTGAAAACCTTCTGAAGGAAAGGATCATACTCACCCCCTCCTGTGGCACGGGGTCGCGGTCGGTTGAAGAGGCCCTGAAGATTTTTCAGCTGCTGATGAGGCTGAAAGAAGAACTCACATGAAGGGGGCGTTCATCTCCTTTGAAGGCATCGAGGGGACCGGCAAGAGCACCCAGTGCCGTCTCCTTGCCCAGCATCTCCGGCAGAAGGGTCTGGCGGTCACCGAGACTGCCGAGCCCGGCGGGACGCAGATCAGCCTCAAGATCAGGGAAATACTCCTGTCGATCGACAGCCGGGAGATGAGGCCGGTCACTGAACTTCTTCTCTATAACGCTGCCCGGGTGCAACACCTTGAAGAGGTGATTCTTCCCGCCCTGCGGCGGGGAGATATCGTGATTACCGATCGCTTCAGCGACTCGACCTTCGCCTATCAGGGCTATGGCCGGGACCTTGACCTGGAGCTGATAGCCTCTCTGGACAGGATCGCGACAAACGGACTGAGACCTGCCCTGACGATCCTTCTGGATATCGATGTCGAGACCGGGCTGAGGAGAAATCGTGCAATCGGAAAAACAGACCGCCTCGAACTTGAAGAGATCTCCTTTCATGAAAAGGTGCGCAGAGGTTTCATAAACCTTGCAGCCAAGGAGTCGGACCGGATAACGCTTGTTGACTGTTCCGGCAGCATCGGAGAGGTCCACCAGAAGACTGCCGGAATTGTTACGGACTTCCTCGAGACAGATCGTATATAATAAATATTCAGCGTCAGAGATCGCAGGATATCTTTTATTTATATGTTGGTTTTCAGTGTCATTCCCGCAAGTGCAGCGCGTCCGGAATCCTTCCGGAAAGATTCCGGACAAGCCGGAATGACAATAATTGAACTGTGGAAAAAACTACATTGTATAATTTTATTTCCCTATGTCTTTAAAAAATATTATAGGCCAGTCTAAAGCGATCACCATGCTGCTCGGCATGCTCCGGAGGCAACGCGTTGCCTCTTCGTATCTATTCTGCGGTGAATCAGGCATCGGAAAAAAAACCACTGCCATAAATTTTGCAAAGGCACTGAACTGTTCCCATGAAGGGCGCGGGGCCGGGGGGACGGATGCCGGAGGGCAGGATGAACAGATGGCAAACCCCGAACCAGGCCATTTTGATGCCTGCGATGCCTGCGCGTCCTGTACGAAGATTGATGCAGGGGTGCATCCGGATTTTCTTCTCGTAGCTCCTGAAGACCGGATTATAAAAATCGACGAAATCAGGATGATCGAAGAGGCACTTTCATACAAGCCGTTCGAGGGCCGAAGGAAAGTGATCATCATCGATGAAGCCGAGGCTATGAATATCTCTGCCGCCAACGCATTTCTCAAGACCCTTGAAGAGCCACCTGCCGAGAGTGTCGTAATCCTCATTACCGCCAAACCCGGAGCACTGCCTGATACAATACGATCGAGATGCTCCAGGGTCAACTTCTACCCGTTATCGCATGATGCCTGCAGAGAAGTCCTTGATGGACGCTACCAGGCACAGGACCTTGCCCTGGCAGTGACCCTGTCGATGGGAAGGCCGGGCGCCGCGCATACCAATGACCTTCGGGAGGAACGGGACTGGTTTCTCGATCACTTCAGAAACATGCTGAAGGCCGGAAAAGACGGCTGGACATCGCGGGAGGATATGGAGCGGTGGTTCGACCACGCGGTGATCATGCTCCGGGATCTTGCGGCACTCAAGATTGCCGGACCGTCGCAGATCATCAACATCGATCTTCACGATTATCTCTCTGATCTGAGCAAATCCATCGACCTGAAAGTTATAATATATCTGTACCAGGAACTAAGCCTGACAAAAGGTCAGCTGCTTTATAACCTGAATAAGTCCATTACGTGGAACTACACAGCATCATTGCTAAGGAAGGAACTCGCACACTGATATGCCGGACGTCGTTGGAATTAGGTTTAGAAGCTGCGGAAGGATATATGATTTCGATGCCACCGGCATTGAGATCAGGCAGGGCGACCGCGTTATCGTCGACTCTGAATTCGGCCTGAGCATCGGCACGGCAGCCACTGCGGCCTCTCACAAGGAAGTCTCCCATAAGGACCTGAAAAAGGTGTTGAGGGTCGCCAGCAGTGAAGACCTGAAAAATAAGCAGGAGAATGAGAAGTTCGAACGTGAGGCGAGAAGTTTCTGCGTCGAGAGGATCACGGCGCGGGGTATCCCGATGAAACTTGTCTGCTCCGAGGTAACACTCGACCGCAAACGAATCGTATTTTATTTTACGGCCGACGGAAGAATCGATTTCAGAGAACTGGTCAAGGACCTTGCGGCACGGTTCAAGACCCGGATCGAGATGCGGCAGATTGGCGTACGGGACAAGGCAAAACTGGTGGGCGGCCTCGGTATATGCGGCAAGGAACTCTGTTGCCGTCTCTTCCTGACTTCATTTGAACCTATCTCGATTAAGATGGCAAAACAGCAGGACCTGACCCTGAATACGGGGAAGCTCTCCGGGGTCTGCGGGCGACTGATGTGCTGTCTCGGTTACGAATACAACGCTGACCACCCGGGGACACATGGCCCTGCTGCAAAAGAGCAGCTGGTCTCGGACGAGACCGGCGGGTCTGAAGCTTCCATCCCGGACACAGCACCTTCGGGAGATTTCCCATCTGACGCCCCCGTGGAAACAGCGTCTGCTGCGTCTGCTGAGCGGGCTCAAAAATCAGCACCGCAGGGCGAAGAGAAAAAAGAAGGAGAAAACAAAAGACGAAAAAAAAGAAGAAGGAGATTCAAAAAGAAACCCCAAACCCCGGAATGAGCCCCGGAATGAGGCCCTGAATAAGGCTTAAAACCTGAACCATGAATAAACGCTTCTACGTTACAACACCGATTTATTACGTCAACGATATCCCGCATATCGGGCATGCGTATACAACGATTGCGGCTGATATCCTCAGCCGGAGAAATCGGATAATCGGCAACGAGGTCTTTTTTCTGACCGGCACCGACGAACATGGGCAGAAGGTCGAGAAGGCGGCGAAAGACAAGGGCCGTGCTCCGAAAGATCACGCAGACCTCATGGTAGAAAACTTCAGGCGGCTGTGGCAGAAACTGGATATCGATGAACATGGCTTCATCAGGACTACGGACACGGAACATATAAAAACAGTGCAGGGGCTACTGCAGCTACTCTCGGACCGTGGTGAGATCGAGAAAAGGCAATATGCCGGATGGTACTGCACTCCAGACGAAAGGTTCTGGACAGAAAAAGACCTGGTCGAAGGAAAATGCCCTGACTGTGGCAGGCAGGTCGACCAGATTCAGGAGGAGAACTACTTTTTCCTGATGTCAAAATACCAGGAGAGACTGATCGCGCAGATCACCGAGAATCGGACCTATATAATGCCGGAGACGCGCAGAAATGAGGTCCTCGGCTTCCTGAAGAACAATGATCTCGGAGACCTCTGTATATCAAGACCGAAACAAAGGCTTTCGTGGGGCATTCCGCTCCCCTTTGATGATAACTTCGTGACCTATGTCTGGTTCGATGCCTTGGTCAACTACTTCTCGGCAACAAGATATCTCACCCCTCATGCTGAACAGGCAAGGCATGGCGATTTCTGGTGGCCGGCATCTCTCCATATCGTGGGCAAGGATATCCTGACGACACACGCTGTCTACTGGTCGGCCATGCTGATGGCCCTGAACATGCCGCTGCCCGCCACGATCTTCGCCCACGGCTGGTGGACCGTCGAGGGCAAGAAAATGTCGAAGTCAGTCGGCAATGTGGTAGATCCACATACACTCGCGGATAAATACGGCGTAGACGCCTTCAGGTATTTTCTCTTCAGGGAGGTTCCTTTTGGACTGGACGGAGATTTTTCCGAGGAGGCCCTGGTAAACAGGATCAATACGGACCTTGCGAACGATCTTGGGAACCTGCTCAGCAGGTTTTTGACCATGGCCGAGAAATACAATGCCGGGGTGATCGACTTCCAGGGAGCAGCGCCCGCAGCAGTCTTGCAGGCCACGGCCGAACTGGTGAAAGAATCCGCGACAGTTATCGATGAACTTCTCGGCGATCCCTACTGGGACTCACTGCGCTTCAATATCATTCTTGAGCGGCTCTGGGACATCGTAAGGGCGGCGAACAACTATATTGCACAGACTGAACCCTGGAAGCTTGCAAAGAATGATGCAGAAGCAGTCCGGTGCGTCCTGTTTCATCTCTGGAATGCGCTGCGCGTCACGGCCCTGCAGATATATCCTTTTATGCCGGGAACTGCCGAGAAGATCTGGAAGCAACTGGGGCTGAATTCACTGACTGATGAGGTACGCGGGGATAGTCATTCTGTGGAAGGCTCTTTACGGATATTCAGCTGGGACTGGCGACCTGCCTATACGGTGAAGGTGGCAAAGGGTGAACAGCTTTTCCCCAGGATTGAGAAAACCACAGAGAGGACAACGAAGATGACTGAAGAGACACCACCATCAGGGACAGCTCCCGCTGGAACAGGCACCCCGGCGGCAAATACAGCAGCTCCTGAAGAACAGACTAACCTGATCCCGATACAGGACGTTATGAAGGTCGAACTCAAGGTCGGCCTGGTCATCAGCGCCGAACGGGTCAAGAAATCAGACAAGCTGATCAAAATGCAGGTCGATACCGGTGAGTTAAGACAGATTGTTGCCGGCATAGGCAAGGCCTATACTCCGGAGGAACTGGTTAACAGGAAGATCGTTGTCGTCGCCAACCTCCAGCCGGCAAAGCTGATGGGGGTGGAGTCTCAGGGAATGCTCCTTGCCGCTACCGGCGCGGATGGCGTGCCGATAATCATTACACCGGAAAAAGATGTTGAACCGGGGGCAAAAATAAAGTAAGACCTCTTCGGGGGGGAGACCACAAAAAAAGGGGCCTCACGGAGGCCCCTTTTTTTGTGGTCAGCACAGATGCAAAATTTTATGCAGCTTCAGGCTTCTTTGCCTTCTTTGCAGCCGCGGCTGCAAAGACCTCCTGCGCATTAAATGTACCGTCGATCGCCTGGACAGGGCATTTTGCTGTACAGATGCCGCAGCCGATGCAGCGGGCTGTATTGATCTCATGTTTCTTTTTCTGTTCTCCCGAGGGAGCATCAACCGGGCATACCTTTGTACAGATCTGGCAGCCGATGCAATTGTCCAGGATAAAGGCCTTTGGCCGCTGCGGGATGAAATCGGTTATCGCCTTTGTCGGGCATTTTGTCGCACAGAGGCCGCAGACCCTGCATTTATTGATATCGATCTTCGAAAGATTGTTCTGGAGAGACGGCGCATCAAACGGGCAGACCTTAACGCATATGCCACAGGCAATACAGCCGATTTCGCAGTTCTTCCGGGTATCGCCGCCCTTGTCCTTTGAATGGCAGGTCACCAGCACCTGTTTTGAAGCGGGAAGCACCTCGATCACCTTTGTCGGGCAGGCCTGTTCGCACTTCCTGCATCCGGTGCATTTCGTGATGTCGACGAACGGAAGATGGTCATCGGTCATGGTCATCGCGCCGAACGGACAGACGCGGGAGCAGGTGCCATAGCCCAGGCAGCCGTACCGGCAGGACTTGTCGCCACCTCCGGCAAGTATCGCGGCCCTGCAGTCCTGGACCCCTTCATAGGTAAAACGTTTGACCGACTTTGACCATCCGCCCTGACACATAATCCTCGCAAACTGGGGCTCCATAATCTCGGCCTTCTTGCCCGTGATCAGCGCTACTGCCTCGGCCCCTTTCGCGCCTGCAGGGATGCAGAGATTAGGTGAAACATCAGGATTTTTTACAACCGCCTCTGCATACTGCTCGCAGCCTGCATAGCCGCAGGCCCCACAGTGCGCATGCGCCAGAACGTCCTTCACCTTCTCCACCCTCGGGTCAATCTCAACAGCGAACCTCTTGGCGGCAATGGCGATACCCACGCCGAAGACCGTCCCGAGACCAGCAAGAAAAATCAGGGTCCACTTGATGAGAGGGATAATATCAACCGTCTCTTTTCCTTCGACCCCGCCACCGACGCCGGCACCAACGAGCGATGCAGAGGCGAGCAGTATGACTGCAGCAGGTATGGCTATCTTTATAACGCTCTTATGTTTGAGTATCATTCTTGCTCCTTTTACTTTTTGTCTTCCTGTATGGCACACTTCGCTTTTGTTACACCAGTGGGCCCTACAGTGTGATCAAACCGGAAAAGCCGGTAAACGCAAGTGCTATCAGACCTGTTATCACAAAGGCCATCGGAAGCCCTCTGAAGGGCGCCGGGACGTCGGCCAGTTCGAGTTTCTCGCGTATGCTCGCCATAATGATAAGTGCCAGAGCAAAACCGAGGCCAGAGCCAAAACCGAAGGCAAGGCTCTGAATAAACGAATATTTCTCCCCGGCGCTCACCAGGGGAACAGCAAGGATGATGCAGTTCGTCGAGATAAGGGCAAGGTAGATACCCAGTTTATAATAAAGGCCGGGCGATACCTTTCTCATGATGGTGTCAGACACCTGGACCAGACCTGCGATGATTCCGATGAAGACGATAATCTCAAGGAACGTGATCTGGAGCGGAACCAGCAGCCAGTTGAAGATCACCCAACTGATGGCAGCGCTGACCATCATGACAGCGGTAAAGGTAATGCTCATGCCGACAGCTGTCTCCATCTTCTTTGAGACGCCGAAGAAAATGCAGAGGCCGAGGAAGCGGGTGAAAACAAAGTTATTTATTAACGACGCCGATATTATCAGTTCAAACAGTTTCGTGAATTCGCTGCTCATTTATATTCCTCCTTGTTTAACAATCGTTCAGACGGCTTCAAACCGTTCTTAATGAGACGCATGGGCGCCCTTTGCCGCGTACCGGGCATTGATCCAGTTAAAAAGGGCCATCAATATGCCGACCGCAAAAAAACCACCAGCAGGTAGTATCATGATCAGGAGGGGTTTGGTGTTGACAATCACATTCCCCCACAGAGACCCCTTGCCGACCAGCTCCCTGAAGAAGCTGATGACCGTCAGCGCAAACAGAAAGCCCACGCCCATCCCGAGACCGTCCACGATCGAGGGAATGACACTGTTCTTGCTGGCGAACATCTCCGCCCTTGCAAGGATAGACGCAAAGGCAACAATCAGCGCAATGTAAAGTCCTACCTTGCCGTAGACGTCAGGCACAAAGGCGGCCATCATCAACTGCGTCACCGTCACCCATCCTGAGATGACGAGCATGAATATCGGAAGCCGCACCTTCGGCTGGATGAAACTTCTCATCAGAGAAATGGTCAGGTTGACCATGACCTGGACAAATAAAACTGCAAGCCCCATGAACACGCCGTTTTTCAGGTTGTTCGTGACAGCGATCGAAGGGCAGAGGCTCAGGGCGAGCTTGAAGATCGTATTCTCCTTGACAATTCCGTTGAGAAATAATTCCTTGAGATTAGTGTTGCTGTGGCTTGACATCCGCGTTGCCCCCTTCTTTGACAGTCTTAATCAGAAATGCAACCCCGTTTTTTACCGCGTCCTCGGTGACCGCCCGACTCGATATCGTGGCTCCTGAAATGGCCTGTATGTCGTCCTTGGTGTCTCCCTTGATCACCTTGAGATGCTCGATGCTCTTGCCCTTGAACTGGTCCTTAAAATAGGCAGCCTCGATCTCATCGCCCAACCCCGGGGTCTCGGCGTGCGAAAGGACATTAATCTTCTGGACCGTGAAGTCCTTGTCCACCGCAATAAACGTATTGATATAGCTTGAATATCCCTTGCCGAAAGACTGGATGATATACCCGATTGTGTCGCCGCCTTTTTTCGAAATAAAATACTTGGCATGCTTGTCGTGTATGGTCCATTCTCCTAATTTCTCATTGACGTCTGCATCAGGCATAAGCTGCTTCAGGGCCTTTTTTTCAGCCTCTTCATTGTTTCTGAATATCTTCGGCGACGCGTTTGCATAGACAAACGCCAGGATGAACCCGCCGACGAGATAAATAATGACAAGGTTTAGGGTTATTTTGAATATGTCCTTGCCTGTCATTTCGAGACCTCCTTTGCTGTGGCCGGTTTGACAGCGCCAAAGACCTTTGATCTGAAGCCGCGGTCTATGAGCGGCGCAAAACAGTTCATGATGAGTATCGCAAACATGACGCCTTCAGGATACCCGCCCTTCAGCCTTATCAGCATCGTCAGCAGTCCGCAGCCGACGCCAAATATGATCTGGCCTGTTTTCATCGACGGCGAGGTCACGTAGTCTGTTGCCATAAACCAGGCGCCCAGCATCATGCCACCGCTCAGGAGATGGACAACCGGATCTCCGGTAAACAGCCCCCCCTTGCCGCCCATAACCCAGGCCATAAGGGCAGCGGACCCCAGAAAAGAGACCGGAATATGCCAGGTGATATATCTTTTTGCCAGCAGGAAAAGTCCGCCGAGCAGCAGTGCTATTGCCGAGGTCTCTCCGATCGACCCGGCCCGGTGGCCGGTAAGCAGCTGCTGGTAAAGGCTCATCTTGTCGCCAAAGACCTCAATCAGCTTCGCAACACCCTCTTCCTTCAGTATGCCGAGAGGGGTTGCCGTCGTCTTTGCATCCATGGCGAAAAAGGCTGCAGTCGGCGCATTCCAGATTGTCATCGCCTTTGGCCAGGATATCAGGGCAAAGGCCCTGCCGATCAGGGCGGGGTTAAAAACGTTGAACCCGAGTCCGCCGAAAAGCTGCTTTGTGATCACAACCGCAACGAATGAAGCTACAACCGGGACATGGACGGTGAACGGAGAAAACGACCAGAGCGAGGCCGGCATATTCATGCCGAGGAGCAGGCCTGTCAGGAAGGCACTCCCGTCGCCCACTGCTGATTTCTTCTCAACAATCCTGAAATAAAGATGCTCGAAGACCATCGAGCTTATAATGCATAGTGCCGTCACGAAGAGTGCCTTCGGCCCGAAGAAATAGAGCCCTGAGAGAAGCGCCGGGAGCAGGGCGATGCTGACCGTCCACATGATCCGGCTTGTCGTCTCGTCACTCTTTACATGAGGGCTGACCGATACGATAAAATTCTGTTCTTTTTTCGTTGCCTCCATAAACTTATCTCCTTAAAAAATGAGAAACAGGAAATGGAAAATAATAATTCCCGGTTCTTATTTTGATCATGGCTTGACCATCGATTTTGCTAGTCTTACAAGCTGGACAATCGGTCTCTTTGACGGGCAGACATAGGCACATGACCCGCATTCGAAACAATCGAAGAGATTGAATTCCTTCGCCTCTTCATAATGTCCTATCTCTGCCAGAATGCTCAACATGAAAGGCTGGAGTCCCATGGCGCAGGCGTCAATGCATCTGCCACACCGTATGCACGGCCCGAATTCTTCGGAGTGCTCTATCTCTGACTCAGGCATGACCAGGATACCTGAAGTCCCCTTGGTCACCGGGATATCAAGAGACGCAATCGCAAACCCCATCATCGGGCCACCGGCAATGATTTTTGCAGCTCCGTCTTTGAAACCACCAGCCTCCTCGATAAGGTCCGATATCTTTGCCCCGACCCTGGCCATGAGGTTCTTCGGCTCTTTAATGCCTTCGCCCGTCACGGTCACAACCCGCTCGATCAGCGGCTTGCCAAACCGTGCAGCCTCATAAATAGCAAGGGCAGTCCCGACATTCTGAACAACAACCCCTACATCCATCGGAAGTCCGCGTGGCGGGACCTCACGGTCCACACAGGCCTTTATCAGCATCTTCTCTGCCCCCTGGGGGTATTTCACCTCACATGCTATCACTTCTATACCCGCGGCCCCCTGAGCAGCGTCTTGCATTATTTTCACCGCATCCGGCTTATTGTTTTCGATCCCGATATACCCCTTGCTGACGTTCAGGACCTTCATCAGGATCTTGAGGCCCTCGACAATCTCCCGGGGCTTCTCGACCATCAACCGGTAGTCAGCAGTCAGATACGGCTCACATTCAGCCCCGTTGATCACAACAGCATTGATCGGCTTCTCTTTGGGAGGGGAGAGCTTTACCGACGTCGGAAACGCCGCCCCGCCAAGACCGACGATGCCGGCGGCCTTAACCTTCTCCTTCAGTTCTTCGGCCGACAGGTTCATGTAGTCAGGATTGTCCTTTAAAACAGTCCACTCCTCTTTCCCGTCATTTTCTATGACGATGGAGTTGACCATCCTGCCCATGGCATTCGGAAACTCGGCAATCGCGACGACCTTGCCGGAGACTGAGGCATGGACGGGTGCCGAAACAAATCCTCCGGCCTCTCCGATCGCTTCGCCTTTTTTTACCTCCTGCCCTATCGAAACGAGCGGTTTACAGGGTGCCCCTGCGTGCTGGCTTAAAGGGACAACAATGATTTTGGGAGGCTTTACATCGGTTATGGAACTGCCTGCTGCTAAAGTTTTTTTGTCCGGCGGGTGTATCCCGCCCTTAAATGTAGCAAGACCCATTGTGAAGATATCCTCCTTGGGATTATGCGAGGCCTA
>JBARHQ010000017.1:0-14228 GCA_049799315.1 Thermodesulfovibrionales bacterium | reverse complement strand
CTATGAGGAAGCACTGGAGACCATTAACAAGTATGAGCCGTTATACCGGGGACACATTCAAATGACATATCTGAAGAGTAACGCGTTAAGTTATATCGCGGAGACGAAGGAGGGCGAAGATCGAGATGCGATCAATAGACGTGTGCGCGACATTAGCGGCAGCATATGTTTCTGGTCGCAGGGGCAGACACGCATTTCAGTCAATACCTGCGGTCTGAACTTTTTGTACTACCATGATTTCCCCAGACGGTGGTTTGCATATTGGATCTATTTTTCGCCGATATCGTCCCAGTTGCAACTGCCCGCGGGAACACCACCGGGAAGAAATCCAGTGATGGCTGGCGCACCACTTTCACATTTAATCGATGAAACGAATGGTCTTGATGCGATGTTAATATGGTTGCTTTACACTAATGACGATTTCTTAAGTCTGGAATCCTCATATAAGAAGTTGACTGATCTTTATAGAGAAAAGGATGCGGAGGCGCTTTGGACAGCGAATATCGATCGGTTTGTCGGTAGCCCGATGCGAAGTGCGTTTATTGCGCAAAACAAGAAGGGTGGCGGGAATGATGCTGAAATGATCTATAGGGAAGCCATGGCAGCCAATCCGGAAGTGTGGGATTCCTACTTTACGCTGTCGAAACTCTTCATTGGGCGGGGGGATTATGGGGCCGCCATGAATGTCCTCAAGAGTTATCCACCATTCGGCAATGGTGGATATGATGACACCGTGGCGCTGTCCAATTATGCCTTTTTTGCAGGCAATGAATTCTATAGAAAGGCACGCATTGATGAAGCGCTATATTTCTTTCGTCTGTCTGCAAGTTACCAAACTGGGTCTAGTGCAGAATTTCGCAGTTCCATCATTTTGGGAGTCCTCGACGGAAACTATGAGCAGGCGGCTTCCTATGCTCTGGCCGATGCAAAGCGTTATGAAGATAGCATCGGTTATGCTTTCTATATCACAACTCTCCATTTGATGGGATCCCACGATAAGGCTACTGTTCTCTACGATACACTGCCCATCGCGGACCTTGCCGCGGTGAATTGGATGGGCGTTATTGTGGGGTTCCGCATGGCCGGTGATCCGCAAGAAGTGACTCTGAAGTGGTTGACACCGGAACGTCTCCGTTTTATAACCTCCGAGGATAGCGGAAAATTTTATTTCAGTACACAACTACTGGACAGGACACCAGATTTACAAGCGTCAGACGCAATTGAAAAACTTATTCGCGGGAGCTCGCCTCAAGGTTCTGTCCCTTTTCTCATCGCTCACTTTGCTAAGGGGTATGTGTCACTCGCCCAGAGGCAGTATGCTGCGGCATATGATTTTCTTACGATTTTCCGAAAGACATTTCTTATTCAACTGAATGAATTTACACTGAGGGAGTATGGTTATGCCATCCCGTATTATGTTTGGAGTAGCATCAAGAGCAGCAAGACATCAGATGCCCAAAACCTGATAGAAATGATGCAGCGGGTTGACGAAAACAATTTCTACCTTCATCTGTCCCGTGCATTTATGAAAGGCAGCAAAGGTGACCATGCCGAAGCGGTACGCAGTATGAGATCTGCATTAAATAACGCTCCGAATATATTCTCGAGCTCGATTTCCCCGTGGTATCAACTGGTAGAAGCATGTGAATGGCTTTACGCTGATACACGGCAGCCAATATATCGATCCCTCGCAGTCGAACTGGCAATAAAGCATCAACGAATTTTGCCGATGCTTGCATGGGCTTATGCTGTCGAGGCGAAGTATGCCGAAACAACTGAAGAACGACGCAGGGCGCTGGCTATAACACTCTACCTGGACAAACGTTCAATGCGTATCGCCAGTATGCCGGATAACGAAAAGAATGAGGCCATGACTTGGCTCAAGAATAATAACCCTTTTCTGCAGAGACAATAGGGGCAGTTAACGGTTTAACATGCATTTGTGAAATATTGTTAGCAGACAGGCGCTGTCGACAGCTTAGATGTTTATATCGGGCTTCAGTCAAATCCCGACTGTGAGGAAAGGCTCTATTTGAATAATTGTGGAAAGGGCCCAGCGCCGTCCCCCATCAATTATCGGAAGGAACAAACACCGACCTCTTTCTCGTCGCACGCCAGGTCCAAAAAATAGGTAATCCTCTCCCCCTGCAATAACCTGACGCGTGATCCTTAATCACCTCGAGAATAAAGAAGTTATACTTAGCCACCATCCTCGCATCCATGATCTTGCATTCGAGATTCGCATAACACTCGCCGATGAGAGGAGCTGGTTGTTTTTTGATGTCAGGCTGGCATATGATGTCCATAGCCGGCAACTGCCTCCAGCCAGGCATGCTGCAGGAAGAAAGACTTTGAAAAGGGTATGACAACCGAATCCTATTGCGGGCATTTCAATCTCAGGGAGAAGCCTTTCTCTCTGGCTGCTGACCCACGCTATCTTTACATGAGCGAACAGCACTGGGAGGCGATGGCACACCTGATGTACGGTGTCGACGATGACTGGGGCTTCGTTCTGATCACCGGGGAGATCGGCGCCGGCAAGACCACCCTCTGCCGTTTTCTCCTCGATCAGATGCCGGCGGATGTGGAGGTGGCCTTTATCGTAAATCCGAAGGTGGACGCGCGGGAATTGCTCGTCTCGATCTGCGACGAATTCCGCATACCTTATGCTCCGGGCGGGCAGAGCATAAAGGAGCATTTCGATCTGATCGGCTCGCACCTGATCGAGATGCATTCCAGGGCGCGAAAGACCCTTCTTATTATCGACGAGGCGCAGCATCTTTCCACGGACGTACTGGATCAGCTGAGGCTGCTGACCAACCTCGAAACAGAGGACTGCAAGCTTCTGCGGATCATACTCATCGGTCAGCCTGAATTGCGGGCGATGCTGGCCAAGCCCCAGCTCGAACAGATGTCACAGCGCATTACCGCCCGGTATCACCTCGGGCCCCTCTCAAAAAAAGAGATCTCATCCTATATCGACCACCGGATGACGACAGCAGGGGCAACTGAAGACCATTTTTCGAGGTCCGCGGTCAGCGCCTTATTCCGGGTGAGCGGAGGGGTTCCCCGGCTTATCAATGTGATAGCAGACAGGGCGCTCCTCGGCGCATGCATGAAAAAGGAACAGCTGGTAACGCGTTTCACGATTAAGCAGGCGGCCCGGGAAGTCCTTCGCGATTCAAGGTTTGGGAACCGTTCGCGGCGCATTGCCCCGATGAAGTGGGCTGTTACCGGGCTGCTGATCGGGGCGCTCGGTACCTTGCTGGCACTCTTTCTTGCCGGACGCCCCTTGAGGGCATCGCTTCAACGGCCGGCTGGTGACGGGCAACCCGCGGTTGCGGCCGGGGTAGTTCGTGATGGCCGGCACCCCGGCATTCCGTGGCTTCCTTCGGGACTCCAGCCGGGGGAAAGCAGGGGTAGCGCCTACAATGCCATTTTGGGCCAAAAGGGGATATCCTACTATTCGTCCGATTCTTTTGCGGAAGACACCTTCTGCACCAATATGGAGATTCTGGACCTCCGATGCCTTCATCGGAAGGATCCTGAACGCAGACTGAAGGCACTGCCAATGCCTTCCGTGCTGACATTGACCGACGGATCGAAAAACACTGTTTACGCGGCCATCCTC
Source organism: Thermodesulfovibrionales bacterium (assembly GCA_049799315.1). Taxonomy (GTDB): domain Bacteria; phylum Nitrospirota; class Thermodesulfovibrionia; order Thermodesulfovibrionales; family UBA6898; genus PALSA-1316. The sequence continues at coordinate 10,597 of JBARHQ010000017.1, read as the reverse complement.
GCGCTAAAGGGTGATAAGGCACGCATACGCATTGGAGATACCAAAGCGGATGTCGCACAGGCGGAGTTGCGGCGGCTCTGGTCAGGGGAGTATATGACACTTGAGAAAGCGGTGGGGCCGGACAGTAAAACAATTGTGGGCAAATCGAAGAAAAAATCAGGCAGCAGATAAGGAAGATAGCATGTCCTTCATACTAGATCAGCTGAAGAAATCAGGGAAAAAGCGGGAACTTGAACTGGCTATGCGCAGCAGGCCAAGGACCCGGAGCAGAGAGACCGAAGGGGCGTCGCATACGGATCTCCAGCCAACGCCCGACCCGGGGATTCCTATGCGTGGTATCTATCTGTTATTGTCCCTTGCAGCCGCTTCTTTCTTCGCGCTGGGAGGCTTTATGCTGTTCCGCGGGAAAACCGGGAGCCGGCAGGCACCTGTCGTCAGTGAGACGCAGGTCCATACAGCGGCGTCTTCCGCACCGGAGACTGAGAGTGTCGGACCGAAGTCCGTATTACCGGTTGAAAACGGAACTCCCCTGCCATCCGAGTTCCGTTCCAAGGCAGATCCGGAAAAGGCAGTCCCTGCCCCGGCGGTCGTCAAAAAGATGCCGGACGAAAAAGACAAAACCTCCATCACTCCCGTATCAGCTGCCAAACTCCGGAATCAGCCCGGGCCCTCAGATCAGGGTGAGGCAGCTGCTTTATCGCCGTCAGAGAAATCAGAACCGCAGGATGATAGCCGCAGGACGCCTTATCTCAATGAGCTTCCTGCCTCGCTGAAGAAGGCCCTGCCCCCTATCCGTATCACCTCCCACCTGTACAGAGGAAATTCCGGTCTGGTCAGCATTAACGGGAGAATCATGTCTGAGGGGGTCAGCATGGATGACGGACTGTTCCTTGAGAAGATCACCCCGGAGGGTGTGATCCTGTTATTTCGCGGCCACCGATTTCGCGTCAGGGCCGAATAGACCTCCCTTTTATAGGTACTGGACTGGCCGTCTAAATCAAAGCGAATGGATAATCGGGGGTTCAAAAAGGGAATCCGCTATGTCCGGATTTATATAATATTTATCGATCACTGTTTGGGCTATCTTCACTCCCCCTGCATAATTGGTGACCCTGAAGGGGAATAAAGAGCCGCCGACTTTTCTGAAGTCAGAAAATTCGGAAGAAAGGTCTATCTTTTTATTTTCCGCACTAAAATAACCCGTAACTTTAATGAGTTGAAAGTTTTGCACATCAATACAGATATCCATGATAGTACCCTCTTTATCCTGCAACCTGAATATCTCAACGTTACGACCGTTCACAGAAGATCTTCCCCGGGAACTTATCTGATATGTCCCCATTAAAAGATCATGGAGTATATCCAGGTGCTTATAATGATACAGCATGGCAAAATATCGCGGGCCGAATACTTCTTCAAGGGGAAGCGTGCCCGTGCCCCTGTATCCCCTGTTCCCGATCAGGATCCTGCGTTCCGTTGATCGCGCATATCTTGTTTCCACCAGGAGCTTTCTTCCTCTTTTGAAATAAAGCTCATACGTCCCCTGGTCATGGAGCATAAATGCCTCGGTCTCTCCCTTTACATGCAGGGAGTATATACCTTCGAGCACCTCTTTGCCCCCATAAACATCGATTACTTTATTGATTACAGAAGTAATTCTCCCGGCTTCATCTTTAACCTCTTCTGCAGACAAATCACCTCCCGGCCCTGTGATAAAAAGGAGGCAGAGAAGAATGCAAAAGAGGATAGTTGACCTCTGATGTATCATGTGCGAAGCCTGTCCATAACATTGATGATAATTCTTTGGTGTATTAAATTTCAATCGCCGGGGTATGTGATATAATTCGTTAGAAATGGATACCGTCACCAGTGATTCCGAATTTATGCAGGCCTTTTTAGCTGCTGTCCCCGGCAGAAACCGGGGAGAGACCCTGTGATGACAGAGATCAGCCGGACCGCATGAAACTTCAGTGGAGCAGTGAGTTCTCTGTCCATGACGACGAGATCGACCGCCACCACCGTGAGTTGTTCCTTATGATCAACAATCTGGATGATGCCATGAGGCAGGGCAGGGCAGGGGCAGAAGTCCTTAAGGTCCTGGATTTCCTCGATCAGTATATTATTTTACATTTTCGCTCGGAAGAACAGCGGATGACAGGGTCCTCCTACCCCTCGTATGAGGACCACAGAAACAGGCATCTATGGTTCAGGGGACAGCTGTCGGATATCAGAAAGAAACTCGAAACCGAAGGCCCGACCCCTGATGTGATTGTCCAGGCTGATCACCTTCTCATAACGTGGTTTTCAAATCATGTACGGACACTCGACATGCGCCTCGGCAATTTTCTGAAAGAGGGGCGATAAGCCCGCTGACAGGGGTTTTGGGGTATTCCGCCTGAATACATGATACAATATTCAAAATAATTCCGGAGGGACAATGACCACGAAATTCACCGATGCCGGCTCCTGCTGGAAGGCGATCTTGTCTGATGTCGCAAAGAACAAGGGGCTGCTTGAACAGATAGAACATTTTGCCCGTGAGAATACCGCGCCGACGGAGATTGTATTCGGAACCTCGGGGTGGCGGGGCGAGATAGGGACTGATTACACGTTCAATAACGTCAGGATCGTCACGACGGCAATTATCGAGATGCTGAGGTCTCAAGACCCTGAGGTGATGAAGGCTATAGGGTTGCCGGACTTTGAGGAGATAAAAAAGCGGGGCGTCATTGTCGGGCACGACAACCGTTTCCTCGGCCGCGAATTTGCCACGGAAGTCATCGGCCTGCTTCAGCAAGCAGGGCTTAAAACCTGGTATGCGGGAGAGGCGCCGACCCCTGAATTCTCAACCGGCATCGAGATGCTCAAGGCAGCCTGCTCCATAAACCTGACACCCTCACACAATCCCGCCAACTATGCCGGCTTCAAGTTCAATCCGGCTGACGGGGGACCTGCAGGTTCTGAGATCACCACAAAAATTGAGGAGATCTCAAACAGAATGATGCGGGACAAAACCGTGCTCCACGGAGTCAAGCCGTCAGCGGTCGGGACAATTGATCTGCCTGCGTTGTATCTTCAATACATACGGGGAAAGAAGACACTTGATCTCGACAGGATACTTACGTTCATAAACAACAGCGACTGCGCTGTCTGCATCGACAATGTCCACGGCTCAACACGGGGCAGGATAGAGAAGATACTCGGTACAAGCCCGAAGATCACCTATCTCAGGACAGCGGATGACCAGCTCTTCGGCGGCATCGCCCCGGAGCCTTCTGAAACAAATATGGCCGGGGCTGAACAGGCCCTGATGTCAAAAAGTGCCTCGTTGAAGTTGGGCGTGATCATGGACCCGGACGGTGACCGCATCCGTTTCTGCGATGGAAATATCCAGATACCGATGAACTACTTCGGAGCAATGGCACTGCATTTCCTGCACGTACATAAAGCGTTCCCCGGCATTGTGGCAAAATCGGTCGGCACGAGCAACCTCGTCAATGCCATTGCTCAAAAACTGGGCATCGCCGTGCGGGAAACAAGGGTCGGCTTCAAGAATTTCAGGCCTTATATGGTCAACAATGCCCCTGAGCGGGCAATCGTTGTCTTCGAGGAGTCCGACGGCATATCCGGGTATCAGCACACCCTTGAAAAAGACGCCCTGTTCGGGCTTCTGCTTGCGCTCGAAATGATGGCGGTCACCGGCAAAAAGCTCGGAGACTATCTGACAGATATCATGGACGAATTCGGCTACTACTACCCTGACCGGTCCGGAATATCGGTCGACAAATCCCTGGTCGGCGAACCGCTGCTCAGAAAACTCTCTGTACTGCGGGAACAGTATAAAATCGGAAGTGACGTCGCTGTCGGCAGCAGCACAAGAACTGTCAGGGACCTGATTACGGTCGATGGCACAAAGCTCGTGTTTGATGACGGGTCCTGGCTTATGATACGGCCGTCAGGGACAGAGCCGAAGGTCAGATTTTACATCGAGGCAAGGACAGAGGAAGGCAAAAAGGCCGTCTTCGAAACCGCAGAGCGCTTGACGCGGGAGGCGCTCGCCGACTAAGCGCCGGCTAAGCCGGTTAAGACCCCAGTATCTGGACCAACAGGAGCAGGTTCAGGACAGAGACGACTGCGGCAACAGTCCATAACGAGATCTTTTCGTTTCGGGTGTTGGCGTGTTTTCCCATGACCCTTGCTGAAGATGTCAGGGAGATCAGACCGAAGATCGTCAGCGGCAGTTGGACACTCAGAAGAATCTGGCTCCAGATAAGGCCGGTGAAGGGGTCGACGAGAAAGAAGAGCACCACAAGCCCGCCGAGGAGCGTTATGAGGATGCCTGTGCGTGAATGGCTGTCCTGAAGGTCAAAAGGCTCCCTGAAAATACCCGCAAATATGCTGCCGCCGGCCATCGCCGCGGTCACTGAAGATGAGATCCCGGCAAACAGGAGCGCAAGCGCAAAGACTGTTGCCGCACTGTTGCCGAGCAGCGGCCTGAGCGTCTCCTGGGCCTGCGAAAGATCAGTCACCGTGATCCCTTTTGAAAAGAAAACCGCAGCGGCAACGAGAATCATGGCACTGTTGATCGCCCAGCCTGCAGCCATAGCAAAGAGCGTGTCGGCGAACTCATACTTCATCTGCCGTTTTATGGCATCTTCTCCTTCGAGGTTCCACTGACGGCTCTGGATGATCTCTGAATGGAGAAAGATATTATGCGGCATCACCACCGCGCCCAACACGCTCATGATGACCGGGAGTGAGCCTGAAGGGAATGAAGGCATGACCCAGCCGGCAGCGGCATGTGGCCAGTCAAGATGCACCAGACTCAGCTCAAAGAGAAACGCAAGACCGATAAGGGAGACAAACCCGATGATCCAGCGCTCAAGCCGCTTATAACTGTTCGAAAAAAGCATGAAGATCACGAAGATCACGGTCAGTATCGCGCCCGGGACAAGGGGAAGACCGGTCAGCATGTTGAGCCCTATCGCAGCCCCGAGTATCTCTGCGAGCGCGGTTGAGACAGCAGCCACCACCGCCGTAGCGAGCAGGAACCTGCTGACCCGCTTCTGCATGAATTTCGTGGAGGCCTCGGAAAGGCAGAGACCGGTCACAATCCCGAGATGTGCCGCGTTATGCTGCAGGATGATCAGCATCAAAGTCGACAGCGTGACCATCCAGAGGAGGGCATAGCCGTATTGGGAACCGGCAGCCATATTTGCGGCCCAGTTGCCCGGGTCGATGAACCCGACGGTAACAAGGAACCCCGGACCGATATATTTAAGGATCTCGAAGGCCCCGAGTCTTGGGCTATGCTTTCCGAACAACTTTCCGAATATTTTTCTAAACGGGGCGCGCAGCTTCATGGGGCCTTATCACTGTCTTGCTTCAGGTACTTGATCAGGGCAGATACCTCTTTACGTGACAGATGTGCAAACGACGGCATCATCGACCCGGGATTATGACTCTTCGGGTCCCTGAGCTGCCGGCGTATCCAGGCGTCAGTCCGGCGTTTTGTGACCGCCGTCAGTTCCGGACCGGCTGAGCCACCGGCACCCCTGAGGCTATGGCAGTTGACGCATCCCTCGCGTTTAAAGATCTCTGCGCCGTCAGGCATGTCCGCGAACGTCACGATCAGAAACAATCCGAACAGCGCGGCTGCTGCGACAAGCAGAAGACGGGTCCTCGTCGTCATATTCCTTCCTCCATCTGTATAATCATCGCTATCTCCCTCGTATACCTCAGAAAGTCAACCTCTATCTTTTCGATCTCCTCCCTGGTGAAGACCTCGACACGGTAGCTCAGGCCGATATCGATCGTCTCCCTGCCCCTGGTTATCGCAAAGACAACAGGACAGTTCGGACCGGTCGGCGCGGCGGCGGAGAGGACAAGCCCTCCGGCGCCCGGCACATCATCCAGCAGGGCCGCGTAATTCACATTCGTCACCCCGGCCCAGAGGGGATAATTCTTGGGGTAAAACTTTATCTTCTGCTCCCGTGGAAGAAAGGGCATCCACTTCAATCCCATCCACTGTTCAAACAGGGTCACCAGATACTTCCGTCTCTTCTTTATCCCGGATGTTAGCGCGCGGATCTCCCGAGCCAGGGTCTCAAGAGGCCTGCCGGCGGGATCAGAGTGAGAGACGGCGAATGAACTCAGGAAGACGCCGAAGCTGCGGCTGAGATCAATGCCGAGGTCCCGGCTTATGTTGATCACCGATCCGAGCGCCATCTTTCTTTTCCTGTCAGTCACCTTTTTTGAAGGGACGAACGGAGCGATCACCTTGAAGATAATGGCCAGGAATATGTCATGCTGGGTAACCCCCCATTTTTTTGCCGCCGCAGGCAGGACCGTTGCAAACTGACGGTCGCAGGTCATGCTGTGATAAGCGATGCTCTGGTCGTGCGTGTGGTACATCGCAAAGGGTTTACAGGCCCGCCTTAATCCGGATACAAAGGCCGGCAGAGTCAGGCCCTTAAGAAAAAACAAAAGAGGCCGCCGCTTGAAAAGGTCGGTATAGATCTCCGGATAAAGGTCGGGCTGCTGCGCTTCCGTCGGATGAGTCTCTCCTTTATAGCACCCGACAATATCCCTGATAACCCTGAAGATCGAATAACCGTCGGCTATGACATGAAAATAGACAAGCCCGAGATAAAAAAAACCCTCGCCTTCAACCGCAAAGAACCTCACCGGCGTGACCGTCCCCCCTTCCCCGATAAAACGCCTGTTCAACTGCAGGCCGACTTCATTGTGAACTGTTTGCCGGCAATCTTCTCCTCCCGGGATGACCCGCAGTTCGACCTGATACTGACCGTCCGGGTATTCATAAGTGCCGAGGGTTCTGTCGAACGAGAACGCGCCTATTCCGAACCTTTCAATGACCGCATCAAGAGATGCCCTGAGTCTTTCCCCGTTCAGCCTGCCGGGCAGTTTTATGAGAACAACAGCATTGTATGGATGAAAAGAATCCCATTGCAGCATCGTCCTTTGAAAAATATTCAACCTGCCGCGCATCTCCACTCTTTTTCCCTCCAGGACCGGCGATATCCAGAGACAATCACGGATATTAAGATGTTTTATTTACATTATATAGGAATAAGAATAAAACCGCTTTATATTGCAAAAACAGCATAAATCATATTAAATAGTCATAAGATGAGTCTCACAATACACCAAAAGTGCTTTACTGACCACGCTGCATGACTGACCAGCGGGCAATAGATCCTCTGCACGGTATAACTCTTGAAGCGATCCTTACCGAACTGGTCGCACATTATGGCTGGGAGGAAATGGGCAGGGCCATCCGCATCAGGTGCTTTAATAATGACCCGAGCATCAAGTCCAGCCTGCAGTTTCTGAGAAAAACCCCCTGGGCAAGAAAAAAAGTCGAAACGCTGTATCTGAGATTAAGAAGGAAGGCCCTGAAACAAGTGCGGCATGAATAAGGGGGGCAGGGTCTCTGCCCCCCTTTTATCTCCTGTTTAACTTGCCGCCTTTGGCAGGAGTGTCGCCAGCATATTGTAAAAGAAAAGGCCTATTGACAGGGCCTCGATAGCACCGAATACCACCGTGATAGTCGTAAAGGACTGACTATGGCCAACGACATCGAGCGTATAGAAGGCGAGCATGCCGATGAGGCCGATATTGGCGGCCCAGAACTGGAACTCCCCCAGCTTCGGATACTTGAGCGGACGCCCGGCAAATTTCGGCAGGATGTGATAACCGACGCCGTAGATCATCATCGAGACCCAGCCGAGCATATTAAGGTGTGAATGCACAAACTTCAGCGACATGAGCGACTGGTCCCAGAGCATGCAGACCCCGAGCAGTGAAGAGATCCCCAGATAAAGAATACTGACGATAATAAAATTTCTCACAAACCTGTCCATGTTTCCTCCTCAGATAGTTATTGATTGAAGTATATCGAGAACAATGCCGGTGCGCTATGATTAAAGTCATAGACACCACGGCAGGGCAGTATTATACTTGAATCATAAGCAAATCAACTGAAGGAGGCAGAACATGACAACAACAGAACTGGTGACGAAGGACTCGATTATCGGGACTATTCTCAGGGAGCACCCCAGGGGCAAAGAGGTGATCCAGAAGTATTTTGGCGGCGGCTGTTTTACCTGCCCGGGCATCAACATGGAAACGATATCATTCGGCGCCATGATGCATAATATCGATCCTGAGCAGATAATCAAAGAACTGAATGAGGGGACTGATCATGACTGATATGACTGATACCGGCACGGCAACCTGTTGTGTGTGCGGGGCAAACAATAAAGATCGCGTTTATCTCAAATGTGTCAAGGACGGTGAAGAGACGTATGTCTGTGTGCGGTGCCTGCCGGTGCTGATCCACGGCGGAGGCCACTGAGCGACGCATCCGCGCCGGCCATGCGGCGACTTGGTGTCCATACCTCAATTGCCGGGGGGATTGACAAAAGCATTGAGCGGGCGCAGGCGCTCGGCTGCAATACGCTCCAGTTTTTCTCTCATAACCCCCGTGGATGGGCGATTAAAAGCAGGGACCGAGATGAGTGTGCCGCATTCCGGAGACTCAGAAAGAATCTGGATATTTCTCCTGCGTTTATACATACTTCCTATCTCATAAATCTCGCTGCAGGAGACAGAGGGCTCCTGCAGAAATCAGTCGCAATGGTGATCGAAGAGCTGCATATCGCCGATGCACTTGGGGCTGAATATGTAGTTTTGCATACCGGAAGCGCCTCGGCCGACAACCCGGACCAGGCCAGGAGGCGGGCGATCGAAGGCCTGACCCGGGTCGCCGGAGCCGGCAGCTGGAGGGCCGGGCTCCTTCTTGAAAACACCGCAGGGGAGCGGGGGGATATTACCTCGCGGATTACAGAAATTGCAGAGATAATCGATGCTGTCCCTCGCGGTCTCATAGCGGGTATCTGCGTTGACACCTGCCATGCCTTTGCTGCCGGGTATGAACTCAGGACAGCAGCCGGAATCGACGGTCTTGCAGCAGAAATTGACCACAATGTCGGCAAGGAAAGCCTTCGCCTGATCCACCTCAATGATACAAAGGGTGATGCCGGATCACGAGTTGACCGTCATGAGCATATTGGCGAGGGAAAACTCGGTATCAAAGCCATTCGGGCCATAGTGAATCATTCATTTTTTAGAAATGTGCCCCTTATCCTTGAAACGCCAAAAAAGACTGATGAAGACGACCTGAAAAACCTCGCCGTGGTAAGGGACTTATTTAGAATCTCTCCATAACCTCCTTGAATCACCAAAAAAGGCTGTCATTCCCGCAAGCGAAGCGCGTCGGAAATCCTTCTTTAAGGCCATCGGAAAGATTCCGGGCAAGCCGGAATGACAGACAAACGGCAAAAATGGTGACTTTAGGGACAACCTCATATTTATGGCCATATAGTGGTTTCAGTGGCTGGCACACTATATATTGATTTTGCTGAACGTTCGTTGTATCCCTGTCATCTATACTTCTATTATTGTCTATGATCGTTTAATCCCTGAAACAGTTGTATCCTACTTGGCTTCGATAGACACATTTCTGTCATCGTCTGTATAGAGATCATGACTGGCTGTATCTCATACTGTCATGTATTGTTCCATAAACGGGCAACGATCGTATGCTGAATCATCTGATCTGTTTCGAAAATGAATTTTATTGTTGACAAACACAATTATTATGTTGTATAGTTTGATACAGATCATGATAAAACAGGCACGAGATACATTGAAAAGTCTTTTCTCTTCAGCAATCAGGGCTGATATTCTTGCTTTGCTGCTCAATAATTCTGATGAAAGATTCTACGTCAGGGAGATAGCAACATTATTAAGAAAGAATCCCTCAGGTGTAAAAAGAGAGCTTGATAACCTCGAGAAGATGGGTATCCTCACAAGCAAAAAAGTAGCTAACCTCAAGTATTTTCAGGCAGAAAAAAACTCATCTCTCTTCTCGGAATTGAAAAGTCTGATCGCAAAGTCACTCGGTGTCCACGGTGCCCTTAAGGCGTCGCTAAAGACATCAGGCGCTAAAATAGCCTTTATCCACGGACCATACGCCGAGAGCGAAGAGGCAGGGACAGTAGACCTCATGATCGTCGGCCCGGCATCGGTCTCTATAGATGGCTACCGGGATATCGAGGAAAAATTCGGGAAAAAGATCCAGGTTACGATAATTGATGAACAGGAATTCAGGCAAAAGAGGGAAAGCGGAGACGCTGACCTCGAAAAGCTCCTGTCGGGAAATAAAATATTACTGATGGGTAAGCTTTAATCTCAGTTCCCCCCGCAACAGCGGGGAAAGAAAGGTGGTGAAGAACATGGCAGTCAAGAAAGCAGCAGCAAAGAAGGCAGCACCGGCCAAGAAAGCAGCACCGGCCAAGAAGGCAGCTCCGAAGAAGAAGAAATAATTATCACAATGGTTATGCTTTAAGGCTGGAGAATGTCCGTTCTCCAGCCTCTTTTTTTGTGTATATTAGCATAACCGGCCGGATTTTGGGAGGCTTTTTTGAATGAGGACAAAATAAGACGGGTTTGTAAAACGCTCCGGAGGCAAGGCGCGCAAGAAATGAGGAATGAGGCGTACTTACTGGTA
>JBARHQ010000016.1:0-21003 GCA_049799315.1 Thermodesulfovibrionales bacterium | reverse complement strand
ACCTCCCTTGCCTATATCGTTGATGTCGTCGGTTCCCTCGGCAAGTCCTCTGATACTGCTGAGGCTAAGGCCCATAATTAATCGCTTCCACAATAAATGATAAAAAAGGGGCCGATCCGGCCCCTTTGACGTTTACGCATAGTCCTTCCAACTCCTACGATTACTTACAAAGAACAGCGCGCCAATGGCATGTAAGCGGATTTAGCGGCGTGTTGCGCCGGTACCTCGGAGGTCCAGCCTTATCGGACCGAGAATGAGCGAACATGCTATTGTCTCGCTGTTCGACCACGGCTGATGCCTTTTTGTTTTTCAGGCTGTTCTTCGCAGAACTACCAGAAAAATAATTGGTGGACGGTAGGGGGATCGAACCCCCGGCCTCCACGTTGCGAACGTGGCGCTCTCCCAGCTGAGCTAACCGCCCCCTTTAATATGACTTCCTCTATTTTATCAGAATCTTATATAATGTGTTCATGGAATCCGGAGAAGATAAGTGCTGGGATATACTTGCAGCCGCAGATCCTGCACAGATAACCAAAAACGCGTCTGTCCATTATGATGCATCAACAGGCTGCTATCTCCTGAAGTCCTTTAACGCTGACGTCACCATCTCACCGGTCGATAAAAAAATATCCGGCAGTGACAAGACAGGTGAACTCCTTTTGACGAGACTCGGCTATTTCTCCAGACTCTCAATACTTTGGTCCCTTGTCACTGCAAAGGATATCGCCCTTTCCGGAAAACTCATAAGCCCAATGAACCTCAGGGGAGGCCACCTTTTTTTCAGGGGATCACACATCCTTCCCCTGGACAAGCTCGCAGAAAAATACAACAACGACACAGAAGGCTTTCTCAATAAGGGAATCTCTCTTGGTGGTAAAAAAGTCTGCCACGGCGATGCAGCTATTCAGTTTTTTCCTCTCCCCAGGATACCGGTCGTCCTCATACTCTGGAGAGGGGACGATGAGTTCCCGCCAGGTGCGGACCTCCTGTTCGACACAACGGCTGAAACACAGCTCGCCATTGATGTGCTCTGGTCGATCGCGATGATGAATATCCTGATCATGATGTAGATGGCCTCTCCGCTGAACAAGATCAGGGCGGACCTGAAGTTGCTCCGAAATCCTGAAAAAGCAAAAATACTCTCCCGCTTCTTCAAAACAGGAAAAGGGGAATACGGAGAGGGTGATATCTTCCTCGGCATCACCGTCCCTGAACAGCGCAGGATAGCAAAGAAATATCAGGACACCACGTTCGATGATCTGCATGAGCTCATTGCAGGCAGGATCCACGAGCACCGGCTCGTCGCCCTTCTTATATTGATTGAGAAGTACAGCAAAGCAGATATCAGCAATAAAAAATCATGCGTTGAATTCTATATCGGTCATATTCCCCATATCAACAACTGGGACCTGATTGATATTTCAGCCGGCAAGATACTTGGAGACTTCCTGATGGATAAGGACAAGTCCCTTCTGTACAGGCTCGCGCATTCAGAAAATCTCTGGGAGCGGCGCATCGCCATGATGGCAACCTTTGCATTTATCAGGAACAACCGTTATGAGGATGCGCTGAAGATTGCCGAGATACTGCTTCAGGACTCGCACGACCTGATCCATAAGGCGGTCGGCTGGATGCTCAGAGAGATCGGCAAAAGAGATCAGCCCGCAGAGGAAGAATTTCTACGGAAACACTACAAGGTCATGCCGAGGACCATGCTCAGGTACGCTATCGAGCGTTTTGATGAAAATAAAAGACAGTTTTACATGCAGAAAAAGACTACTCGATCCAGATAGCCCGAAAGGGACAGGAAAAGGCAACAGCCCGATGTTCATCAGCAACAAACTTCTCATAATTGATAAACCAGGGCCGGTCATCCCGCATCTCAAAAAACAGGGGGAACAATTCAGCGCACGCACCGCATCCGGTGCAAAGGCTGTAATCAATATAGGGGATCATTCTCTAGACACGCTCCTTCTGAAAGAAAAAGGGTAGGCCCTTTTACTTCTTATAACCTTCAGCCGAACAAAGCAGAATGTGAACCGGTGCGGACAAAGACAATCTCTCCGGAATTTTTGTCAACCCTATAGAGCAAAAGCCAGTCCGGCTCAATATGGCAATCCCTAAAGCCTTGCCAGTCTCCGGTAAGCGGGTGGTCATGATGCCGGATCTCAAGCGGTTCCTCATTGACGAGCCTGCGCGTAATCCGCTTCAGTTTTCCAAGGTCTTTGCCCTGCTTCTCAAGCAACCTGAAGTCACGCTCGAACTGTTTTGTAGTCCTGAGTTGAAGCACTATGGCCGCATCTTCTCAAAGAAATCATCAACACCGGCATAGCTGTTCAGATTGCGACCCTCTTCGGCGTCCTTCATTGCCTTCTGAGTAGTCTTATTGGGTATCTTGACATCAAAAGGCAGTCCCTTACGCAGCCTCACCTGGGAAAGAAACAGATTTATCGCTTCGGTTGTGCTTATTCCAAGCGTTTTCAGAACCTTCTCGGCATCACTCTTCAGGTCCGGGTCAACTCTTGTCGTGATCATTGCCGTCTTTGCCATGAAGCACCTCCTCGTTATGACATTATTGTATCACAAATGATATACAATAACGCAAAACACCCGGCTCACCACAAGATGTGAAAGGACCCGGAGGAAGTAGATTATTTACATTTGTATTGCGTTATGTTATTCTGTGTTCGTAATATAGCAAAGGGAGGTTTTTTATGAGCATGGCGACATTCAGCGTAAGGCTTGAGGAAGAAACAAAAGAGCGTCTTGAGAGCTTGGCAAAATCAACAGCCAGATCGAGAGCATACCTCATCAATGAAGCTATTAAAGAATATCTCGATATCAACGAATGGCAGATTCAGGAAATCAAACAGGCCATTAAGGACGCTGATAAACCGGGGGCGAAGTTCATTGACCATAACAAGGTAAAGTCGAAATGGGAGGCCAAGCTTGCGCATTCGATGGAATCCAAAGGCCGATAAGGACCTGGAGCACGTCGAGGCCTATATTTCACAAGACAGCCCGAGCGCTGCTATCAAGGTCATCCTCGATATAATTACACAAGTGGAACAGCTACGGAATTTCCCGGCGCTCGGGCGCGCTGGTCGAGTGGTAGGTACGAGGGAGCTCGTGATATCAGGCAAGCCCTATCTCGTTCCTTATCGGATCAAAGAAAATGCAGTAGAAATACTGAGGGTCTTCCATACATCAAGAAAAATAGAGGTGTGAATAAAATGGCCCAGGTCTATGTAGACAAACTTAGACTGCAGAGCATGCGTCAAAGCCTGCGGGAGAGTTTCCCCCGTTGATGGCGCTTCTTTCTATCCGTGTCGCCGCTGATACCCCGCCACTGTTCTTTTACCTGTTAGACAGTATAAGTAAGAAAATGCTGCCTTTGCCTACACTTGAGAGGCTCGGCCAATGGATCTTGTCTTTTACGAGACGACATCTACGTTCACGTTAGTTGCGACCCGGATATTTGCTCCCCGGCCTTACGCCGACTTTGTCGATGGGCTTCAGAAGGAAACGTTTCCATTGCCCCCTGCCATCCAAGCTACACGATTTCCGGCTTCTACCATCACGGGACTTTCACACGCTAGAATGCGCCACCCTTCGCTGGGCACGCCAAGAAACGGCTTGGATATCACTTTCCATCCATCCCCTTCGAGTCAATAAAGTGCTTAATGATAATACGTTATGACGGTTAATAACAAGCCCTGTTTGCGGCTGTAGTAGACCGAATTTTTCCATAAAGTGTTGCTGGACTTTCAGGGCAACTTTGTGCGTTGTTGTAAAACACAGGGTGTAAGGTTCAGGAAGACGGCGAAAGAAGAATAATGGGTTTACTACTCTGACAGTTTTTTTTAGAAACCAACATAGCTGTCGTTATCGCTCAAGTGTTGGCTTTCAGGTGAAGACAATATCGAAAGACATCCTTTACAAGGCGGTGAACTGATCGTTGCCGTTTTCTAAGCAAGATGATTCTTGTCATCTTACCGTTTATGAGCGATAAGATGACAAGTACAAAACTTTATTGCACAAAACGCAGAACTTTATTGCACGATTCTAAAACTTTACTGCATCCTACACTTATATATCGATATTCCGGGCTTCCAGAGCATGTTTCACGATAAAATCCTTCCTCGGCTCAACCTGATCGCCCATAAGGATCGTAAATATCTCGTCAGCCTGGACACTGTCTTCAATCGTGACCTGAAGGAGGGTGCGCTTGCTCGCATCCATCGTCGTCTCCCATAGCTGCTGCGGGTTCATCTCTCCAAGACCCTTATAACGCTGGATCGAAAGACCCTTTCTCGCCGCTTCAAAAATAAAGGTATGCAGATGGGTTGCTGACTGCAGCTCCTTCTGCCCGTCCTTTGCAGTAACTTTATATGGAACAGGACCCAGGTCTTTTATAAAGCCGTGAAGACTCTCAAGTTCGCGGAACTCAGGTGACAGAAAAAGATTCGTATCGAACTTTATCCGATAATTCTGGCGAGTCAACACCACACCAAACCCTTCGTGTTCCTCGTCTTCATAAAGTTCTCCGGCCACAAGATCAGGGATAGCAACTCTCAGCTTCTCGATGAAGGCAGCCATAGCGGCCCTATCCTTCAGTACCGATTTTTCTATCCCCTCCTTCAGCATGAACCGCAGCACCTTAACGTCCTTGCGCCTTCTTTCGAACCATTCAAACAATTTTTCATAGCTGGAAAGCTTCTTCAGAAACGGTATGAGGGCCTTGCCTTTTACATCCTGGCCCTTGATCGTCAGGACAATATCATCAGAGGCGAGCTCAAAGAGCATGCCCTGCAGTTCAGGCTCGTTCTGTATATATTTCTCGGTCCTTCCCTTTTTGACCTTGAATAACGGCGGCTGAGCAATATACAGGTAGCCTCTTTCAATAATCTGTGGCATCTGCCGGTAGAAGAAGGTCAGCAGCAGTGTCCGTATATGCGCACCATCTACGTCAGCGTCGGTCATAAGCACAATCTTGTGATATCTGACCTTTGCAATATCAAAGTCGTCAGCCCCGATACCTGCTCCAAGTGCGGTGATCAGGATCCTGATCTCCTCCGAGCCCAGCATTTTATCAAAACGCGCCTTTTCAACGTTCAGTATCTTTCCCCTGAGCGGCAGTATCGCCTGCGTCCGCCGGTCCCTGCCCTGCTTTGCAGAGCCTCCTGCAGAGTCTCCCTCAACAATGAAGATTTCGCTCAATGCCGGGTCCTTTTCCGAGCAGTCGGCCAGCTTGCCGGGGAGGCCGGTATCCTCGAGCGCTCCCTTCCGGCGCGTGAGTTCACGTGCCTTCCGGGCCGCCTCGCGCGCCCGAGACGCCTGTACCGCCTTTTCGATAATCTTTCGTGCTATCGAGGGGTTCTCCTCGAAATAGGCGGAGAGGGCTTCATTGACGATCGACTCGATGATGCCCTTTGCCTCGCTGTTACCCAGCTTCATCTTGGTCTGGCCCTCAAACTGAGGATTCGGCATCTTGATGCTGATGACCGCAGTCAAGCCTTCGCGGATGTCATCTCCGGATACGCTGTCCTTCCCGGCCTTGAGAATGCCGGAAGAGTTGGCATAGCTGTTGGCGGTCCGTGTCAGCGCTGATTTGAATCCGACGAGATGCGTTCCACCCTCACGGGTATTGATGTTATTTGCAAAGGTGAAAATAGCCTCTGAATAGCTGTCGTTGTACTGGAGGGCAACCTCAGCGGTAATTCCGTCCTTTTCGCCTGAAATATAGACCGGTTTGGGGTGCAGAGGTGTCTTGTTCTTGTTGAGATGCTCCACAAACGATACGATACCGCCCTTATACAAGAATTCCTGGTTCTTATCAAAACGCTCGTCAGCAATAGTTATCTTCAGGCCCCTGTTCAGAAACGCAAGCTCCCTCAGGCGCTGAGACAGGATATCATAACTGAACTCAACGATCTCGAATATCTCGAAATCAGGCTTGAAGGTCACCTTGGTGCCTCTGCTCTTCGTCTTGCCCACAACCACCAGAGGACCTGCCGGCACGCCGCGCTCAAACCTCTGCTGAAAGACCTGGCCGTTCTGTTTAATCTCTACCTCAAGCCATTCGGAAAGTGCGTTCACCACAGATATGCCGACGCCGTGCAGACCTCCGGATATTTTATAAACCGACGACTCGAATTTTCCGCCGGCATGGAGCTCTGTCAGAACCACTTCCGTTGCAGAGCGGCCCTCGGCGTCCCCGGGATGCGTACCTGTCGGTATCCCCCTGCCGTCATCGATGACCGTACAACTGCCGTCGTGATGCAATATGACATCAATATTATTGCAGTAGCCTGCAAGCGACTCGTCAACACTGTTATCCACCGTCTCATAGACAAGATGGTGGAGCCCGTCAGGACCGGTCGAGCCGATGTACATGGCCGGTCTTTTGCGGACCGCGCTCAGTCCCTTGAGTATTTTGATATCTTCAGCACCGTATGTTTCCTGCGGTTTATTATCCTTTTCTTCCATCTTACCTCTATCCTCAATAAAAAATTTACTCTTGTTTACTCAACAGTCGCGTTAAATTACTCAACCGCGGCAGAGGCAGACAGCAATGCCGAAAAAGTACTGCCTGCAACACCTCATAGCCATTTCCCTGGCCCGCCAACCTTCTCTAAAAACTACACTCAGCGTTACGTATGCGTTTACGTGATTTCTAATAAATCATGTTGTCATTGCAGAACTTTTGAGGTGTTTCTGTCTGCCGCAATACAACACTCAGGATAACGCTGCCTTCTATATCCTCATCGGCATGATAACACACCGGTACTGTGGGTCCTTTTCGTCCCTGATGAGCACCGGGCTCAACTGGGCCTGCATCTCGAGCTGGACCTTTTCTGAATCCATCACCTCGAGAATATCGAGCAGATACCGCGCATTGAATCCCAGGGTCAGGTCTTCTCCGGCGTACTCGATGACCAGTTCATCCTGGGCCTCGCCGATATCCGGGTTTGACGATGATATCTTCATAAGGTTATTAGATAATTCTACCTTCACGCCCCTTGTCTGCTCTTTTGACATGATCGCCACCCTGCGTATCGTCCGCGCGAGGAGGTCTCTGCTGATAAAAACACTCTTGTCGTTGTTCACCGGTATCACCTGCTCATAGTTCGGGTAGGTTCCCTCGATCAGCCGCGTCAGGAACTGTATCTCTCCGACCGTGAATAATACATGGTTATGCCCGATAGCAATGCGGACTTCGTCTCCGCGCTTCTCAAGCAGCTTCCTCAGTTCGGTCGAGGCCTTTCGGGGAATAATAAGCTTATGCTCTTCCTTCACCGACCCTGCTATTTCCCTGACCAGGATTGCAAGCCGGTGCCCGTCTGTGCCGACGACCGTAAGCTTATTGCCGCCCATAAAATGAAAGAGCAGTCCGTTCAGGGTATAGCGGGTATCATTCTCCCCTGACGCATAGACCGTCTTTTCGATCGCCTCTACCAGGACGGAGGCCTTAACCGTCAGTTCCTGCATATCGTCCATGCCGGGCCATGCAGGAAATTCCTTTGCTGAAAGACAGGCAAGTCTGAAGGAGCCCGCACCGGCCTTTAGTTTCAGCCACTGGTCATCGATCGTCTCCAGCAGCAGCTCTCCCTCGACCTCCTTGACGATCTCGAACATCTTCCGCGCGGGGATGCAGATCTTCCCCTCTTTTTCGACCTTCAGGTTCAGGGGCTCCCTCAGGGCCGTATCCAGATCGGTCGCAACTATCGACGAACCCTGCTTGCCGGCATCCAACAGAAAGTGGCTTAATATGGGCATGGTATTTTTCTTCTCCACGATGTTCTGTATCGTGGAGAGCTTTGCGAGCATCTCTTCCTTTGTTACAACAATCTTCATAGCCCCTCCTGACCTAGGTCTTTATTTTTTGAATAAGATTTTCCATCATTCTATTGATTGTCTCATCCTTGCCCCGACGCTCCTCTATCTGCCTGCATGCATACAGGACTGTCGCATGGTTCTTGCCACCAAAGTTATTCCCGATATCCTGAAGGGAAACGTTTGTCAACTGCTTGCACAGATACATGGCTACCTGTCTGGGTATTGCAATCTCCCGGGTTCTTTTCCGCGCCTTGATATCAGCCAGACTTATATTGTAAAACTCACAGACAATTTTTTGTATAAATTCTATGGTGACCGGCCTTGTATCATCCGTGATAATATCCTTCAGCAGTTTTCGCGTCGTTTCCACATTGATCTTTTCACCGGTCAGCGAAGACAGCGCAGCCAGTCTTATGAGACTTCCCTCGAGCTCCCGAATATTGGACTTTATCTTCTGGGCAAGAAAATTAATGACCTCTTCAGAGAGGTTCCTGATTCCCATAATCTCCGCCTTTTTCTGTATAATCGCAATCTTTGTCTCGACATCCGGAGGCTGGATGTCCGCGATCAGGCCCATGCCGAACCTTGACCGCAGTCTGTCGGTGATCTCGCTGATCTCTTTCGGCGGCCGGTCTGCTGATATCACTATCTGCTTTGCCTTTTCATAAAGATCATTGAACGTATGGAAAAGCTCCTCCTGGGTGGCCTTGGTCTTGGCGATGAACTGAACATCATCAAAAAGAAGGAGGTCAAGATTCCTGAAGCGCTCCCGTACCTCTGACATCTTTTCATGCCGGATTGCGTGGACCACTTCATTCATAAACTGCTCAGAGGAGATATAAAGCACCCTGGTGTTATGACGACCCTGCAGCACCCTGTTCCCGATAGCGTGCATCAGATGCGTCTTGCCCAGACCAACCCCTCCATAAATAAACAGGGGATTGTAGGTCTTTCCGGGTGACTCAGCTACCGCAACAGCTGCTGCATGAGCAAACTGGTTGCTATTCCCGGTAATGAAGTTATCAAAGGTATACTTCGGATTAAGATAGATCCCTTTGTTTTCAAGCTTGATCCTCTTATTCTCCAGTTGCTCGATCTGTTTTGTCTGAACGCTCTGTTGTTTTTCCTCTGCCTTATACTTCAGGACGATCTGAGCTCCGGTGACCTGCTCAAGAGACTCCTTTATAAGGTTCGGATGATAATCTTCAATCCACTCCTTATAAAATCTGTTCGGGATCTCAATGGTAGCGATGTTCTCTTTAATGCCGGTAAGCCTTATCGTCTTAAACCACAATTCAAAGGCGCTTTCTTCAACCTTTTCCTTGATGACCAGGAGACACTTATTCCATATTTCTTCATTAATCATATATTCTTGCCTTTATTAACAACTTACAAACAATTGTTAATAACTACGAGGATGGGAGGTTGTTATTATAGCGTAAATTCATATTCCAGACAATATGTCTGTTCTAAGAATGTTGATATCAGGTAAATAAATATGACTCTCTTGTTCTGTTGGCAATCCCTTTTTGTTTCTGACGAGTTTATCACACTAAATTATCTTTATTTGGCAGTGGGTTAACTCCATTCTCTACTTACTGACAGGACCTATTACTACTACGATGTATATATATAAAATTATAGTAATAGAAAGAATATAAAATAGTTAGTATCGGTCCATATACTATTCCAATTTAGAAAAAGCTGTCATTCCCGCAAGTGAAGCGCGTCGGGAATCCTTCTTTAAATCCATCTGAAAGATTCCGGACAAGCCGGAATTACAAACAAGCGGTAAGAAAGGCGACGGTTGTGTATAGACTCTATGTTAAACCGTTATTCTTTATTTTGAAATCAGTTTTCGGGCATCACCAACACGCAAGGTAATCCTCTGAGTATCTAAATACTCAATCAACGGTAATGCATACTTTCGTGAAGTATCCAGAAGGTCCCTGAACTCTGCAACTGTCATCTCATTCTTTTTGGAATAAAATTCCCTCACAAGGACCAGTATAGACTCATATGCGTCCTTCGACAGATACAGAGAGTCACTGACGCGCACTATTTTATTTTCCCGTATCAGAAGGTTCAGGATATCGTTCATCTTTTTAGGGTCTATTGAAAGCAGACCCATCAAATCAGCTTTTGCCGGAGGCTGAAACCGGCTCTTATTCAGAAGCTCTATGATTTTGGATGAATATCCTTCTTCGCCAACAGTCAGGGCAGCCTTAAAATCCCTCAACCGTATCAGATTTTTCTCTACAATAATTTTGTCAGAATGCATCAGGATAAAAGTAAACAATCCCTGCTCAACAGAAAGAGATGTCCTTGCCTCCTCTTTCTGTAGGCCAGGTCGTATAGGGTTCTTCCTGTGAAACTCCTGAAGCACGGCAATAATTTTATTATGCATCAGCGTATACGATGTCTTATGGATAAGCATATCATCATGCTGAAAAACAAGCCCTGAGGCCACACTATTCTTGACCGCGTTGTTTATCGCAGCTATTTCAGAATCGATCCATCCATGGATTTTACCGATTGAAACTCCCTGTATCCCCGCCTGCTCTATTTTGACTTTAATCTTTTCCTCAAGCGTACCGGTATGCAATACTTTCAGGTCATCAATACCGTCTTTCCGTCTCCTTTTTGCAGGGTCCGGATCCAGGACCAAACCTCCTCCGAGCGTCTCAAGAGGCGATAACCTCCTGATGATATAACGGTCACCCGACATGACAACGACCGGATCCTTAAGCCTGATCTGGGCATAGCACTGTTCAGATGCCTTGATAACGTCCTTCTCAAAGAGGATAAGGCGACCGACGACCTCGGATGTTCCGGAATAGAAATGGATATTGCTCTTTGTCTTTATGTCTGGTGCATCATGAAGAAGTTCTATCCAGGTGTTGACAGTCTTTGTCTGAAAAAAACGTTCGGGCGTCACCGCAACGTCACCCCGGCCGAGACTCTCTTTTTCTACTGACTGCAGATTGATCGCAACCCTTTGACCGGCATACGCCTCCCTGATGGCCTGTCCATGACTGTGAAGACCTCTCACCTTTGTCTTTATGCCAGCCGGCAGGATCTCAAGATGATCATCAACCGATATGCTGCCGGAGAGCGCGGTCCCGGTAATGACCGTGCCGAAGCCCTTCAGGGTGAATACACGGTCTATCGGAAGTCTGAAAAGCCCACCAGAGGTCTTCGGGGTGACAGTAAGGGCGAGTTTCTGGATCTCCTTCCTGACTGATTCGATATTCATTCCTGTCCGGGATGAAACCGGTACGACCGGAGAACCCTCAAGAAAAGTACCGCGGACAAAATTTCGCACCTCATCCTGAACAAGGTCGAGCCACTCCTGTTCGACCAGGTCTGCCTTGGTGATTGCGATAAGGCCGGATTTTATCTTCAGAAGGTTACAGATGGCAAGATGTTCCCGGCTCTGAGGCATGATCCCTTCATCAGCGGCGATAACGAGCAGCACCATATCAATACCGCCTGCTCCGGCAAGCA
This sequence comes from Thermodesulfovibrionales bacterium, assembly GCA_049799315.1. Lineage (GTDB taxonomy): Bacteria > Nitrospirota > Thermodesulfovibrionia > Thermodesulfovibrionales > UBA6898 > PALSA-1316. The sequence continues at coordinate 9,657 of JBARHQ010000016.1, read as the reverse complement.
TATTTCTGACGAGCCGCTCATGACCAGGCACATCAACAATCCCTACGGTCAGACTGCTGTCAGGAAATGCCAGGTCAGCAAACCCGATATCAATAGTTATGCCACGCTCTTTCTCCTCTTTGAGCCTGTCAGGGTCTATGCCGGTTAGTGCCTTGACAAGGGTACTCTTTCCGTGATCGATGTGACCTGCAGTTCCGAGAATGATATGACGCATGATTTTTACCTTTACCTCTACCTTTTCTCACATTATAATATTTTCAGAAACCGGATTTGTCCACAGCTCCGCTGTCGACACAGGAAGATTAATAGTATAATAAAAAAACAGATAAGTTAAACGAAACGAGGTGGGGAAATGTCGTTGGCAAAAAAAAACTGCTGGGAATACAAAAAATGCGGGAGGGAGACAGGCGGTGAGCATGTAACAGAGCTCGGCATTTGTCCGGCCGCAGAGGAAGGGAGGCTCGATGGTATCCATAGCGGCAAAAACGCAGGGAGAAGCTGCTGGATCGTCGCCGGGACTCTCTGCCAGGGCAACGTGCAGGGGTCCTTTGCCCAGAAGTATCAAAGCTGTGAACAGTGTGATTTTTACCGGATCGTCAAAGAGGAGGAATTTCCGCGGTTTGAGTTATCAGTCCTGTTGCTGAAAAAAATAAGCGCTAATAAATGATGATGGCCTCGTAAAAAGTCAAAAAAGAGACGGGTTTGTAAAAAGCTCTGGAGGCAAGGCGCGCAAGAAATGAGGAATGAGGCGTACTTACTGGTACGTCGCAGTGACGAGTTTTGAAGCGCAACGCAACATACGGACTTTTTACAAACCCGTTATCGGTTATGCCGGGTAAAACGATGAAGCGATTGCACCGGCAATCACCTCCACCTCGCTGTTGCTGATAGTACGCGCATCCAGAAGAAGCGCACCGTCCTTTATCCGAGCAATGATCGGCGGAGTTCCGTTCCGAAGCCTGCGCTCCAGTTCATTTACGGAGATATGGACAGGCTTTATGGATACGGCATAGGTCGGGAATTCAATCTCAGGAAGCGATCCGCCACCCGCCATTGATTTGTCCTTTATTATGTCGAACCGCTCCTGCTTAAGATGCTTCCTGAGCCTGTTTGCGAGTTTAACTGCACGGCTCCGGATCTTTTCGGGAGACTGTAAGAGCATCTGCAGCACCGGTATTTCACTGACTGCGTTTCTTTCATCGAGATAGGACATGAAGGTAGACTCAAAGGCTGCAATGGTCATCTTGTCGACCCTGAGAGCCCGGGCAAGGGGATTTTTCTGAATCTGTTCAATATAGCGCTTTTTTCCGACGATAATTCCGCCCTGAGGGCCACCGAGAAGTTTGTCCCCGCTGAAGGTAACCAGATCGACCCCCGCGCTGACGATCTCCATTACCGAGGGCTCAGAATGAATGCCGTATGCCCGGAGATCAATAAGACAGCCGCTGCCGAGATCATACATAACCGGTAGGTCGAATCGTCTTCCGGCCTCAACCAGGTCAGCGACAGGAACGTCCGCGGTGAATCCGGTGATGCGGTAATTTGACTGGTGGACCTTCAGCAGCAGGGCAGTCTGGTCTGTTACTGCATCACAGTAATCATGCAGATGAGTCTTGTTGGTTGTGCCTACCTCCCGCAATTGCGCATTGCTGGCAGCCATAACATCAGGGACCCTGAAAGATCCTCCGATCTCGACAAGCTCTCCCCTGGAGACGATGACCTGCCTGTTTCTGGCGAGTGTATTGAGGCAAAGAAGTACCGCTGCAGCGTTGTTGTTGACGATAAAGGCATCCTCGGCGCCGGTTATATCCCGGATGAGGTTTTTTGTATGAACGTAGCGCTTGCCTCTTCCTCCGGCATCAAGGTCGTACTCCAGATTTGAAAACCCGCTGCTGACTTCAACAACATTCTGCAGAGTTCGCTCAGACAGGACCGATCTTCCCAGATTCGTATGCAGAACGATGCCGGTTGCATTAATGACCCGCCTGAGACTGTAGGAGGATTTTTTGAGAATTTGTCTGTCGATGTCCTGTATGAGGACATCGCGGGTAAAACCTGAAAAATCGGACGACAGGATTTTCTCCCTGATCTTACCGATGACATCCCGCACCGCCTGGACGACAATCTTCCGCTGACAGCCTGCGAGCCAGACAGCGCCTTCGGGACTTTTTAACAGTTCATCAACCGAAGGAAGGGTAGATAAGAGTCGCTGCCTTTCAGTGCTGCTCAATATCAGCCGAGACCCATCTTCTTGAGTGCCTGGTCAGCGCTGCTTGCCCCCGGGGCATCCTCAGGCAGGTAGAGCATGACACCGCCCTTTACCGGCCGTATGGTTATCTTGCCCTCTTTGAACAGGCCGTTGGTTGTTTCGACAGGGTCCTCGCCGGGGAAGTATTTTTTGAATGCCTCATTAAAGCCGGAATAGACAGTATGTATTCCCTTGAAGCCCTCTTTTCTCAGGCTTACGATCGCCTTTCTGATAAATGCCTCAGGTAAAAGTCGCTCTTCCATCATACCCTCCTTCGTATATATTTAGGTATCATATCAAAAATCATATGACATTTATAGCGGATAAAAGCTCAGGTGTCAAGGACTCAGGGGATCTGCAAGGCCGGCCCCGGCAAAGCCTTTTTTTCTGAACCTGCAACTGTCGCATTCACCACATGGTTGATAGCCGCCAAAGGCAACCCCGGGGAGCGCATCGACATCGTCCCGGGGGGGCTGAGGGTCATAGCAGCTCCAGGTAAGTCCATAGTTGAGCCCGAGTGCAGTCCCACGGGCTATAATGTCAGCCTTAGTCATGGACAGCAGAGGGGCTTTTATCGAAAAGCTGAACTTCCCTTCAACCGTTGCCCTTGTTGCGAGATTTGCCATATGCTCGTATGACGAGAGATATTCAGGTCTGCAGTCAGGGTATCCGCTATAGTCCAAAATATTGGCTCCGATAAAAATATGGGGGGCCTGCAGCACCTCTGCCCAGGCCAGCGCGAAAGACAGAAAAATCGTGTTGCGTGCAGGGACATAAGTAACCGGGATCAGAGTTCGGGGAAATGGGGGGACGATACCGGGGGCCATGTCAGCGGTGTCTGATGCGGTGTCTGATTCTGAACCTTTTTCCACCTGCTTCGGGACAGAGATATCCGCGGTGAGTGCAGATCCGCCGATCTCCCTAAGGTCGAACGATACAACGAGGTGTTTTTTTACCCCGAGACTGTCAGCAACCTTTTTGGCTGCCTCAAGTTCAATGCGATGGCGCTGATGGTAATCAAAGCTTATTGCATAAGTATCGTACCCCTCCGCCAGGGCCAGGGCCAATACCGTAGATGAATCCAGACCACCGCTTAATAAGACCACCGCCCTGCCGGGCAACGGGTCTTCAGTAGATATCATCGGCAGTCCCAACAGCGCCGTCTGCTCCCATGCTCAAGAGGGTAAATGACCCGTCGGCGACGTGGTAAAGATAAGGTCTTCGCCACGGGTCTTTGGAGGAGCTGATTGCATCGAGGACCTCAGGGTAGGTTCCATGCTCTATCTTGTAGGTCTCAATAGCCGATCGCAGTTCTCCGACTTTAACCGAGGCCTTATACTCCCTGAGATAATTATTCTGCTGCAGGAACATGACCAGGATTGACAGCAGCACCGCAATCAGAACCGAGGCCGGTGCGGCATAATTAAGCAGGCTCCTCCTGTCTGCTGCCATGAGATCGCCCGTCTCTTCACTGATTTTAACCGGCTCGACAGCTTCAATAAGTCCTTTTTCGACAAGAGATAACAGGGTTTTCGAAACGAGGAAATTGTCCTTGCCGGTCAGATCGATGATGGTACTCACATCATTTTCTCCGTCGACATAGCCGAAGACCTCGCTTTCATCGTCAGTCAGGGGGGAGGGCTCATCACCTGTCCTCCTGAAGAGTGTATCAAGGGAGATCCTTCCTTTGATGAGAGACCATTCATCGACGATCCGGAGACCATCCATCAGAAGGTGCTGGGTATCCAGCGAGAGGTCAAGATCTTTGTCCAGGGGAATCCCCTGGGCAGTGAACTCATATGACCCCTGTTTCCAGCTGAAGAGCTGTATCACGGTCTCGGTTATCTGGTTTGTGAGTATCTCATGGACTAGTGTCTGCTCCACAAGACCCTTCCTGATCAGAATAGTCCCTATCTTTGAGCCGGTCTTTTTCTGCTCTTCGAGAACAGTCTGAAGATCTGTGTCTTTGATGAAGCCTTTTTTAAGAAGTATCTTTCCAAGCCTGTTGTCGTCAATCCTGCGCTTTGATTCGGCCCCGGTAATCTTGCCCTCAATAAAAAGGAGCCTGACCCGGTCCATCTTGCTGGCGAGCGTCAATACGCCGGTCTTCCGCTGGAAGTAGATCAGCTGCAGGATATCCGCAAGACCGAAGTCTGTTAATGAACCTTCTAAAGCCATCCTGTTGCAATCCCCCGTCGGGTGAAAATATTTGATATGCCATAAATGACCAGGGCAAGCAGGACCATCATCAGGCTGACGACGCCATGGGATATCAGGCTGCTGCCAGGGAAGAAGAATGCACTGATGAACGGAAACATTGCGCAAAACAGAAACGGCCAGAGTATCAGGAGACCCAGGAGAATCCTGCCTGCATAGATATGAGAAGACCCCGGAAGAACGAAGGACAGGATTTTCATGATATCCCGCCTTTTTTTCTGCTGGTCGTAGATAGAGAGGATTCTGGCGACCCGCTCTTTGACATCGAGTTCGGCGAGTTTCAGGAGCGATCCGTAGCACTGTGAACATATTTGACCGACAACCAGGTTCCGTTCGCAGCGGTTGCAGAGTATCGTGCTGCATTTTCTGCAACGGTAGGCTGTATGACGCAGGCGGCCGGGGAGGAGAACGAACACAAACAGCAGTACCACGGCTATCAGGGAGATGGTAGCCGGCGGCAGAATGGACAGGCCAAAAGTAAACATTTTTTTCGAGTTTGCCCGTGCGTACCCCCACAGCTCGCTGCTAGTCAGTGTCTCGTCGGCCACAAACCTGTTGGATTTCCTGCCGGAGACAGTCCGGTAGCGTGTGACAGCAACCCGGTCACTATTGAGAGCAGCCTTAAAGTATTCATCCCCCTTTTCAAATTCAAGCTGCTCACGGGAGATCTGTGACAGGTTATAATATGCCGATGCAACAGGCTTTATGGCGATCGCACTGCTATAGTACTTCAACGCCTCACCAAGGCTGCTTTTATTTTCCTCCTGAAAGTTATAAAGTCCCACATAACAGTTGCCGAGATTGACCAGCACCCGGGCATCCTGTTTTTTTTCAGCCAGTTGAGTGTATATGGCGATGGCCTCCCGGAAAAAGCCCTCTCTTTTCAGCGCGAGTGCATAGGAGAAACGCTCATTGTCCTGGGTGCTTTTGCCCAGGTTTGCGATGGCATATTCATTGCCTTTCAGTTCATTTGTCTGTACCACTGCCTTTATGGCCCCCGAGGAGGGAGCACTGATATACATGGATGCCGCAGATAAGAACATGGGCAGGAAGATCAAAAAGAGCAAAAAGCCATAGACCGCATTTCGGTCTGCTCTGCTCATATAGATCCCGATCAGGACCAGGACACCGGCAATGAGACAAAGAGGGCTCAGGACCGAAAGCAGAACAAGAATAATCAGACTGAAGACCCTTGCAGGGCTTTCGCTAAGGTCATGGGTGATTAACGGGATATCAAGGGGCAGCCGCACCGCGATGACAACGGCAAATGCCAGGACAAAGGAAAGGACAAGACTGAAAAATAAGGCACCGGCAAGGGTGAATGACCACCAAAAGTTGCGGGCGTATGCGTTGAAGGCGTTGACGAGATAATCAATGCTCTGCAGCATCCCGGAGACGGAAAAGGAGAAGCTCTTTCTGGCGAGGGCAAAATGGACGGGCGGCAGGTCAGGAGAATAGCTGAGAGCCTGATTTAGTAAGTTCACCGCCTCAGTGCTGTTCTTATCCGCCTGTCTTATCAGAAGGTATGCATACGAGTCGGAATTCCGGATGCCACGGTTCAGCTGGCTTTCATAGAAATCATCTCCAAGAGAGGCAACCGGGACAAGCATTGCAAAGATGGCCATGACGATAAAGAACTGCTTCATTGTCTTTGCCCTATCCTTGATTCTGTGCCGGCGATCAGTCTCTGCAGATTCTCTCTATGCTTCAGGGTGATCAACAGAAGCACGAGCAGGGCAAAGGGGAGCTTCTCCCGAGAATCAAGAAGCACAATACTGATCGGAAGCAGGGCGAAGGATACCAGGGCCCCTAACGAAGAATATCGGGAGATTATAACCGTCATAAGCCATATTATAATGGTAAACAGGCATGTTTGTGGAGAATAAATCAACAGGACACCGAGCGCAGTTGCAACGCCTTTTCCTCCCCTGAACTTCAGGAAGACCGAGAAGATGTGACCCGCGACAGCAAAAAAACCGGTAATGCCAACCCAGAATATATCCAGCCCGTAATATTGTGCAATCCCCACCGCTGCCGCTCCCTTTGCCATATCGCCGATCAGGGTCAGGAGGGCCGGCAGTTTTCCTGTTGTTCTGAGGACATTTGTTGCGCCGATATTTCCGCTACCAGTCTTCTTGAGGTCAACTCCCCTTGCCCTGGTGATGAGAAGACCGGTGGGGATTGAACCCAGGCAGAAGGCGATGGCCGAAAGGACGACGATATTCAGATCTTCCTCCAGAAGGCGACGGTATATTGTATTCCGGAGACCACCGACAGAAAGAGTGCTATCCATATGGAGACCAGCCCGATGTCATAGAGGTCAAAAGGGAAATGGTCAAAGATAGTGCCCATGAGGATTATGCAGAGTATCCCGGTTATCTGCGCAGCCGTCTTCAGCTTGCCGCCCAACTCAGCAGGGATGATGATGTCCTTTGAAAGGGCTACAACCCTGAGGGTTGTAATCAGGAAGTCCCTGACGATCAGAATGATCGCTATCCAGGCGGGCAACCGCTCCATATCGACCAGAACAACCAGGGCGGAGATGATCAGGAACTTGTCGGCGATCGGGTCCATAATGATCCCGAACGTTGTTATCTGGCCGGAGCGACGGGCAAGGTAACCATCAAGGAAGTCGGTAATCGAGGCTATGCCGAAGACCAGAGCACCCAGGATAGGATGGTGATACACCGAGAGGACAAAGAACGGGATCAGGACAATACGGCTCAGGGTGAGGGCTGTCGGCAGATTAAGTCTTAAGGTACTCACTGAACAATGCCCCCCAGAGTCCCCTGGCCTTAAGGATGAGGTCGGAAACCTCGCGCACGGCGCCTCTGCCCCCTCTGCTTTTTGTAACCATACAGGCAACTTTTTTAACCTCTTCAGCTGCATCGGCAACGGCAACAGGAAGGCCGACCCTCTTCATGACCGGGATATCGACGATATCATCACCAACATAGGCAACAGCGGAATCTGCAAGAGCGTGTTTCCTCAACAGTTTATCATACGCCACCCTTTTGTCGTGGCATTTTTGAAAGACCTCGGTGATTCCAAGCTCGGCAGCGCGACGCTCCACCACTTTTGAATAGCGGCCGGTTATAATGGCGACCCTGATGCCGGATTTGATCAGCATCCTGATGCCGTGACCGTCACGGACATAAAAGGCCTTGTATTCATTGCCGGCATTATCGAGAATAATGCTGCCATCAGTCAGCACGCCGTCGACGTCCAGAATGAGAAGCTCTATCTTCTTTGCGGCGCTCCTTATAACGGTTGTTTTCGTCATGCTTTTATACAATCCCTTTTTTCAGTATATCATGCAGGTGGATGATACCCTCAACCCTGTTCTCCGCATCCGGTACCACAAGCACGGTGATGGAAAAGTGCTCCATGATCGACAGGGCCTTTGCGGCGAGTTCGTTGCCGGTGATTGTCCTGGGATTTCCGGACATTACATCAGCAGCAGTCATATCAAAAAAAACCTTACCCCATTTTTCGACGCCCCGACGGATGTCGCCATCCGTGATAACGCCCAGCATTTTCCCCTCCTGGTCAGTGACCAAAGCAATCCCGAGCCGGCCGGATGATATCTCGACGACTGCGGTGATCATCGGCGCATCCGGAAAAACAAAAGGCAGCATATCTCCCGAATGCATCAGATCCTTCACCTTGATAAACAGTTTCTTGCCCAGGCTTCCGCTCGGATGGAAGGACGCAAAATCCTTCTCATCAAACCCCCGCTTGATCAACAGGGCAACAGCCAGGGCATCCCCCATGGCAAGGGTTGCCGTTGTCGAGGCTGTGGGTACGATGCCAAGAGGACAGGCCTCTTCAGCCACCGATACATCAATGTTGACATCAGCTGCTTTTGCCAGTGTTGAATCACTCTTGCCGGTCATAGAGATGAGACGTATATCAAACCTCTTCATGAACGGGATAAGCCCTGTCAGCTCATCGGTCTCACCGCTGTTTGAGATTGCGATCACGACGTCCTCAGCCGTCACCATCCCGAGATCTCCATGGCTGGCCTCAGCCGGATGCATAAAGAAGGCAGGGGTCCCGGTCGAGGCGAGCGTTGCTGCGATCTTCTTGCCGATCAGGCCCGATTTTCCCATGCCGGTAACGATGACCTTGCCGGCGCTGCCGTAGATAATGTCTACGGCCCTGTCAAATCCCTCATCGAGTTTATCGATAAGAGCGTGAATAGCATCGGCCTCGGTCCGGAGGACCCTTCTGGCGATATCGATACTTTCACCCATGTCTTAGACTGCCTTTAATTCCATCAATGGTTATTCCTTTTATACTCCAGTCCGTTCGAAATGACATAACGTAATTGCCTTGGTGAAACGATATACCAGTTTCCCAATGTATGCAAATATTTTAGCACGTTCACTGACGGACAGAATCTGGAATATTGCTTAAATTCCCATAGCCTTCAACATTTCCATCTCTTTGCGCAAAATGGTATTGACGACTTTATTTAAATCCACGTTTTTCTTCAGTGCCTTTTTGCTGTAAAACGCCTTTATCTCTTTATCGAGATATACCGGGATTTCAAGCTCTTCTATCGGCCTGTAAAACTTGCCCTGTTCAGCCTTGGAAAAATCATATTCTTTTTTCATGATCTCACCCTCCGTTCCATATATTGCCTTTCTTCATGTTTTGTAGCCTTCCTTGCTGAAATAATCCGCACAGATTCTTTGCCTCGTATTCTCCTGTAAGTATGGCTGACTACAAGAATTTTGCCATTTGGAATCTGCCCTAAGGTAATCCATCTGTCTTCGTCTTCAGAGTGTCCCTCATCAAAAAAAGTCAGCATATATTTGTCGGCAAAGACATAACAGGCTTCAAGAAATGTCAGCTTGTGTTTGTTTCTGTTTGCCTTGTCTTTTTCTGTGTCCCACTCAAATTTCACTTTTTATGACCTCACATCCAGTATTGCCGCAGTGAATAATTCGGGCATTTTCAGTCATTTCCGGCTGATTTTAGCCAGTAGTTAACTTCATCTTGTTTGGTCATAAATCTCAAAACTCACATTTCTCGTTCTGAAATGAAATGTCTGATCTTCTCAATGGTAATCAAGGAATCATTCCTCTATGTTTTATTTCATATTGTTTAGATTAACAAAATCAAAAATTTCCTTCAGTTCCCTCGCTAACTGAAGTTTCCAACCGCCAGATTCGTCAAAGCAAATG
>JBARHQ010000015.1:0-4625 GCA_049799315.1 Thermodesulfovibrionales bacterium | reverse complement strand
ACAGCAGTGGTTATAACCACTGCTGTCGTTACCTTCTCCATTGTTCCGCTATACCGGTCAACGGTCGTTATAAAAATTGACAAACAAGGTTCGAACGTTCTCACTTTTAAAGGGATGACCTCGAACCTCGATGCAGACGCGTATGAGACACAGGGCGAAATACTGAAAAGCAGGAGCCTCGCTGAGAGGGTAGTCAGGAAGCTTGAGCTCGATAAAAACAGAGACTTCCTGCCCATCGAGAATAAGCTATCCGCAATGATGAGTTCGATCACCGATCCGATAACGAAGGCTTTTTCATATTTCATACCATCCGACACAAAGAATGATCAGGGGAATGATCAGGGAAATGATAAAGGGAACAACGGGAAAATCGTTGCGGGCACGCCAAAGGCACCCCAAAAAGAAGAGATTCCTGCTTATCTGAGCAATTCCCTGACAGGCAGACTCCAAGTCGTCCCTGTCAAGAACTCACAGCTTATGAAGATAAGCTTCATATCTCACAACCCGCAGATTTCCGTCAATGTCGCCAATGCCGTAGCTGAAGAGTACATTGGTTATGATCTCGACAGCCGGGTCGATGCAGGCAAGGAGGCAAAGGAATTCCTCGAAAAGCAGATTGAAAACACCAGGACCAAGGTGGATGCCTCTGAAAGACTTCTCAACGAGTATGCCTCAAAAAATGAAATAATATTTATCGACAGCGACAAGCAGAGCGTGCTGACGAGGAAACTGTCCGATATCTCATCTTCACTGAACAGTGAAACTGCTGAGAGGATGCGGAAAGAGGGCTTATACAGACAGATAGTCGAAACCGGCTCGAACAATCCCGTCATTATCAATAATGGCCTGATACAGGGGTTAAAGAGTCAGTATGCAACGCTCGAAGCCGAATATCTGAATCTCACAAAGACATTTAAACCCGATTATCCGAAGATGCAGAACATGAAACGCCAGCTGGATGCCATTCACCACAATATCGAAAAAGAAGAGGTTGTTCTGACCAAATCGATAGAATCCGACTATAAGGCCTCGCTCAAAAAGGAAGCATACCTTCAGGCTGCACTGGAGAGCCAGAAACGAAAGGTCCTTGATTTCCAGGAGCGGGCCGTCCAGTACCAATCGCTGAAAAGACAGGTCGAAGTCAACAAGGAGTTACACAATAATCTGCTGCAGAGACTTAATGAGGTGGGCGTAGCCGCCCTGAGCAAATCAAGCAACATCCAGATTGTCGACCGGGCATTATATCCGAAGCGACCGGACAAACCGAATAAGCAACAAAACTTCCTCCTGTCCCTGGTTTTCGGGCTGCTCGGCGGCGTCGGCCTTGCCTTTTTAGTGGACTACTTTGACAACAGCGTGAAAGACACCGATGAAATCGAGAAGAGAATGCACCTGACCTCACTGGGCATGATACCGTATCAGCCGCAACTGAATGCGGAGAAGAGGCCGCAGGTGATCAGCTCTGAATTCACGAACCCCGTTGCAGAGGCGTTTCGCTCCATAGGCACCTTTATCATGTTGTCGTCACCCACAACACCGCCCAGGAAAATACTCGTCACCAGCCCCGGGGCGGGTGAAGGCAAGACCACCATCTGTATCAATATCGCCTCGGCCCTTTCAGAGACCCTGGGCAAGGGAATAATTATCGATGCCGACATGAGGAGACCCAAGCTTCACCATTCCTTCAGTGTTGACAATAAGACAGGTCTTTCAACCTGTCTTTCCGGCAACGCAGGCTTAGAGGACATTCGCAGCGGACTGATAAAGCCAACCTCAGTAAAGGACCTCAGCATCATGACATCCGGTCCGGTGCCGCCGAATCCCTCGAAACTCCTGCACTCGGCAAGAATGAAAGATCTGCTCGATTCATTGTCCGAGATTTACAACTTTGTCATTATTGATGCCCCACCCATCATGGGGATGCCCGACAGCATTCTGCTCAGCAGCTTTGTCGATGGTACGATACTGGTTGTGAAGGCAGGAGAGACACAGAAAAACGCGATAGTAGCGGCTAAACAGATTTTCAATAATGTCAACGGCAACCTGCTGGGAGTTGTGCTAAACGGCGTAAAAAAGAACGACCTCAAATATGGTTCTTATTCGAATTATTATTCTTCATATTTTAAAGATCAATAACTGCCGGGAGTCTTTCCATAACTGAGCAGACATACGGACAGTCGAACCTGACACGTTGAGATTCTTACAACCGGTGGGTATGCATGGGTAAACTCCATAACAGCACTTACAGGATCCAGGACAGAGAATATAAATTACTATTGGCATCGGGACTTCTCTGCAGCTATGAGCGAAGCACTCCGGAGGAGGTTTGCCAAAAAGCGCTAAAATGTTTTGAGATCCTCCTCGATATTCTCGAAGATGCCGAGACAGTGCAGAACGTCTCGGCATTAGTAAGCAGACCGGCAACCTCTGTACAAAACTCCGCCAGGGCAATCATCGATCTTCTGCTGTTTAATAAAGAGGCTGACCCGTATGTATCGTTGGGATTGCCGAGAAATGCGGACAAGACTGAAGCAAACAGAAGATGGAAGCATCTCATGGTGCTTTATCATCCCGATAAATATTTCAATAGTAATGAATATGAAGAAAAGGCAAAGAAGATCAATGAGGCCTATGAAAAATTGCAAAAGGGTGAGGGGAAAGATTCATATTTCACTGTTGGTCATTCTGCAAAGCACAATAAGCTGCATGTTGCGGACCGGACCGGCAACGTCAGAGTCAGACGAAGGGTTCCGGCCTTCATATTGGCGCTGGCCATTTTTGCTGTCATTATCTTTCTATGGCTTTTTATCAGCATATGACTGAATATAGCCATATCAATCCGAATAGAAAGTCGATTAGAAAGGCAGTAGCCTATCGTGCAGGAAGGAGCAGTCCACCGACATGAGCAGTGGCTTCATCGACATACACTGTCATATCCTCCCCGGACTGGATGAAGGATCATCCACATCTGAAGAATCCGTGAAGATGCTGGAACTTGCCCACAAAGACGGCATCTCAGGCATAGTCGCCACACCTCATATCGTGAGTGGCGTCTACAATAATACGAAAAACATAATCGATATGGCAGTGCAGGAACTAAGAGGATTAACCAACCACATCCGGATTTATGCCGGAGCTGAGATAAGGATCGCCAGGGACCTTACAGACCGGGTCGTCAATAATGAGCTTCCTCTGATTAACAATAAACAGTACCTACTGCTGGAACTGCCGGCATTTGTGATTCCGCCATTGCCCCAGCTCGAAAACATTGTCAGGGATTTGATACAGTCAAAAATCACTCCGATATTTGCGCACCCTGAGAGAAACATGCCTATTTTAAAAGATTTATCCATCATGGAAAGGCTGATAAAATGCGGCGCCATTTTCCAGATTACCGCGATGAGCATCACCGGTCGGAACATAAGCAGTTCTGCCATGAAGATGATCAAAAAGGGGTATATCCATGTTGTTGCATCCGACGCCCATGACACCAGGAATAGACCGCCGATTCTGTCACCTGCCTATGAGACAATATCAAGAAAATTCGGCAGGTATGTCGCAGATGAGCTGTTTATATCCAACCCTCAGAAGATAGTACAGGGAGAAAATATCCGGAAAGAATCTTCATCATAAAAACGTATTGCCACCAGGACTGAGCAAATGGCTCATTCACAACTTCCCCGATATCAGAGTATGGTAATTACATTGGTAGAATTGTCCTGATATATATAAATATCAAATCCTGAAGTCGCCTTATTGCCCCATATCAACTCATTGTTGCTTATAACCGAGGTATTTCCTGAAGCTGAAGATTCCACCAGTAGCCCGCCGCCGCCATATGTTGCTGTATTATTCGTTATGGTACCATTTGTCAGATTCAGTTCTGCAATGCTGCCTGTTCCGTCGGCATTTATATCAATGCCACCGCCATATGCTGCAGTATTATCAACTATCTTATTATTCGTCAGTGTGACTGTTGCTTTGCCTGAGGTATAAGCTCCTATAAAAATACCGCCGCCGTCCTCTGCATTGTTCCCTTCTACTCTATCGTTCGCCAATTCAACCTGCACTTCCCCATTATCAGATGCGACGACATTGATGCCGCCGCCAGTGGTCGAATATCCGTTTGTTATGGTTATATTCTCTATCTTCCCTTTAATGTCCGTTCCCATGCTATTGAAGGTAAATACGCTTCCGTCTCCGATACCGTCACCATTAATATCTCCATCTATTACTGTAGCCATCGGGTCATTACTCCTGGTTGTGAAACTGTTGTCCCATCCTCCCTGCAGCGTGAATTCTTTCGTCCCCGATATGCTTATGTTTTCGTTATATGTGCCCTGTTTTAGCAGAAAAAGGTCCCCGGGCGCTGATGAGTCGATAGCATCCTGAACTGAATTGTATTCACAGCCGCTCCGACAAATATGTTTTATCGCAGTTGCTGCAAGCTGTGTATATGCGAATTATGCCGAGATTGCGTGGTTCCCCGTTATATTGCTGAAGGTATATGTGGTCAATGCTCCCACCGATACTCCATCGACCACTACACTTTCTATATGATATCCGATATTCGCTGTTATCGCATATGCCTGACTTGTCCCGCTGTTTACTGTCACTGTCCCTGC
>JBARHQ010000014.1:0-11408 GCA_049799315.1 Thermodesulfovibrionales bacterium | reverse complement strand
CCTGTTCCCTGCCGTCGCGATTTTTGCCATCTCATATCTCTTTTCTGCGTCTGCGATATTGCTCGACTTCAGCGGAGGATTGCCGGCAGGGATGAAAAGGACCTTGTCGAGTGCAAGCGCCTCCCTGGCCTCTTCAGCCGCCCGCAGATGACCATAGTGTATGGGATTGAACGTCCCGCCGAAGACCCCGATCTTCACCAGTGCCTGCTACTCCCTCAACTGGCCGTTGCCTAAGACGATGAACTTGGTGCAGGTCAGCTCCTCGAGCCCCATCGGGCCGCGCGCATGGATCTTGTCGGTCGAGATCCCTATCTCAGCGCCGAGACCGAACTGGAACCCATCGTTGAGACGCGTCGAGGCATTGACCATGACCGCCGCGGAATCGACCTCCCGGATAAAGCGCATGCCCTTTGCATAATCGTTCGTGACGATCGTGTCGGTATGGGCGGAGCTGTATGCGGCAACATGGTCCATCGCCTCATCAATGTCCCTGACGACCCGTATGTTCAGGACAAGATCAAGGTACTCATTATGGTAATCAGCTTCGGTCAGCTTCTCTGCCGCAGGGATGACCTTTCTTGTTTCAGGGCAGCCTTTCATCTTGACGCCTGCCTTGCTGAAGCGTCCGGCTATCTGAGGCAGGAAGACCCTGGCAATTTTTTTATCGACCAGCATTGTTTCCATAGCATTGCAGGTGCCGGGCCGCTGGACCTTTGCGTTAAAGCAGATATCCGCGGCCATTGCAAGGTCGGCATCACGGTCGACGAAGACATGGCAGACACCTTTGTAATGTTTCAGGACGGGTATCCGTGAATTTTCGGTCACTGCTCTGATAAGGCCCTCTCCCCCGCGGGGGATAATCAGGTCGACAATGCCCTCGAGCTTCAACAACTCCATGATCGCCTCACGGTCAGGTATGTCGATAAACGTGACCGCTCCTTCATCGATGCCTTCCGCCCGTGCCGCATCCCGCAGGATCTTTGCGATTGCCCTATTCGAATGGATTGCCTCTGAGCCGCCGCGCAGGACTACGGCATTGCCGGCCTTCAGGCAGAGGCTGGTCGCGTCCGCCGTTACATTCGGACGGGATTCATAGATGATGCCGATGACGCCGATCGGCACCCGCATGCGGCCGACGCTCATGCCATTCGGACGCTGCCACATCCTGATGACCTCGCCGACCGGGTCAGGAAGGGCTGCCACTTCTCTGAGCCCTTGGGCCATTTCGTCGATCCTCTTGTTATTCAGCGTCAGCCGGTCGATCATTGCCTTTGAAAGGCCTTTCTTCTGCGCAAAGGCAATATCCTTCGCATTCTCTTTTATCAGTTCTTTCGAGCGCTTCAGGATGGCATCCGCCATCCTGATGAGCGCAGCGTTTTTCCTGCCGGATGAGGCCGTTGCCAGTGACCTGGCGCCTTTTCTGGCCTCTTTTGCCTTTTCCAGTACGTATGATGGTATGTTCATCGCTCTTCCTCCAAATGATATCACCCTCAAGTGATTACTCCCTCCCCTTCATCCCCACCCCTAAATGGATATAGGGGTGGGGAACTCTTTGAGCCATCCTCGCCCTGGAGGGAGAGGAAACAGGAGAGGGGGCGTCTTCTTTTTATGAACTCCTTAATAAATATGTTCTTTTTAGGATACAGGATATTGACCTGTTTTTTGAAGCGGATGGGGGGTCCTCTTTGATGCTCAGATCTTGCCTGGCGTGAAATCCCTTAACGCAACAGGAGACGCTTTTCTGTATTGAAAGTATGATGTCAGCACCTTTTTCACATAATTCCGTGTTTCGACGTACGGGATATCTTCGACGAACTCATCGGTATTCCGGTAGCGGCCTTCCTGCTCCCATTTCCTGACCGCAGTCTCACCGGCATTATAGGCAGCCAGGGTGTGGGCTGTTGAGCTGAACTCGGCAGACAATGATTTCAGGTAAAAGACCCCCAGGCTGATGTTGTTTCTGATATTATGGATCTGGGATTCCTTTTGTATGCCGAGCTTTAATGTCTTGTCGAGACGGTAGGCGGTCTGCGGCATGATCTGCATCAGTCCTCGTGCCCCTGCGACCGACTTGGCGTCTACATCGAAACGGCTCTCTTCTCTCATTACCGAGAGGGCAACCAGCGGGTCAAGATCATGTCTCTTCGCCGCACCGCTCACTTCATCCCAGTAGGCAAGAGGGTACCAGAACCGGTGCAGCTTTTCAGAGTATGGCATCTTTGTTGCCAACCCCACTGCCTTTCTGTACTCGCCGAATTCGTAGAACTTGGCCACAATATACAAAAGATCTGACTGGCTCTCGACCTTCTTTGCGGAACAGGACAGTTCATAAACGGCCTCCTTCTGCATCCCAAGCTCTATCAGGGCGTCTACCCGGCTCATCCACTGCTGTCCGGACGGCACATGAATTGACGTCTCTGAAAGGGACGCGGGGATAAGCCCTTTCTTTCCCCGAAGCTGGGACATGAAGGCATAGTAATTATTATCGACGCGTGAAAGTTGACCATAGAGGCCTGCTGCATCTTCGCCGAGCGCCTCCAGGCTTCGGGCCTGCCAGTAGCGGTATTTCGGGTCATCAAATTTTTCTGAAAGCCGGAAGAAGGTATCTTTTGCCTTTTTGTAGTCGGCCGCGAGAAACATGGTCCAGCCGATCCCCCAAAGGGCCTCTTCTTCGTCTGCAGGGAATTTCGCAAGGACATCCCCGTAGAGCTTTGCCGCTTCAGCATAATCGCCTGCCCTTCTCCTGTCTCCGGCTGCTGCCATCAAAAGACCTCCGGCCCTCTTGTCATTTCTTTCGAGAAGGAGGCCCAGTGTTCGCTCAAACCCAGGCTTGTCACCGGCCCGGTACAGGGATCGGGCCTTTGAATAATCATCGCGCGCACTGACAAATACTGCAGCAGCTTCTTTATATTCTTTCTGTCTGAAGAGGGTCTGGCCGAGATTCCTGAGGATCTCGTCCTTCTTCCTGCCGTCGTCCATCTGCAGGGCCTTCCTGAGATCTTTTTCAGCCTCACGGAACTCATACCGTTTCATGAGATTTGAAGACCGCTCAAGCAGGTCGGGAACCTTCACCTCCCGGGTATTCAATTCGGCCAGGGCAGGCCCGGCGTTTGATCCTCCCCTGATGTAGAGATTCTTGAAAACAGCAGATGCCTTTGCTGTTTCACCATGCTGCTTCAGAGAGAAGGCAAAGGCCATGGCCATATCGTCGTCATCAGGGTAGTCCCGGAGATAAGCTTCATATAGCGTTCGGACAGAGCCGTCCGCCGCTTCCCTGGCCTCCCTGATCTCTGCAGTTCGCGCCTTTTTCAGGAGTGTTGATTCCGGATAGGTGCGCAGAAGGCTTCTGGCGGCATCAAGTGACCTGGCGTGATCACCCATCCGGTGATAGGCATCCGACAGGTAGAGGGACGCATAGTCGCCAAGGAGTGGAAATTCCTTCTGTGCGATCAGGAGGCTCCCGACAGCATCTTCAAGCTGGTCTCTATCAAGTGCAAGCTTTCCCTTTTTGAAATATCCCTTGCCATCAAACTGCTCGGTAAATACCGGACTGACGCCGACAAGCAGGACAAGAAAAAGTGCAATGCTGAAGAAAAAGATATTTCCTTTATTGCCATGAATCATCTGGAAGATTCTGTTGATCATTACCGCTCCCTTGCTCTTTGTTTATGATAACCGAAATCCGTGCTTTGGGCAACAGCACAAAGAAATGCGTTGCCAGTGCCTTTTGTTTCATGATATCCTTATATCCGGGGCTTACAGAACTACCCAATACAGCATGCGGACAATACAATAAAGTGGGGGGGGATCCATGCTTTCAAAAGTACTCAGTGCAAGTGTCATCGGCATCGAGGCATTTCCGGTTGAGGTAGAGGTAGACATATCATCGAAGGGGCTTCCGCATTTCTCAATGGTCGGGCTTCCCGATGCGGCCGTAAAAGAGAGCCGCGACAGGGTAAGGGCATCTCTCAAGAACGTCGGCTTTAACTTTCCACTTAAACAGATTACCGTCAATATGGCGCCGGCAGACCTCAAAAAAGAAGGTTCGTCATTTGATCTTCCGATTGCTGTCGGCATCATTGCGTCAGAGGGCATGATCAGTCCGGAATCATTTCAGGGATATGTCTTTACCGGGGAGTTGTCGCTCGATGGCAGGATCAAGCCGGTGCGCGGAGCCCTTTCCATGGCGCTCATGGTCAGGAATGCCGGCCAACGGGGCATCATCCTCCCTGCTGAAAATGCCCAGGAGGCCGCCGTTGTCCACGGCGTCAATGTCTTCGGGGTCAGCAACCTGCCGGAGCTGATTGACTTCATCCGGGGCGAGCGGGCAATGTCACCTGCTGTCTTTGATGTCGCCAAGGCTATGGAGACCCATTCGCTCTATGAGGACGACTTCAGCGAGGTGAAGGGGCAGGAACATGCAAAACGCGCGCTCGAGGTATCAGCCGCAGGAGGGCACAATATTGTGATGGTCGGCCCTCCCGGATCAGGGAAGACGATGCTCTCGAAGCGTCTTTTGACGATCCTGCCGCCGATGACCTTCGAGGAGGCGCTTGAGACGACAAGGATCCATAGCATTGCCGGACTGCTGAAGAACGAGCAGGCCCTGCTTGCAACAAGACCTTTCCGTGCGCCGCATCATACGATTTCTGATGTTGCCCTGATCGGTGGCGGGCAGGTCCCCAAACCGGGAGAGGTCAGTCTATCGCACCGCGGGGTACTGTTCCTCGATGAACTCCCGGAGTTCAAGCGAAATGTCCTTGAGGTGCTCAGGCAGCCGATAGAAAACGGGGAGGTGACCGTATCCCGGGCAGTAGCATCGGTAAACTATCCCGCGTCATTCATGCTGGTGGCTGCCATGAACCCTTGTCCCTGCGGCTATCTTTCCGATCCCCGCCATCAATGCTCCTGTACCCCCGGACATATACAGCGCTACCGGAGGCGCGTCTCAGGGCCGCTGCTGGACAGGATCGATATCCATCTTGAAGTCCCCGCGGTCCCGTATAAAGAGTTGTCGACGGATTACTGTGGTGAGAAGTCGGAGGTCATCCGTCAGCGGGTCGTCAATGCGCGGGACATTCAGTTGAGCAGGCTGAAGGGGGAAAGGATATACTGCAACGGGCAGATGAAGACGAGGCACCTGAAGAAATACTGCAGGCTGAGGGACGACGCGCTGAATCTCCTTGAGACAGCCATGCAGCGGTTCGGGCTTTCGGCAAGGGCATACACCAGGATACTGAAACTCTCGCGCACGATTGCCGACCTGGAGGCAGCAGAGGATATCCAGCCTCACCATATCTCTGAGGCGATCCAGTACCGGACGCTGGACAGGGGGATGTTTTAACACTACCCGCAGGCAGAAGAGTTCCCGCAGTTTGGGGTGTTTTATCGTATTGTTTTTTTCGAGCGGCCGCCAGTATATTAATACGTCATACGTATTACGTTCATATATCACGCATGACAGAGGGGGCCGCAATGACTATTAAGGTAAAAAATCCGATTGTCGAAATGGACGGCGATGAGATGACCAGGATCATCTGGCAGTCGATCAAGGATAAACTTATAAGGCCTTTTCTGGATATCGACCTGAAATATTATGACCTCGGGATGAAACACCGGGACGAGACTGATGACAAGGTGACGGTCGATGCTGCAGAGGCGATTAAAGAGATCGGCATCGGCGTCAAGTGCGCGACGATCACTCCGAATGCGGCGAGGGTGAAGGAGTACAGTCTCAAACAGCAGTGGATGAGCCCGAACGGTACTATCCGGTCGATTCTTGACGGCACGGTCTTCAGGAAGCCCATTATCATCAGGAACATCCCTCCGGGGGTGACTGCATGGAAGAAGCCGATCATCATCGGCCGTCACGCCTATGGCGATATCTACAAAAATAGTGAACTGGTGGTCGATGGTCCGGGGACTGCGGAAATTGTCTTCACTCCGGCTACGCGCGGTGAGAAGAGGACTGTCCGGATCTATGAGTTCAAGGGTCCCGGAGTGGTCATGGGGATGCATAATACCGAAAAGTCGATCAGGAGCTTTGCACAGGCCTGCATCAATTATGCTCTCAGCGAGAAGGTCGATGTCTGGTTCGGGGCAAAGGATACGATTTCAAAACAGTACCACGGCTTTTTCAGGGATGTCTTTGCAGAAGAGGTCGAAAAGGTAAAAGATAAAATTCAGGCATCGGGTATTCAATACCGCTTCATGCTGATCGACGACGCCGTCGCTCAGGTTATGAAGTCTGCGGGCGGTATGCTCTGGGCCTGCATGAACTATGATGGCGATGTGATGTCAGACATGGTGGCCTCAGGCTTCGGGAGTCTTGGCCTGATGACATCGGTCCTTGTTTCCCCTGACGGCAAGTTTGAATTCGAGGCGGCCCATGGCACGGTAATGCGGCATTATTACGAACACCTGAAGGGCAATCCGACCTCGACAAACTCCGTTGCCTCGATCTTTGCCTGGACCGGTGCGATCGCAAAGCGGGGTGAGCTTGATAACACGCCGGAGGTTGTGAACTTCGCGAACACGCTCGAATCGGTTGTTGTTGAAACCGTTGAGAATGGCGTCATGACCAAGGACCTGATGCTGATCGCAGAGCCGAAGGTCGAAAAATATGCCTTGACAGAAGAGTTTATCGATGTGGTGGCAAAGAGGCTGAGAGAGAAAATAGGGTAAGGCACTTAAGGCACTACTCCTCTTTGCCCTTTATCCACCAGTCGGATTTGTCCGAAAACCACCAGAGGGATGAGTCGGTTTCAAGGATCGTCTTTGCAAGCTCCTGAGCAGCATCGGTCTTGAGCCTCTTAAGCGCGAACGCAAGCCACTCATCTGCATAGGTATTGCCCAGGTCCTTGTATTCCTTCAGGGCGAGGATCAATTCCAGCTGATCAGCATCATAGGCGAGCTGTGCCTCGACAGTTTTCCCTTCGAGAAATTCGAAGATCGAATCCCTGATCTCATCCCCGAACGGCAGAGTGTCAGCCAGGTCATTGACCGCCTTTTCTTCGTCGACCTTTACATATTTTTTGTTCACGTAATTCAGGTCTCCGGTCCTTGCCTCAGGCAGGTCATGGAAAAGGCACATCCGAAGAAGTTTGTCGGTGTCAACACCCTTGACGAGGTGCCCGAGGGTAAAGCCGATGTAGACCGTCCTGAAGATATGCTCAGCCACTGACTCGGCCCCTGATCCCAGAAACTGGAACCCGGACCGCGGGGTGCGTTTGAGCATCCCGGCCTCAAAAAGAAAATTTGCGATTCGTTTCATATGATTCCTCCGGTCGTAAAATCCTTTTGGGCCTGCAACCCTTCAGGCTCTGACCGCAAACTGAATTTCCCTTTCATGATGCTGGATACATGATAACAGATATATCTGAAGGAAGTGGTATTGCGCCCTGTCTGTTTATGCAGACGTCAGCCCGTATTTTATGTCCTGCTTCACCATCGCCTCGAGGGTTGCGTCAAGATACGGTTTCTTGCATTCCACACCGTTCATGTTGCCGTCGCGGATGTATTTCATATACCTGCATCCGCCAAAGCATAAGGGGAGGTATTCACAGTTAAGGCAGTCCTTGTTCTTCCAGTTATCCAGGTTATGGGAGGCCTGAAAATCATATATGCCGGACCTTATATTTCCGACACAGAATTCCTTCCTGCCGATGAGGCTGGGGCACTTATAGATATCTCCATTATAGTTCACCAGAATGTTGCTTTTATGCTCCATCATGCATACAACAGGAAGCAACCGTGTCATGCGATAACCCCGCTTCAGTATTTCTTCCCTTAGCATCAACGCTGCTCCGACAAGCCAGGGCTCACTCATCGATGAACAGCCTTCATTGAAATCCGGCAGAACGTCTGCGGTCTCTGAAACAACGGTATAAAAACTGACGGAAGAAAGTTTGTCAGGCGTCAGACCAGATGCGATGAAATGATCGAGGAGCGTCGGAAACTGTTCATAATTGTCCCTGGTGAAGTTGCCGCCGGGCTGCAGATCGACAAGGTCGCAGACATCCTGCATGTTCTTTATGATCGTCTCAAAACTGCCCCTGCCGGATTTATGTGGCCTGAATGCATCATGGTTCGACTTCGGACCATCAACTGTGACATAGGCCTCGGCAAGGCCAAGCGGCCTCAGTTCCCGCACAGTCTTTTTGGTCAGTAATGTTCCGTTTGTCTGGAGAGCAAACCGAAAGGAAACACCCCGGCGTTCTGTCATGGCCTTTAATTTTTTTGCTACAGAAATTATTAGTTGCTTGCTCAGAAGCGGCTCACCGCCGTAGAAGGTTATGAAGACCTCCTCTATCTTCTCTCCAAGCCTTGACTTTACAAACTCCACAAACTGATCCGACGTATTCTCAGTCATATAAAACTTCCCCTTGCGATTGCCCTCGAAGCAGTATCTGCAGCTGAGGTTGCAGTCGAGATTCATCACAAGCTTTATGCTCAGAAACCGGCTCGCCCGATTCAAAGCATCCATAAAACCGAGCATGCGTTTTTTCCCGCGGACAGGGTCGGCAACAAGGACCCCGAGCCTCCGCAGAAGGCGTTCGTCTTTTTCCGGGATCGACTGTCCTTTTTGAATACGGCGCAGCAGTGCTGCCGGGACTTCAGCTATGGCAGCGTTCTTGGTGGAATAGATGAGAAATGATTTTCCTGATCCGTTGGCAGGGAATATCTTACAGTAAGATGATATATGCATGTTACGTATGGGGAGGGCCAAAGCCCTCCCCATCAACTGCTGTTTCTACCGCTTTGCACTGCCCTGGCCACCGGGGCAGCACCCGGCAGGCATGAGCGCCTTCTTCGTTAAACCACCGCTCACTTTTTTTGCTGCCTTCTTCGTTGCCGGTTTCTTAGCTGCAGGTTTCCTGGTCGTTGCCATCGTCCACTACCTCCCGAATAAGTAATTATCCCCCAAAGGGGTGATCAACCGACTAAAACCTCAACCGCATTCCAGCCTCAAACCATCGCCGCGCATTGAAAAAAGGATTAGCCCAATACTGCGAAGCATTAAACAGATTATGGCCCGTGGCAAATGACTCCAGGCCCAGATCGCCTTTTCTGTACAGCTTCTTGATGATATTGAGATCAAAGACTGTGGAGTTGTATTTCCCTCCCAGGGAGCTGTCCTGATTATACATGATATGACTGGCTGTCAACAGAGCACGCAGGGACCTCTTGTCATCATAGGCAAGACTGACATTGACAGTCGCCTTCGGAGCACCTATGATCATCTCGCCGGTATCAAGATCCTTCGCGCGTATGGCAGACCCGCCTGCAGAAAGGGTGAAATTATATATCGGTATCGTCTTTATCTCGACCTCAATTCCATACCTCCGCGCCCTTCCCAAATTGACATACGTCCATTTTCCGTCCGAGTCCGGGACATCCTGTGCCACCACAATATCCTTGATTTCATGGTTAAAGGCAGCGACCTTAAGCCAAAAGGTTTTCAGAATTCCCGTCTCGACTCCTGCCTGATAAGACCAGACATTCTCGGGCTTCAGGCCGGGGTTCGGTTCAAACACGGATGAGTGTCCTGCTAAAGAAAAGGCGGAAGGGTCATTGAACCCGCGGGCGACATATCCGCGCAGCAGGACATCTGATGTTAAAGCGTAGGTCAAACCGATGCTCGGGCTGAGGAATGATTTGGTCCGTGTTGTGTCATCGTAGCGCAGACCCGGGATAATGGTCAGTGCACCAAGAGAGATCGTATCATTGGCAAAATATGCATACCGAGTTGTTCGTATCGCCTCCTCTGCCAGAACACTATCTGATGACTTGTCCTGCAGCAGGTCGGCGCCAGCTACCAATGTATGCACCCCTCTCTTCCATATCAGCTTTGCGCCCGCACCATACTTTTTGATATCTTCAATGGGGTGGTATGTCTCTTCGCCTGTGCTTACGAGGCTCTCGACATAGTCATTGCGATGCCGCATATAGCGGAGCGCTGCATCAAGCTCAAGCTCGCTGCTGAGGCTGCTCCTGAGAGACAGGGTGCTGAGGATTGTCTCCTTTTTGTCTTTTGAATCAAGATCCCAAAACAGAAACTGGCCTCTCCCGCCATGCTCCCTGTTATAGAGAAGCGAAAATTCTACCGTTGTATCCTTACCGGGTTTGTACCCGATCTTTGTATAGAGATTCTTGCTGGATGCATTATCATCAGGGTTGAACCCGTCTGTCCTGAACCTTCCGGCTGTGAGATAATAGCCAAATGGCCCCTTCCCACCCTGTAACTCTGCGCGGTAGTCGCCGGTGTTTTTCTCTCCCAGAGATGCACTCACCATGCCGCTGATGCCTTCTTTGCTCCAGGCAGACTTTGTGATGAGATTTATGACGCCGCCAAGGGATGAACCCCATGATGAAGACGCAGGCCCCTTGATCACCTCTATGCGGTCGATGAACTGGACAGGCACTTTGTGAAACTCTGCGCTATTAAACAAAGGATTATTGAAGAGCATGCCGTCTATGAACACGGCAACGTGATCCTGGCCAGAACCCTGAATGCTTGCAGCGTTGTTGCTTCCTACTCCCGAACCGGCGGTCCAGAGCTGCACCCCGTTGATTGTACGCAGCACATCTGCAACTGTATGGGCATTCATCAGCTCGATGTCTTCCTTAGTCACTATCGATACATTCTCAGCAACCCGGGTTATCGACTTGAGGCTCCTCGTGGCAGAGACGACAACCAGTTCCTCATCGCTGAAGTACATCGCGAGGAAGGTCTTTTCAGCCTCCGACAGGCCAAAGGCGTTTATGGAAGATACGATAAGGCAAAAAATTGATACAAGGGGAATGGCAAACTTACGAAAAACCACGAGCAACCTCCCGGAATATATAATAATTGTTGAGTTTATAGTAAATACGCGTATCGTGTCCAGAAAAAACTCGTGAAAGAGGACGCTGCTATTTTGAAAGGCTGCGTGAAGTTTTTGCCCTGGAAAAGGCCCCTTGTTTTTTCTCCTGGTCCATATAATTCAATATTTGTAGTATTATATCAACCATGCACTGTACTGTTGCATTCAGTTGTGAAAGGTGGAACGATTGAAGAAACCTATAGGTAGGGGAGGACGTCAGGAAAGGCCGCGGACCGGAGACAGATCCAGTGCCAGATCCGGCACCAGGTTTGCGGACAGGTCCGGCAGTGGCAGATCAAGTGACCGATTCAGTGAAAAATCCGAAGAGAAATCAGGTTTTCGCTCTGGGGACAGTTTCCGTGGCCGCTCTGGGGACAGGCCTGGTGCCCGTTCTGGTGACCGATTTGCGGATAGGCCCGCTGACCGATCCGGAGACAGGTCTCGGGAGAGACCCGGGGGCGGAGATCGCGATACGTGGATATACGGCCTGAACCCGGTGCTGGAGGCGTTGCGGGCAGGCAGAGAGATGAAGGCTGTCTATGT
>JBARHQ010000013.1:0-36167 GCA_049799315.1 Thermodesulfovibrionales bacterium | reverse complement strand
GCAATGCAGGCAAGGGAGTTGTACAGGTTATGTCTGCCCGGCATGTTGAGTTCAAATCTTTGTCCCGCCACGCTGAAAGATGTCGTCAGACTATGATAGGTAATATCGGTCGCCTGGTATTCGGATTTGCGATCGATCGAGAAACCAACCGCATTACCAAGACGACACCTTGAGAGGTTTTCATCATCACCGCCAACAATAACCAGCCCCGAAGTATGCGCTGCCAGTTGTTCAAACATACTTGCAGTATCAGCCACAGAATGGTGGTCAAGGTCGAGGTTCGCGATGATGGAATGGACCGGCCGGTAGTTGACGATGCTGCCGTCGGATTCACAGGCCTCAATGACCAGGAGGTCGGAATTTCCAACAAGACCGTTGCCCTGGTTTTCAGGGGTCCTGAACTGTTTAACGCGACCGCCGCCGATGAAGTTCGGGGCCATACCCAGACGCTGCATCACAAAAGCCAGCATTCCTGACATGGTCGACTTGCCGCTCGTGCCCGCAACCGCAACCGTCTTGAACATGGAGACGATCTCCGCAAGGTATTCCGGCCTGGTTTTTATCGGGATTTTGAAACGTTCTGCTGCTGCAAGATCAGGATTATCTTTTTCGACCGCCGTGCTGAATATTGCAAGATCAACTGACGTGTCCAGACCGTTGCCATCCTGGGAGACGACCAGAACACCCTTATGAACAAATATGTTTTTGAGAGGATGGTCAGGCTCACGGTCAAACAGGCGGTCGGAACCGGCAACAGAATTGCCGCGGTCGGCCATAAAGCCGGCAATCGCCGAGACACCGCTGCCAGCTATACCAGAAAAAAATATCTTCAATCAGCTGTTAACGGCTTCGTAAAAAGTCCGCATGCTGCGTTGCGCTTCAAATTTCGTCACTGCGACGTACCAGTAAGTACGCCTCACTCCTCATTTCTTGCACGCCTTGCCTCCAGAGCTTTTTACAAACCCGCCTCATATGGGTTCGTAGCTATCGACGATAAATGACTACGGAGAGATTGTCCTTCTGCTTTATCTCCCGGGCAACGGCAGCAGCCTTCTTGCCCTCGTCGAACTTGCCTATCAGCACCCGGTAAAACGTCCTGGCTTTTGCCGTCCCCTTGCCGCTGACCTCATTTTTCAGTATGTACGACTCATAGCCCTTCTCCTTCAGCTTTGCGACAAGGGCCTCCGAATTTTTTTCACTTTCAAAATATCCGGCCTGGACAGCAAACCTGAATGAAGTCTTCTCTTTAGTCGCTTTCGCCTGTCCGGCTTCGTTTTTCAACTCGTTAGCTGTCTTCTTCATCTCCTTTTTTTCAGCTGCCTTTGCCGGGGCCTCGGTTTTTGACTTCTCCGCATCTTTTACCACGGTCGTCGCAGCCGGCTTCTGCTCCGCGGGCTTTGCCGATGCAACCTTGGGTTTTTCCTGATCTTTCTGTGCAGGAGAAGGAGCAATGATTGCCGCAGGCGCGGGAACTGCGGGAGCAGATGGTTCATTTTTTGCGATCACCGCTGCTGGTGGCAACACCCTGGCATCGGGCGATGGCGCAGGAACTCCGGCTGTCTCCGGCTTTTCCGGTGCATTCACCGCTCCTGCAGGAGGAAGATTCTCCGTGACCACCTCTTTTTTCAGTGCCGGCGGGGAAAGCCGGACTGTTTCATCCGTGAAATATGTTTTTTTGACTGCGTAAGCCCCAAGACCAAGCCCAACGATGAGCACCACGCCACCGATGGCCATCAGGACCTTTTTGCCGGTGCCCGGCTTTTCTTCCTCAGGGACTTCGCCTTCATAAAAGTCCGCGCCTTCGGAAGGCTCATGCCTCTGTATCTCTTTCTTCTCTGACTCTTCAAGCTCATCCTCAAACGATTTATTTATCACATCCTTTTTCCTGTCTGCATCCTCATCAAAAAGGTTCCGTTCTTCCATCGCAATCTCCTCAGCAAATTTATGGTCAGAATGGGCGCTATCACCGGCAGCGACCTCAGGCCCCTCTGGCCTCCGGAGGTGGATGACATCGTCCTTTGGCTGGTCGTCAGGGTCGAACATATCCTTTCTGCTGTCCCCGGGGCTGATGATCGACTGATCAATGAGTTTATCCGCCTCGTCAGTAAAACCCAGCTCATGAATTGAAACGGGCTCCATGTCAGACATCACAGAAGGCGTCTGCCCGCCGGCCCACTCCGGGAAGGCAGTGGCCGCGTCATCCACAACCATGACCTGCAGCTCATCTTCGATCGGCATGACGTCCAGGGTCTCTTTCTCTGCGGCCAAATCAACGGCAGGCAGCCCAAGAAGCGCAACGGTCTTCGAGAGGATGTCTTCCGTGGTTAAAGGACTTACCAGCACATCCACCACACCAATCGTCGTCGTATACTTGGGGTCCAGATCGCTCTTGTGAGCCAGCAACATGACGATCGGGACCTTCCGGAGTTTTTCGACCGCATGGATCAGCTTGCTCACCTTCAGTCCGTTCGATTCCCGGAAGATGAGATTGATAAAAATCAGATCGGGTTCTATCTCGATCGCCTTCTCGATGCCCTTGTCCGGCGTATCCATGACAAAGACAGCAATGTCCCTTGGCTCCAGCGCTTTTCCGAAAATACTGACCGAGCTTTTCTCCTCGTCGATAACAAGAACCTTGAGCATCCCCATACCTCTATTTGACCATCCTTTTGAATTCCATTGCGTTCATTTCAGTCTCTATCTCCTTAATCCTGTTCCTTTGATTATACAGAATTATATAAAATAGTAAATACCCGGCTGCCGGAAGAATGCCGAACCAGGCAAGGTTGCCGCTGACAATGTTCTCTTTCAGAAAGTCGACGAATTCAAGAAGGCCTGTCCTCGCTGCAATAAAGAATATTGCAAAGACAAGGAAAATAAACTGAAGGAGTCTTATAAAGTCAGTGATGCCCTGCTCCTGCTTCCGCAGATCGGCAACCTCCCGCTGTCTCAACTCAAACACACAACTGGTGCATTCCCTCCTGCCCGAAAAACGGTGCGTCTTGCAGAGCGGGCCCTTCCTGCAGCGTGGGCAGGTAAAGCCTTCTTTTTTATTAATATACGTGGTACACAGGGTACAGCGTAACAGTTCGTCCTGAGCCTGCGTTGCAGTCTTTGATGTCAACGGTGCTGCTCCTTCTGTCCGGACCTGAAGTCCTTGTCCCGCCGTATGAGGTCGTTTGCCCTCACCCCTGCGGGTACGCTGATGAAGACCGTATCCTCATTCCGTGCCGTGGTCAGCATCTGTCCCTCCTCGTCCGTCATATCCATGACCTCAAACCGCTGCTCCTCCAGCCCGGGAGTCAGATATTCCACCATATCGGAAGTATCAATCCTGTTCCTGAGCAGCACCCTTGCCCTCCCGTCCCGGACGTCACTGACGACACCCACAAGCTCATGGCTCATCCGGTAGCTTTCGCCATCAAAATTATAATCGCTGTCCGGCTGTTTTCCGAAGAACATTCCGGTCGTATAGCCCCTGCTGCTGAACATAGCAAGCTCCCGCAACCAGCGTTTATCTACATTGTAGTAAAGACCGTCGCCGATTGCATCAATCGCCTCGCGGTAGGTCTTAACCACCCCTGCCACATAATTGATGCCCTTCATCCTGCCTTCGATCTTGAAGCTGCTGATGCCGGCCTGCGCCAGCAGATGCAGATGCCCGATCATGCAGAGGTCTTTGGAACTCATGATATATGTACCCCGCTCATCCTCAAAAACCGGAAAGTGTTCGCCGGGACGTTTCTCTTCCATCAGGGTATAGTTCCACCTGCAGGAGTTGGTACATTCCCCCATATTCGCACTGCGCGATGTAAGAAAACTGCTGATATAGCACCGGCCGGAATAGGATATGCAGATCGAACCATGGACAAATGACTCCAGTTCGATGCTGCTCTGCTGCCGGATCTCCGCAATCTCATCGATCGAAAGTTCCCGTGACAGGACGAGCCGCTTTGCCCCAAGCCCCTCCCAGAACCTGACTGCCGCGAGATTCGTAATGTTCGCCTGGGTGCTTATATGAATATCCATTCCCGGGGCCCTGTCTCTGACCATCGAAAATACTCCCGGGTCAGAGAGTATTACTGCATCGGGCTTTATGTCCGCCAGCAGATCGATATGTCCGGATATCTCGGGAAGGTCCCGGTTATGAGGAAAGATATTGACGGTCACATAGGCCCTGGCCCCACGGTCATGGGCATAACGGACCGCGCTGCCCAGCTCATCAGGCCCGAAGTTTCCCGCCTTACCGCGAAGACTGAAGCGCGAGTCGCCGAGATAGACCGCGTCTGCGCCATAATGGATGGCGGTCCTGAGTTTTTCAAAGTCACCGGCAGGTGCAAGGAGTTCAGGTTTTTTCATTGCAGCCCGTTGCTCCTGAAGTCTGCAATGCACTGCCGGGCCAGTTCGTCGCACCGCTCGTTTTCAGCGTGACCGTTATGCCCTTTTATCCATGACCATTCGACCTCATGAGGCGCAGAGGCGCTGAGCAGACGCTCCCAGAGGTCACGGTTAAGCACATCCTTTTTCTGTGAATTCTTCCAGTTCTTTTTTATCCAGACCTGTATCCATTCGGTCATGCCTTTGACAACATAGGTGGAATCGGTCGTAACCTTCACGTGGCAGGGCTTCTTCAGGGCCTCAAACGCAGTGATGATGCCCATGAGCTCCATCCGGTTGTTCGTCGTCATCGCGTCACAGCCGGAAAGCTCCCTGGCGCGGTGGCCCGAACGCAGAATAGCCCCAAACCCTCCTGGACCGGGGTTCCCGCTGCAGGCGCCATCGGCGAATATCTCGACGAATGGTTTATGGTCATGTGTCATGTGAACTGGCTTCCGTCCATAAATTACTTGAATCAAAAATAAAGCTGTCATTCCCGCAAGTGAAGCGCGTCGGGAATCCTTCTTTCACAAGGCCATCGGAAAGATTCCGGACAAGCCGGAATGACAGACAAACGGCAAAAATCTCAACTTTATGGATAGACATTGTTTATGTTACCTTTTTGAGTATTTTTTTGTCATAACCTTGACAATCTCGTAAAAAGTCGTCATTGTCACGAAAGCAATATAAATAAGCCGTCATCCCCGAGTTCCTTTGTCGGGGATCCATGTAGCCTTATAGAATCAAACCAGCTTGGATTCCCGCCTACAGACTGCGGGAATGACGGCCTTTGGGGTACTTTCATGCCCCGTTGTGAGCGCTTGCTTACGAAGCACTGCGGCTAGCCCTTTTTCTCCCACAGGAGCGCCTTCTCAAAATGCCTGAACATCTTTTCCCTGCGCCGGAATTCCCGCGAATGCACTTCCCGCCTGCCGTTCTTCCTGGCAACACCCATATCAGCATGGAGCATCTCATGATAGATGATAAACTCAAGATAATACTGCGGGACATTCTTTCTGTCGAGTATCGGGTTGATCCGAATGGTGTTGGTGCGGCTGTTATAGCTGCCGAGTATTCTGCGCCTGATCGCATGTCCCGTCTTCCTGGTGCCCCAGGTTATTCCGGCGGATATGGTACCTTTGAAGTACTGATTATTCACGATCCGTCCCATTTCGGAAAGGTCATGGTATTTTCCCTGCGCGACCAGGACCGTCCTCTTTGCAGGTCGAACCGGCAGGGCACCTGCATATTCCCTGATAAACTGCCGTATCAGCGGGGTCTTGAGTCTCATGTTCCTGATAAACCGGGCGATTTCATCGACGACATCCGGACCGGCCTGCAGAAACATGCGGTGAAGCCGGAGAAAGGTAACACCAGACTCTTTCCTGAAGGAGATCATGCTCGATGCATTATCGGTAAGCGTGAGCCTTATATCGGCCCCTGTCAGTTCCTTCAGACACTCCAGAAGAGAATCCTGATCACTGGTAAACGGCAGGGCCAGTTGCATCAGAAAGGCGGGGCCTGTCCTTTGGGAGAGGGACGTTCGACCTTCGAAAGGATTTTAATCCTTCCGTATTCGCCGTCGAATCCGGGAGCTATCTGGACATCTCCGGCACGCATTTTTTCCACTGCCCCGGCCAGCAGTGCAGATCCGGCCTTCTCAATATCACGCAAAGGAGAATCCAGAAGGACACTGAACTCATTACCAAGCGCATTGATCAGGTCAAAATAGGCCTGAGTCACTGCCTTGGTGTTCACCCCTCTCTGCATCGTCTCAGCGATGACTTCAGCAAGAGGTATGATCGAATGAAAGAGGGGTGCCCCTTCCGGCCTGCATCCGTCATCCCTGTCCGCAAGCCGCGCGACCCGGTGCATGACACCAATCGTCACCTTTTTCCCGCAGACGGGACAGAGCCCACCATGCCGCAGCGTTTCATCCGGCGGCATGCTGACGCCGCAGGCACGATGTCCGTCATAATGGTACTTGCCCTCTTCCGGGAAAAATTCGATCGTACCGGCAAAGCCCTTCCGGTCCCTGAGTGCATTTATTATTCCCTGATATGATATCTCCGTATCCAGAATATTCGCCTCTCTCCCGATCTTTGCAGGTGAATGGGCATCTGAATTCGATATCAGGGTAATCCGGTCGAGCGCCGAAAGCCGCCAGTTCATGGCCGGATCTGACGAGAGACCTGTCTCGATCGCGTATATATGGGGCGACAGATCCTCAAAACACTCTTCGATCGAATCAAATCCCGAGACCGCACCGAATATCGAAAAATGGGGGGTCCAGGCATGTGCAGGGACCAGCATCGACTCAGGGGATTGTTCGAGCAGGATCATAAGGAGTTTCTTTGCATCAAGCCCGAGGATCGGTCTGCCGTCGGCGCGGAGATTCCCGATCTTGGACAAGGCTGTATTGACCCTCTCCGCATCTCCGAAACCAGGGGAGAAAAGGATGGAGTGTATCTTTCGGGTGCGGTCATATTTGCGGTAGATGCAGCTTATCTCTGCCGTGAGCAGGAAAAAAACCTCAGACCTGCACGAACCAGGGACGTCCGTCGGACGGTATTTTTTCTTCAGAGTGAATAGTCCGTTGTCCGCCGGCTGAAGCTTTTCACGGAGTTCTTCGATCCAGGCCGGATGGGTGAAATCGCCAGTGCCGATCACCGAAATGCCCTTGATCTGAGCCCATCTCCAGAGACTTTCGGGCGACATGTCAGGACTGGTCGCCCGGGAATATTTTGAGTGGATATGCAGGTCGGCGATGAAACGCACTACGGAACCATATTATGACGGCTCGAAGATGACTCGGGTATCTTTGTTGTGTCAGACTGCGGCGCTTCGTTCATATTCCCTTTGGCATGTTCACTTTTGCTAGATTAACATGTGAATTAATACCAAAGCAATGGCGTAAGATGGTAATTTGAAGAGAAAAAAATGGTCGGGGCGAGAGGATTCGAACCTCCGACCCCCTGCTCCCAAGGCAGGTGCGCTAGCCAGGCTGCGCTACGCCCCGAACTGTTTAATTTACAGAATCAAACAGAAAAATGTCAAATGAATCTCTCCCCAGGAATTTGCCATCAAAATCCAATAACGGCGAGACAATGGCAGGTAAGCGGATTCAGCGGCGTGTTGCGCCGGTGCCTCGCAGGTCCGGTTTCTCGGCAGTATCGGACCGAGAATGAGCGCACATGCTGTTGTCTCGCCGTTCAGGATAAATTTAATGGTAGATCAGGACCCCCACAATCCACCGCAGGTCTTCTTTTATTTTTCGGTCCGGCGGGGTATACTGTTACCATCATTGCAGTTCGAGGTGACCATTATTTCATTCATTCTCATAGACGGATATAACCTGATCGGCACCGCCCATTCCGATCTGCGGGCTGAGAGAAACGGACTCGTAAGTCAACTGTCCGCGTATCACAAGACAAAAGGGCATGACATAACCCTGGTCTTTGACGGGTGGCAGTCGGGCAGCCAGCATGAGGTGGCCACGACCGTCGCCGGGATTAAAATCATATATTCCCGTCTTGGCGACAAGGCAGACCTCGTTATCAAGAGAATCATCGATGCGGCCCATAAGGAATTGATCGTCATAACCTCTGACAGGGACATCATGGCACATGCCTGGGCAAAGGGATGCGTGCCGGTGCAGTCTTATATCTTTGAGCCATACCTGAATAAGAACAGCAGTGATCCCGGTCCCTTTGAAGAACCTGCGGAAGAAGATGAGCCTGAAACGAGAAAGGGGAATCCGAGAATGCCTTCACGCAGGGAGAAGACCCTGAGCAGGGTGCTGAAGAAACTGTGATAACATCGTTCCTCCTCCGGTCACGACCTGCAGATCTCCTGAATCTCCTCTTCCTGTTATTGCTCACGGCAATTGTTTCCTTGTATCATACGCGGGTCGGCAACCCTTCCGTGTTGATTGGGCTCTATTCAGGAATGATACTCCTGCAGGTTGTCGTAATCAGGATCAAGGACAGAGGGAGGTTTCTGAAACTGTTCCACGCCCTTATCTTCCCGACGGCCTCGATCCTGATCATCTTCGACAGCTTCGAAAAAATCGTACATTACCTGAATCCGCGGGACATAGACCCCCTGCTGATAAGGCTTGATTATATTTTACTGGGCTGCTACCCGACTATAGAACTCGAAAAAATTACCACTCCGCTCATCACGGAGATCCTGCAGCTCTCCTACTCAACCTACTACCTCATTCCGTTCGCGCTGGGGATTACTTTGTACAGAAAGGGAAAAGAGGCTGAGTTCGAACGGGCACTCTTCTTTATCATGCTCTGCTTTTATCTGTCATATGTCGGATATCTGCTTTTTCCTGCCCTCGGTCCCCGCTACACGATGGCGCACCTGCAGACAGGCGATCTTCAGGGGTGGGCTGTCACCGGACATATTCAGGCAGTTCTTAACGCCCTGGAGGGCGTTAAGCGTGATGCCTTTCC
Source organism: Thermodesulfovibrionales bacterium (assembly GCA_049799315.1). GTDB lineage: Bacteria > Nitrospirota > Thermodesulfovibrionia > Thermodesulfovibrionales > UBA6898 > PALSA-1316. The sequence continues at coordinate 27,327 of JBARHQ010000013.1, read as the reverse complement.
GAGCGGTCATACGGGGATTTCGCTGACGGTCCTTTATCTCGCGCACCGGTTTGAACGCCGGATGTTCTTTATCCTTCTGCCGGTGGTTACGGCCCTGGTATTCTCTACAATCTATTGCAGGTATCATTATGTCGTCGATGTCATTGGAGGCATCGTTCTGACACTGATCACAATTGTCATGGGGGAGGTCTTCTATGGATACCGTTCAAAAAGAATCGATTCTGGTCGTTGAGGACGAACACAAGATAGCCGATATCATCCGGGCCTACCTCGAGAGGGAGGGGTATGAGGTCAGGCTTGCGGCAACCGGTGGTGAGGCCCTCCGCCTTCTCAGGGAACGGTTTGCCCTCGTTGTGCTGGACCTGATGCTTCCTGACATGCAGGGCGAAGATATCTGCCGCTTCATCCGGGAGAACTCCGACATGCCAATCATTATGCTGACTGCCAAGAGCGGTGAAGACGAACGCATACGGGGCCTGGGGATCGGGGCGGATGATTATGTGGTAAAACCGTTCAGTCCCCGCGAACTGGTGGCCCGGGTAAAGGCGCTGCTGAGGAGGACAAACAAGTCCAGGAAGAAGGTCTTCAGTTACAACAGCGGGACACTGAAAATCAGTGTCGATGACCGGGAGGTGTTTGTACAGGGGAAACATATAGTATTGACGCCGACGGAATTCAGGATCCTGGTTGCCTTTGCAGAAAACCCCGGCAGAATATTTTCGAGGGACCAGCTTGCGACCATTGCTCAGGGGTTTGACTTTGAGGGCTATGACCGGACGATCGACGCCCACGTAAAGAACCTCCGTCATAAGATCGAGAAAGACTCAAAGGACCCCGAATTCATAAAAACCGTCTACGGTATCGGATACCGCTTCATAGGCACCGTCGATGAGGGCTAAGCTGTTTTTGGCTTTCTTTACCGTCATCGCGGTGGCGCTCGTTTCGAATTTCATTTATGAGCAGCTGATGGTACGCGATTTTGAGGAGTATATCAGCGGCGCAAAGGAGGACAAGCTCTACTGGATACTTGCCTCCGTCGAAGGCAGTTACTCAGGTGATCAGTGGGACCTTCGTTCACTGCATGATGCCGCCCACTGGGCGGTCATGCTCGGGTTTGATATCAGGGTGACCGACAACCGTGATCGTGAGCTGATGAGTTCGGAACATGCAATGAGTATGCTTTCGCCCGCCATGAAGCGGCGCATGCACGGGATTGCGGACGTTGGCTCGGCATCCGGAGAATATGATGCCCATCCGCTGTACAGTGAAGGCCGTGAGATCGGGTCGATGCAGGTGAGGGAACTCGGCAGACAGAGCCCCATAAGCGAAAAGGAGCTGATGTTCAAACGCAAGGGCCGGGAGTTTCTCATCACTTCATTCATTATTGCGGGAAGTGGCGCCGTTCTGCTGGCCGTCTTTTTCAGCCTTTTTCTCTCGCGGCCTCTGAGGCGCATAAAAAGAGCAGTCGAGACACTTGCAGGCGGCGATTTCAGCGCCCGCGTTGCCGTCGGGTCAGACCGCGATGAGCTGGGCAGACTTGCCGGGAGTTTTAATTTCATGGCAGAGGCTCTCGAGCGGGAAGAGGCCCTCAGGAAAAGGCTGACCTCGAATATTGCACATGAATTAAGGACACCGCTGGCCATAGCAAAGGCAAATGTCGAGGCCATGATCGACGGGATTGTCGAAGACCGTCAGACAGGGCTTGAGAACGTGAGGCTCGAGATTGAACGCCTGATAGGGCTCGTTGAGGGCATCGAAGATATTACCAAGGCTGAGGCGAGTTTCTTCACAAAAAATGAGTACAGCCTGATCAATCTTGCCGGATTCCTGGAGAGTATTGTTGCAAAACTGACCCCCCTTGCCGCTGATAAGGGCCTCTATCTGACCCTCGATAAAAAAACCGATCTTGTCGTTCTGACGGACACAGACAAATTCGAGAGGATCCTGCAGAACCTGCTTTCCAATGCCCTCAAGAATACAACGGCGGGCGGCGTGACTATTTCCTGTGGAAAGGACGGCGGCATGTTCTTCGTCGAGATCAGTGACACAGGGGTAGGCATACCTGAGGACAGGAGAGAGCTGATCTTTAAGCGGTTTTATCGCGGTGACGAGTCAAGCGGCATCGGGCTTGGGCTTGCGATCGTCAGGGAACTCGTTGAGGTCCTCAGTGGCCGGATAGAACTGAAAAGCGCAGAGGGTGAAGGCTCGGTTTTTACGCTCTGGCTCCCGCTCCAGGGGAAATAACCTGTGGACAATATACCCTTCACCAGGACCAGGGACGGGATATGCATCGAGGTCAAGGTAGAGCCGCGCTCATCAAAGAAAGGGCTTGCCGGGGTCCTGGGGAATAAGCTGAAGGTGAAACTGACCGCGCCCCCGGTTGATGGGGCAGCAAACGAACAGCTGGTCGAGGTCCTGGCAGAGGCCTTCGGCATAAAAAAAACATCCATAAAAATAATCAGGGGACAATCGTCAAAGAACAAGGTTATTGAACTGACCGGTTTAAGCCGGATCCCTTTGAAGAAAGGGGGATAGAACGAATAGCGCGGGAGTGTGGAAGACCATCCCATTCGCTGCTCAGCATGGGTTGCAAATCACCAGTGCCTGATATCCATTGACTGGAGACTAAAGTTTTGCCCGCACTATGCCGATAAAATAATACACACCCCTGTATCTTATCCGGTCTTTCGGGGTGGTAATTTTCTTGAAGCCCTTCGGCGTTTGGCTTCTCTGGAAGAAAGGAGGTGCGGACAATCATTCCCTGCACCATGCAGCAAAATAATAATTTAGCACACTTCGATATCAAAGGAGATACCATGAAAAAAAACTATACTATTTTGTTCGTCACCCTGTTGCTCACATGTTTTTCAGGATCACTGTTCGCAGCTGAGTTCGGAACAAAGGCCGAGGCGGAAGCCCTTGTCAAAAAAGCTGTCGCCTATATAAAAGAAACCGGCAAGGACAAGGCTTTTGCCGAGTTTGGCAACCCCAAGGGAAAATTTGTCGACAGGGACCTTTATATCTTCGTCTATGACATGAACGGCAAATGCGTTGCACACGGCGCAAACCAGAAGATGATCGGAAAAGATCTGGCTGAGATGAAGGACCCTGACGGCAAGTTTTATGTCAAGGAGAGGATCGACATCGCCAAAACAAAGGGCAAAGGCTGGCAGGATTATAAATTTACAAACCCCGTCACCAAGCATATCGAAAACAAGACCGCCTATATCGAAAAGGTGGACAATTTCATTGTCGGCAGCGGAGCATACAGGCATTAGGCTTTTCAGTTCGGGCAGGATTAACGCTGTTCCAGGGAGGTAAGACCATGAAGATTTCTTTCGCGAACCTTAAGCTGACCTCGAAATTACTCGTGGCACCGGCTGCAGTAATTTTTTTTATGCTGGTCCTTGGCCTGGTCTCCTGTTTCAGTCTCCTGAATCAAAAGCTGGCCATCGAGGATATCTTCGGCACACGGTTCAAGAGCTACGCGGTCAGCGCCGATGTTGTTGAGACTGTGGGCAACGTGCATGCCAACATCTACAAGGTCATCAGTTGGGCAAACGCCAACTATGACGCGAAAAAAATCGACCAGCTTGGGAAAGATCAGATGACCGAACTTGAAAGGATCACGGCAACCCTCCAGAAGGCCTCTCAGATCAAGGGACTTGCCGATGCTGAAAAGACCTTATACCAATCGGTGCTGGGACAGCTCGAAGACTACAAGAAGGGGGCCTTTTCCGCCATCGACCTTGCGAGTTCTGATCTGAACATGGCAACCATGTTCATGGAAACGGCAGACACCAAGTACCAGGCCCTGGCCAAAGGCCTTTCCGATTTGATGGACCTGGAAAATAATCTCATGGAAGAAAAACGTAATTCCTCCCTGAAGAGCTTTAATACGGCAATGGTCATTTTCTTTGCTGTCCTGATCGTGTCCCTCGGCATTTCCATCCCTGTCACTCTTGTCATCACCAGGCTTATATCGGCTCCTATTAAAGAGGTGATTCATGTGACCGGCAGAATTGCGGAGGGCGACCTGACGCAGAGCATCATCGCCGCATCCACTGACGAAATAGGGGTGCTCGCATCCACCACCGCGTCCATGGCAGGGAAACTGAAAGCCGTGATTACCGAAACAAAGTCAGCATCGGAAAATCTCGCCTCTGCAAGCCAGGAGCTCAGCGCGAGCTCCGGGCATATGGCGCGGGGAATGGGTGAGCAGTCACAGCGGGCGGCCCAGATAGCGAACTCATCCGAAGAGATGTCCCAGACGGTCATCGATGTGGCCAGGCATTCCTCGGCAATGGCGGGCTCGGCAGATGAGACCGCGCGGATTGCCAGAGAAGGTGAAATGATCGTCAACAAGTCCGTTGAAGAGGTAAAAGCCATTGCCGAGACCGTGAATGAATCCTCCCGGTTAATATCATCTCTCGGCGAACGGTCTCAACAGATCGGCGATATCATTAATGTCATCAAGGACATCGCCGACCAGACGAATCTTCTGGCTCTCAATGCTGCCATCGAGGCTGCCAGGGCCGGAGAACAGGGCCGCGGGTTTGCCGTCGTGGCTGATGAAGTCAGAAAGCTAGCGGAGAGGACAACAAAGGCTACGGCCGAAATCGGAGGCATGATCAAGGCTATTCAGGATGAGGTCCAAAGCACCGTCAGAAATATGCAAAATGGGACAAAAAGGGTCGAGACCGGAGTCGAACTGGTAAATAGCGCCGGCACCGCCCTGCAGAGTATCGTTAAAAGCGTTGAAGGATTAAGAGAGATGGTTCAGCAGATAGCTGCAGCCACAGAAGAGATGTCCACTGTATCGGAACAGATAAGCGGGGATATCGAATCAATCGCAAACGTGTCGAGGGATACCTCGACAAGCTCCGAACATATATCGAGCTCTGCCGCTGACCTCGCAAAACTCTCAGCGAATCTGCAAACCCTGGTAGGCCAATTCAGGGTGTAAAGGAACGCAGAGCTGATCAGGGCTGCTTAATGCGCGGCCTTGAGCTGGCCACAGGCGGCGAGGATGTCCTGCCCCCGGCTCTCCCTGATCAGGGCCGTGAGGTTGTTGTCCACCAGGACTTTCTGGAAGGCCAGCAGCCTCTTTTCAGAGGGCCGCTCCAGCCCGGCCGCGGCATGGGGATTGTACGGGATGAGATTGATCTTGCAGCGTATCCCCTGCACCAGCCCGGCCAGGCGGCGCGCATCTGCCGGGGAGTCATTGAGATTGCCCAGCAGGACATATTCGAAGGTGATCATTCGTCTCGGGCCAAGGGGATATTTTCTGCAGGCATCAAGCAGTGCCCTTATCGGGTATTTTTTATTTACCGGCATGATCTCGTTTCGCACATGGTCGGTCGTCGCATTGAGAGATATGGCAAGGTTTACGTCAGGGGCCTTCTCAGGAAGCAGAGGTATCTTCGGAACAAGTCCGGCGGTCGAAAGCGTAATTCTTCTCTTTGAGATCCCGATAAATTCCGTAATCCTCCAGAGCGCATCAACAACGTGGTCGAAATTTGCAAGCGGTTCTCCCATCCCCATCAGAACGATATTAGAGACTTTGCGGCCAGATTCGGGCTTCCCGCTCATCCCGGAACTCCCGAGCATCCGGTTGACCGATATCACCTGGTCAACAATCTCGCCGGCATCGAGGTTCCTGACCAGGCCCATGCTGCCGGTGAGACAGAATTTGCAGCCCATGGCGCAGCCGACCTGGGAGGAAATGCAGAGCGTGAGACGTTCTTCCTCCGGGATCAGGACGCTTTCGATCGTCTCATCGTCTTCCAGTCTGAAGAGGAACTTCTCCGTGCCGTCGTTTGATACAAGTCTCTTGACAAGATCAAGTGAGCTGATATAGGCGACTGAACCCAGCTCATTCCTCAGCTCAAGCGAGTATTCAGTGATCTGCCGGATATCGGTTGCATACCGCCGGTAGATCCAATTCAGAAGCTGCTCTGCGCGGTAGCGGGGAAGCCCCCTCTCCCGGATGAACAGGAAGGTATCGTCCTTTGAAAGCGCCTTAAGGTTGACCCTTCCGGTCATGCAGGGACATCATCACAAAATCCCTCCCAACCTCCCTTTTCCAAAGGGAGGCCCTTCGGCAAGCTCAGGGTGACAATGTCATGGGGGGCTTGTCGAACCATGGAAAAGAGGGGCGAGGGGAGATTTTCAGATGAATATCTTTTCAATTCGATGAGGTGTCGCCGCAGAGAATTTCTTCGAGGACTACCTCGAAGATCAGGTCCTTGCCGGCCAAGTGATGGTTGCAGTCCAGGGTGATTGAACTCTCCGACACCCCGGTAACCGTTGCCACGATCGGCTGCCCGTCCGCGCGGTACATCTGGAGCTGCTGGCCTATCTGAGGTGCGTTCAAACCTTCAAGCCGGGCCCTGTCGTATTCAAAGACCCTCTCAGAAAAATGCGCGCCATAGGCCTTTGCAGCCGGCGTAATAATAGTCTTCCGCTCACCAATGCTCATGCCGATCAGCCCCTCTTCGAGCCCCGGGATAAATTCACCCCTGCCGAGCTTTAATTCGAGAGAAGCACCCCCCTCGGAGGTGTCGAATATGGTGCCATCCTCCAACTTGCCTACGTAATGGATCCTCACGGTATCGCCCTGCTTTACTATGGACATATCAGATCTCCTTGTTTTTTCGATGTTTAATATTATAACCGTTTAACAGGTCTGTTGTCCCGGAAACAAAAATGCGGAAGGTCAGAGCAACCTCCCGCATTATATGGGGCTGATGATAAGTTATTTATCGCTTCAGGTTGACCAGTGTCTGCATCAATTCGTCGGTCGTCGTGATGATTTTTGAATTGGCTTCAAAACCCCTCTGCGCCGCAATCATCTGGACAAACTCCTGCGACAGGTCAACGTTCGACTGCTCCAGCGTGTGGCCCAGCACCCTGCCAAGCCCCGATGTCTGAGCAGTGCCGACAACCGGCTGACCGGAATCGAATGACTCACCATAAAGGTTTCTCCCAAGTCTGGTCAGGCCTGTTGGAGCAAGGAATCTGGCCAGAGCAATCTGCCCGATCTTCCTCGTCTGACCATTCGTAAAGACTCCGGTCATCACACCGGAATCCGACAGCGACACGTTCGTCAACGAACCGGAGGAGTAGCCGTCCTGGCTGAGATTGAGCACGGAAAAGGCGGAGGCGAACTGGGTCGTCCCATCGAGGCCGGTCCCGGCGGGCGTATCCCCGGTACCGGTACCGTAGTTGAAGGATATCGCACTGGCAGTAACACTGCCACCCCAGGTAAACGTCAGGGGGGCAACGTTATCGGCCGCCAGCGAGCCGCCGACGTTCGGAGCGGTGCCGTCATTGAAAGTCAGGTCCTGGGTCCCGGACTCGACGTACTGGTTTGTCGAATCTTTGTACACATAGTGCACCGTCCAGGCGTTCGGCCCCGTATTCACAAAATGAGCGGTCACATCATGCGCCCCGCCCTGCGAATCATAGACCGTGATTGTCGTCGACTCGTTGTACGTGGCCGGGTCCGGAGCAGTTGCCGACGGCGAGGTAAACGCCCAGGTCTTGACCCCCTGGGTCGCATCGAGATTAACCGCCAGGTCGGCACTTGTCGTGATGTTCGCCGGACTCTGAGTCGAGGATATCTGCAAATTGCCCCTGTTGCTCGTGATATTGCCGGCGGCATCGGCAAGGAACCCCTGCACAGCGAGCCCGTCAGAATTCACGATGTTTCCATTCTTGTCCTGAGAAAACTGTCCCGCTCTCGTATAGTATCTGGCATTGCCGTCGGAGACCATGAAGAATCCGTCACCTTCGATAGCCATGTCAAGGACACTCTCGGTGCTCTGGAGAGAGCCTTGGGTAAAAAGCGGCGAAACTTTGCTGACATTGACTCCCCTGCCGACCTGCGACGAACCCGAGGTCCCTGTCAAAGTCTGGCTAAGGACGTCACCGAAGGCCACCCTGCTACCTTTGAATCCAACGGTGTTCATATTCGCGATATTGTCGCCAATCGTCGAGAGCTCGACCGAGTTTGCATTCATACCGCTTACGCCTGTAAAAAGTGATGTCAACATACGTGTTCCTCCTTGAACCGTTATTTAGGTTATTAAAATATCTGCTGTATGTTCGCAAACGCCACCCTGCTGCCGTTGTCGAGCAGTATGCTGGTGACACCATTGCTGACGGAAACACTTACCGCCTTGCCCGTGATGCCGTCGGTCGCGGTGATATTTCTGCCGATCAGGCCGGCCGCCGAGGCGTTGTTCGCCTGCTGCTGCAGTAAGGACACCTGCTGCATGCTCGCACTCACGTTGTAGAGCTGTTCAAGAGAACTGAACTGAGCAAGCTGAGTAGTGAACTGCGTGCTGTCCATCGGCTTGAGCGGGTCCTGGTATTTCAGCTGGCTCGTAAAGAGCTTCAAAAACTCGTCTTTTCCCATTGTCGTTCCTGCTGCTGCTGTCGCATTCATAATGATTCCTCCTTATTACACGAAGATACTTACAAGATTGTTATTGACTGAACGTACCAGCACGGTATCTGCCGCCGTCACCTTCTGCACCTCAGCACGCTGCTGCTCTGCAGGGCCTTGCTGCGGATGTTCCCTTCCGTCTCTCAACCCTACGGAAAAACCTCCGATCGTATGCCCCTCTGCAGCAAGGGCGTTCATGATATCCGGCAGGTTCCGCTCAAGCATATCCCTCGTCTGGACATCAGAGGCACTGATGCGGGCATGTATCTGACCACTGTTGAGATTCACTTCTATATTAAGTTTGCCGAGCCCTTCGGGCTGGACCGTCACCTCAAGTTTACTGGCATTCACCCTGGTCACCTGAAACACCTGGTCCTGGACCGTTATCGTTCGAGGGGCTTCAGCAACCTGATGCAACCGCTGGGGGCCTTCATGCCTGACCGTTGCATCAACTCCGGCAAGGTTTCCATCAGGCACAACAGACGTTTTATGAGTCGCACTGATATTATTATGCTCCAGTCCTTCAATCCGCGCTTCGCCTGAGGTCTCCCGTTCGGGCGTGTCCCCGTCTACAAACTTCATCGCCTGCGCACTTCCTTCTGAGAACTGTTTTATGCTGTTAGCGTCAGCACTTGCAGCAGAACCAGCCGCCGGAACTTCAGGCGCAAACCTGTTTGCGGCGGAATGTCTGACAACAGCTATCCCCTCCGTGTTCCTGCTTCCAAAAGGTATGGCAACAGAACTCGCATCCTTGCTGCCGTCCCCCTTCGCCGGCTGCAAGTTCGCAGCGACATAGTCCCCGGTCTTTTCGTCAGAGTTGCCGGCGACTGACCCGGCAATTTTCACCTGTGTTGAGGGTATTGCCGACTGGAACGCCTGTGACGCTGCAGTGTCATCTGCCCCGGCCTGGGGAATTGTCTCCTCCTGGATTGCTGAATTCGCAGCCGCTGTCATTGCAAGGATGAGGTCCAGACTGTCCGCAGCCTCAGCTCCGACGGGTAAGTTCTTGTCGCCTCCACAATGAGCAACGATGGCCGTGTTGCCGTCCGGTGCGATGACCTGATTTTCCGTTGCAGTTGCAGCAGGAGTGTCCTGGGGAAGAGCAAATAAGCCAGCGAGCATGCTGACAAAAAGGCTCTCTGCGCCGGAACCGCCTGTCTTTTCTGCCCTCTTCTCTTCTGTAACGGAAGCATCCTGAACACCAGGCATTATGGGTAACATCATATTCATGACATTCCTATTTCAATATACATGCCAGAAGCTGCGGGGAATGGTAATAGCGGGAAAATGGCTGAATCAGAGCCGGTTCAGAAACTAAGAGCGTCATCCCCGGGCTTGACCATGGGATCCGGAACATACTGAAAACACTGGATTCCCGATTAAGAACTTCGGGAATGACGGACTAAAAAAAGAAGTTATAGGTAGACTTGAATACAGGTGATATTTGGGGAGCTACTGTCTGTTCCTGAGACAAAAGGCGCGGAAAAATTTCACTTGGTAGGAATTTTTTTCACAGTCTTTGACATCTGGGCAGACAGGGACGCTGCCGTCCGGGGCTCCATTGCCGCCATGACCGCCCCCACCTTCTTGCTCTTCATCTTTGAAAGTATCTTCAGCGCTGTAGTCTCGTCCATGGCCGAAAGCCGGGCTGCTGCGTCTTCAGCAGGCATTGCCTCATAGATTTTCACCACATGATCGAGTCTTTCATTCTTCGTCGTATCAATAGTCTTAAGCGCCTCTTCCAGTTGACTCAGGAGCTTTGCATACTTTTCAATCCGTTCGTCGACATCCTTTTTTAGCGCCTTCAGCCGCTCTTCCTCTTTACTAAGGGCCTCTTCCTTATTCTGGAGTTCCAGCTTTTTCTTCTCGACAAACTTCAGCACGTCATCATCCGCTGAAGGTGGTGCAGCAGAGGCCGCAGCGGGACAGACGATGAGCAGGCCCGCAACCACAATCACCGCTATCACCGCAAACAGCACAGATTGGCGGTTATTTTTCATCTTTTCCGTGCCTCCTGGATAAAAAAAGGTAGTCGCTCTCCTTCTGTGCCAGGCGGTCCTGCTCCTTCACCTGCTCCTTCACGATTTTTTCCTGCAGTTTTTCGAGGAGCTTTTCGTCCCGGTGTGCCTCAACCAGCGCCTGCTGGATCTCCTTCAACTCCCCGATCCGCTGCATAAGCAACCGCTTCTGCTGCTCCATATTATCATAGAGCTGGGAAAAGTAGTTCGTAAAGAGCTCAAACTCATGCGCAGCAACAGCAGAAACCTGCTGCCGCTTTTCATATTTTTCAACGGTCTCCGCAAAGACCTTCTCGATCGCGGCCAGGAGTTCCTTCTCGACCCGGATCAGTTCATGAACCTTTCTGACCTCTGTCTCAAGCTCTTCCTTCCGGTAGTTCTTGATTTTGAGTACCTTGGATACCGTGTTGAGCCTACTCATGCTTCATCTCATCAAAAATGCAGAACAGCCCCTGGAGGCTGTCTCCGAAATCCCTCCGGTCGTTCATGCCCTGCCTCAGGTATGCCTTGAGGCGCTCGTGGACCCTGACGGCGTAGTCTACCTTTGAATTCGTCCCTTCCTTGTAGGCGCCGAGATTAATCATATCTTCAAACCTTTTATAGGTGGCAAGGGCCTCGATAAACCGGCCGGCATATTCCTTGTGTTTCGGATCAACGATATCAGGCATCACCCTGCTGATCGACTTCAGGACGTCGATCGCCGGGTACTGGTTCTCCATCGCAAGGTCCCGAGACAAGACGATGTGGCCGTCGAGAATGGAGCGTGCGGTATCCGCCACCGGTTCAGTCAAGTCATCCCCCTCGACCAGCACGGTATAAAGACCGGTAATGCTCCCGCGTCCCTCGACCGTCCCGACGCGCTCAAGGAGTTTCGGAAGCAGTGCAAAAACCGATGGGGTATATCCTTTTGATGCCGGCGGCTCGCCGATCGCGAGCCCGATCTCACGCTGGGCCATGGCGACGCGGGTGAGCGAATCCATCAGCAGCAGCACATGGTCGCCCCTCTGCCTAAAATACTCGGCAATAGCCGTCGCCGTAAAGGCGCCGCGCACCTTTGCCAGTGGAGGCTTCTCGGAGGTTGAGACAATGACGATAGATTTCTTCAGGCCCTCTTCACCAAGGTCACGCTCGATGAACTCCCTGACCTCCCGGCCCCGCTCACCGATAAGCGCGATGACATTCACCTCGGCATCAGTATACTTGGCGATCATGCCGAGCAGAACACTTTTCCCAACACCGCTTCCTGACATGATCCCGACACGCTGGCCTCTTCCGCAGGTGAGAAGCCCGTTGATCGTCCTGATGCCAAGGTCTATCGGATCTTTAATGCGGCGTCTGGTCAGGGGATTCGGTGAAAGAGAATAGAGCGGGTAGTCAATGCCCTTGAGCGGACCTTTATCGTCGATCGGGTTGCCGGCATCATCGAGGATTCTTCCGACCAGGTCGGGTCCCACCCTCACCGATACTTTCTTGCCTATAGGATAGACCCAACTGCCCGGTTTAATTCCCGTGAGTTCCCCGACCGCCATGAGCATGACTTTGCCGTCTCTGAAGCCGACAACCTCTGCATCAACATCCCCACCGTGGTCAGTGCGTATCTTGCAGGCCTCTCCGATGCTGACACTGATACCGGTCGCCTTCATGATGATCCCGGTGATCTCGTCTATCTTGCCGTAGACCGTAAGCGGGTCAGCCTGTTGTGCTGCCCTGATATAGGGCTTAAGATCAATGAGCGCCAAGGTTCCCTTCGATGTTGTCCCGCATATTCTTCAGCTGCAGATCAATGTCCGTGACAACCTCCTCCTTTGCGCCGATCACTACCGCCCCGTTGAGCGGGGCCGAAGGATCGAGATCAAAGACGATGTCGGGATGGAGTTCGAGAAGCCGGGGCTTCATGGTGGTAAAGAGCTCGTGGAGCCTCGGATTGATCCGAATGGTAATCGTCCCGGTTTTCTCGATCCTGCGCAGGGCCTCTCTCACTATCTGGACAATCAGTTCAGGCTTTGTCGACAGCTCTTCAAGCACAATCCTCCGGGCCATCGTCTGTGCAAGGTCCATGATCTGCAACTCGATATCGGCTACCACCTGCTGTCTCAGCTTCTGCATATCTTCTATGATCTTCTCAAGCCTTTCGAGCGGGAGCGCAGCCTTTTGCTTTCCCATCTCGAGCCCTGCATTCTCTCCGGCAGCAAAGCCTTTTTCATACGCATCACGTTCAATCTCTTCGGCCCTCCGACCTGCAGAGTATGCCGCAAGGGACTGCTCGGCGTTGTCCGGCTCTGCCCGTACCGGATCCACTTTCTTGAGAGCCGGCATATCAAAAACCTTTCCGTTGTGAAGCTTGACAACCCGGCCTCTATTATACAAGCTCTTCCCCTCCCTTGCCGCCTATCGATATCTTGCCCTCTTCCTCCAGCTTCCGCGTCACCCGGACAATATTTTGCTGGGCCTTGCTGACCTCGGAGACCTTGACCGGTCCCTTCACCTCCATATCCTCCTTCAGGATCTCGGCAGCTCGCGTCGACATATTCCTGAATATCTTCTCCTTCAGCACGTCCGACGCGGTCTTGAGAGCGAGAGATAAATCTTCGGTACTGATCTCTTTCAGGACCATCTGGATGCCGCGGTCGTCGAGTTTGACCAGGTCGTCGAAGACAAACATCAGCTGCCGGATTGAATCGGCAAGGACATTATTCTGGGTCTCAATATTTTCGAGTATCATCTGCTCCGTCGACCGGTCCGTCCGGTTCAGGATCTCGGCAATCGCCTTGGTCCCGACAAATTTCGTACCCTTTCCCTTGCCGACGTCAATCTGCCCCTTCAGTACATCATTCAATTCCTCGATCGCGCCCTTCGGCAGCCGCTCAGTCTGGGCAACGCGCATCGCAATATCCGCCTTGAGCTTATCCGGAAAGGTTGCAAGGACGTCAGAGGCCTGGGCCGGCTCAAGCAGACAAAGGACAAGCGCAATCGTCTGCGGGTGTTCGGTCACCAGAAAATTTGAGAGGGTCTTCGAATCTACCCATCGGAGGGCATCGATCGTGTCCTCCTTCGATGCCAGTTCGAGGATCTTGTCGGCGCTCTCGTCCCCAAGCCCTTTTGACAGGACCTTTTTTACATATTCCTCACCGCCGAGGTGGACAGTCCCTTTAGAGATTTCTGACTCAATCTCTTTGAAGACCTCCTCGATCTCCGTCTGCTTCATGGCCTGGAGCCTGCTGATATGGGTGCTGATCTTTCCGACCTCTTTGACATCAAGGCTCTTCATGATCTCTGCGGCAATCTCTTCGCCGACAACGCTCAGAAAAACTGCTGCCTTCTCATAGCCGGTGATCGCCATCTACCGGACCTCCAGCCATCCTTGGATCAAACCGGCCGCCTGCTGCGGGTTCTTCTTTGCCCACTCGATAACGTCCTGCTCAAGCGGGATCCCCTGAGCCTTCATGGCCTGTTCTAGCTGAGCCACAGTCTGCGGCAGAGGAAGCTCTCTCAATTCCGGTGACCCAGACTTCGGAGCCGCCGAGAGTGTCCGCACAAGAGGCTTCAGGATAAGCAGGTAAAGAAGAAGCACCCCGATAAGCGGTACCACAAACTTGGCAGCTGTTGTAACGTAGGACATATAATCGACCGGCACCGGTGCTATCTCTTCCTTCGGTATGCCTTCGAACTGCATATTGATGACCTTTACCTCGTCACCCCGGTCTGCGGTAAACCCGACAGCATTCCTGACAAGTTCCTCGTACCGCTTCAGGTCCTCTTCAGACCGCGGCGTATATTTTTTCTCTTTCGCGTCCTTTTGCGCGGCCTCGACACCATCAACGAGGACGGCAACAGAAAGCCGCTTCAGCATTCCTGAAGGATTGACCACATGGCTCGTCACCTTGCTTATTTCGTAATTGGTCGTATCATGCTGCTTCTGTGACTGGTTCTGACTGCCCGAAACCTGAGGAGCGGCAGCCTTCCCCGGTATGTTCGACGACACGCCCGGAACTCCTCCTGCCCCGGCAGCAACATTTTTTTCAAGCTGCTTCTGTTCACTCCTGACGACCTGACCGTCAGGATCATATTTTTCTTCCGTCTTCTCGCTCCTGGTAAAATCAAGGTTGGCGGTTATCCGCGCGCGGATCTTGCTCTTGCCGACGACCGGCTCAAGGATGCCGATCACCCGGGATTCGATCTCCTTCTCAACGTTCCGCTGGTACTCCAGCTGACTGCTGCTCAGACCGACGGCTGCATCATCAGCAGGCCTTGTCAACATATCGCCGCGGGCATCAACGACCGTTACGTCTTTAGGGTTCAGACCCTCGACGCTGCTGGAAACCATATGGACGATACCCTGCACCTGATTCTGAGCCAGGGACCTGCCGGTCCTGAGCTTCACCAGAACAGAGGCGCTCGGCCGGTTGTCAACCTGATTGAAAAGCGTCTTTTCCGGAATCGCAAGATGAACGCGGCACTGCTCTACCTCGGAGAGTGACATGATCGTCCTGGAGAGCTCCCCCTGCATGGCCCGCCGGTAGTTCAGCTTCTGGACAAAGTCGGTCGTACCGAAATCGGTCTTGTCAAAGAGTTCAAAACCGACTCCGCCACCATGAGGCAGGCCCTGCGCAGCCAACTGAAGTCTTACTTCGTAGACTTTGTCAGAGGGCACAAGAATGCCTCCGGCCTCCACACGGTATGGAATCTTCATCTCCTTAAGCTTCTGTGCAATAGGCCCGGAGTCACCTTCAGAAAGGTTTGCGTACAGCAGGTGATAGTCGGCCTGCTGCGACCACGAGAAGAGCAGTATGATGCTGGCAACAGCGATGATAAGCACCGCGAGGAGTATCGCCTTGTTCTTCAGGGGCATTGCACTGATCGATTCAATTATATTCGCCATAGTAGCCTCTAGATCTGCATTCTCATGATCTCTTCATAGGCGGTAAGGAGCCTGTTCCTGACTTCAACCATCGTCTGGAAAGACATATCTGCTTTTTCCATCGCAATAATAGCCTGGGTAACATCACCGCCGGAAGACAGTTCCCTTATCGCCTTTTCCGCCTCGTTCTGGACCTCTGTCACTTTTCCGACAGCGTCCTTCAATACCGAGTCAAACCCGACGCCGGACTCGCTCTTGACCGCTTTTGACTGAAGGGCATTCTGGGTGATCCCGGCCCCGTTTATTTTAAGGTCTGACATGTCTACCTCCCTATCTCTAACGATTTGGTGATCATACCCTTTGATATGTTGAAGGCGGCCACACTTGCCTCATAAGCCCTTGTGGCCATCATCATATTTGCCATCTCTTCGATCACGTTAACGTTCGGCATTGCTACATAACCGTTATTGTCTGCATCAGGGTGCCCCGGGTCATAGACCATCGTGGGTGGTGTCCTGTCCTCAACGATCTGCGCAACCTGAACTCCCTCAAGCCCCTTCTCCCCGGGTTCGACCTCCTTGGTCGAAAATACAACATCCTTTCTCTTGTACGGGCCACCTTCGAGGGTCCTGGTCGAGTGGGCGTTTGCCATATTTGAGGCGATCGAGTTCATCCGCGTCCTCTGTGCCTCCAGCGCAGAGGAGCTTACCCTGAATACGCCGAACCAATCCATTATGACCTCCTCAGTGCGTTCCGGTACATACGCATCTTGGTCGACAAGAGCTTGACACCTGCATCGTGCAGAAGTCCGTTTTCCGTCATCTTTGCAATCTCCATGTCGAGCTCAACGTTGTTGCTGTCTCCCCATGCGCCTGACTTTTCAGTAGTCATGGTCCCTGACGCACCGGCCATTCCCTGGGTTGTCTTGATATGTTCCGGAGCGGTCGTCTTCATCTCGATCTCTGCGCCTTCGACAAACTCCTTGAAATTGATATCTTTTGCCTTATAGTTCGGCGTGTCAGCATTGGCAACGTTCGATGTGATAACCCGATGACGCATATTCGTCCCGCTGATAATTCTCTCCAGAATATTAAACCCGCTATCCATGGCATGTCTCCTTTACCTGTATAGATACAATAATCATGCCAGACATATGGAGAGAAATCATGGCTGCCTGCCTGGTTTCACGGACCGGTATCGGGATACATTGTTTCATTACTTCAGCCGGTAGGAAAATCTTTCCCATACTCATGCAGCTTGTTCCTGATCGTTCTGACGCTGACACCGAGAAGTTTTGCCGCTTTAGTCTTATTGCCGCTCGTCTCTTTCAGTGTCCTGAAGATAAGGTCTTTCTCCATATCCCTCAGTCCAGCCCCACTCCCCGTGGCAAGAGCAGGTGTGGCAGGCTGGTCGTCGATCATAAAATCATTCACCTGGACCATTCCGCCGGGGCAGAGGAGGGCCGACCGCTGGACCGTATTTTCAAACTCCCGTATATTCCCCCGCCATTGGCGGTTCTGGAGAAAGACCATCGCCTCGGGTGTAAAGCCTTCGATCGTCTTATTGAACTGGGCGCTGAATTTCTTCAGGAAATAGCCCGCAAGAAGTTGTATGTCCTCCGGCCGCTCGCGAAGACTCGGGATATGCAGGGGGAAGACACTCAGCCGGTAGTACAGGTCCTCCCTGAATCTGCCCTCGAGGCTCTCCGTATTGAGGTCACGGTTCGTCGTCGCAATTACCCGGATATCAACCGGCACCGGATATCTGCCACCAACCCGGTCGACCTCCTTCTCCTGCAGCACGCGCAGCAGCTTTGCCTGGAGCGGCATCGGCATCTCGCCGATCTCGTCAAGGAGTATGGTCCCTCCGTTGGCGAGTTCAAACTTCCCGACCTTCTTGTCCGTTGCTCCGGTAAAGGCCCCTTTCTCAAAGCCGAACAATTCTGATTCCATGAGCGTGTCCGGGATGGCAGCACAGTTTACGGCAACGAACGGCTTGTCCTTCCTGGCGCTAAGCCTGCAGATATAGCGGGCAAGAAGCTCCTTGCCCGTCCCGCTCTCCCCGGTTATCAGAACAGTGGTATCACTTGCAGCAACGTTCTCGCTCAGTTGGAGGAGGCGCTTCATCCGCGGGCTTTCGGTGACGATCTCGCGGTCTTCAGTGAACCTGCCCATAATCGCATCGATCTTGGCATTCAGGGTATCAAACGAAAAAGGTTTCATCAGGTATTCCGACGCCCCTTCCTTCATTGCCTCGACCGCATTTTCAACCGTCGCAAATCCGGTAATGATCAGAAACGGTATCTTTCCGACCTTTCGCCTCGCCTCCTTCAGAAAGGCAAGTCCGTCCATGCGTGGCATCTTCATGTCGGTGATCACCATGGCAAAACTGCCTTTTTGCAGTCTGGCGATCGCGTCCTGACCGTCCTCGGCAGTGACCGCTGTATAGCCGAGACGCTGGACTGCCTCCCTGAGAGCGGCCCGCATCTCCGCGTCATCATCAACAAGAAGAATCGGGTTCATAAAAATATGCCTTCTTTCATCATCGTATCTATTTTCGCTGCCGGCCGCAAACACGGAAAACAGAGCTGGAAGGTCGCTCCCTCCCCGACCCTGCTCTTCACCCTGATGATGCCGCCATGTGCCTGCATGATCTTCGAGGCTATCGTCAGACCAAGACCGGTCCCTTTTTCTTTGGTGCTGAAAAACGGATCAAAGATACTCTCAAGCCGCTGCTCCTCAATCCCCTGTCCTTCGTCTTTGATCGACGCAACCACGAAGTCCTCCTCAGGGACAAGAGAAACAGTAACCGTATGGCCCCCGGGCGATGCATGTATGGCGTTGATAAGAATATTCAGGAAGACCTGCTTCAGAAGTTCGGCATCACCGGATACGACCAGGTCACCAGCCCCTTCCCTGAGGATTTTCAGTTCCCGGGTGTCCATCATCGGCCGCAGCATGAATATCGATTCATCGATCACTTTTTTCAGCGCCACCTCGTTAAGGAGGGGCTTTTGAGGCCGCGCAAACAGCAGCATATTCGTGAGTATGTTGTTCAGACTTCTGATGCCGGTGGATATACCCTTGGCGAGTTCCATCTGTCCGGTCCCCTCCAGTTCCCTGGCGAGCATGCTGGCATACAGCTCGATGCTGCATAGAGGGCTCCGTATCTCGTGTACGATCTTGGCAGCCATTTCACCCATGGCGATGAGACGGTGGTTCCGCTCCTGCAGGGCCTCAAGCTCCCTGATCCGGGTGATGTCCTGGAACAGGATCACCTGCCCCCTGACGCCCCCGTCAATATCCCTGACATCCGAGCGTGAGATGATAACGCTGTGGCGCCTTCCGCCGATAACAAGCACGGTCTCCGGCCCGTCTTTTTCGATGGTAAAGCTGAGCCGGTCAAACGGGATTCCGGTCACCTCTTCCACGCTGAAGCCGAGGAACTCCTCTGCTGCCCGGTTCACCATCGTCACCCGTTTTTCGGGATCGAGCACAATGATCGCCTCGTGAAGACTTTCGAGTATACCCCTGAGAAAGTCCTTTGCCTCTTCGGTCTTGCTGAGGGCGTCCCCGAGCTGGACGTTCTTCTGGGCGATTTCTCCGGTGAGATACTGCACCTTCTCCTGGAGTCTCTCGTAAGAAGACTCAAGGCTCTTTGACGCAAGGGTAAAGTTCCGGAACGCCTCGTTCAGACGACCGATATCTTCCATGTCAGTTGCTGTCCTCCAGGTATTTTTTCGACATCACCATTTCCCGGTGGCGCGCACCTGAAAGACTGCTGATGGCCGAAGTCCCTGATGATGCCTTCCTGAACAATTCCTCCGCCTCTCCGCCGGTGGTCATCGATGCGACCCGGTACAGGCACCAGGTATTTTCAGGCTCTCTGGCAAGGACGGCCCGGTAGTATTTATTCGCCTCCTTCATCTTCCCAAGGGCATACGCAATATCGGCAAGCGTCGTCAGGGCCCCTGCATCGCCGCCCGCCTCGGCAGCCGCCTTCTCGAAGCGGGCAAAGACCTTGGCTGCATCAGGGGATGACCCTATTGCCAAACCGAAAGGCCGGAGGTCTTCCTGACGGTATTTTCGAATCATCCCGAACTTTTTTGATGCTGCCCCATAGCTTTTTTCGGCCATCAGCGTCTTTGCCTCAAGCCTCAGGATATCGTCCTCCAGCCCTTTTCTGTTTCGTATTCTTCCGAGATATTCCTTTGCACGGGCAATATCTCCAAAATCAGCATAGAATAATGCAAGGGCGACCATGGCGTGACCTTTGGAATCATCAGAACCGTTTTTCGTCAGCCAGCGGAGAATATCGAGATGAGGCTTACCGGTCCCCTTCAGCGCCTCTGCCATCTCGATCAGGAACTTCTCCCTGCTGTTGTCGAGCAGCCACGGACCTGCAGACTTCCAGATCGCTGCCAGTTTTTCGGTCTCTTTCTTTTCATGAACATGGCGGAGTATCGCAACAACCTGATCGATGGCCTCCCTCGCCGGATAGCGTCTGAAGATCAACTCCTTCAGGACCTTCATTGCCTCGTCATGGTTTTCGTCTTTTATATAGATCTCGGACAGCTTCAGGATGGCCTGGTCACGCTCAGGGGTATTCGGATAGTTTTTCATCAGTTCCTGAAGCCTGGCCTTGGCCTCCCCGCTCTTGCCGAGTCTTACCTCCACCTCTGCAAGGTAGAGAATTGACTGCCTCCTGACCACCCGGTCAGATGACGAAAGGGCCTTGTTAAAAAGGGTCATGGCCTTATCGATTTTAGAGTCCTTCAATGCCAGAAGACCGAGGCCGACTGCAGCCTTTTCCCTGAGGCCGGGTTCAGAAACCTGTAAAAGATATTTCTCAGCCTCGGCAGCCTTGCCTATAAGCCGGTAATTTTCGCCGATATAGTACAGTGTCTCATCAACCACAGGGGCAAGCAACGTATAGGGACTGGCTGACTCTTCCTCCACGGAAAACGCTTTCCTGTCCTGCTTGCTGACATAGGAAGCATCCTTTGCAAGCGCTGCGCCATAAGCATCATGCGCCTCGCGGACCAGCCCAAGCCGCTGCATCACACTCGCCCTTGTATAAAGCACCTCCGCATTGTTGTCCAGCTTATTCAGCAACTGAAGCGCCTCCTTCAGCCGGTCCGAGCCGATGAGACCTGCTGCAAGCCCTGCCTGTGCCCTGACCAGATATTTTGACTGGGGAAACAATGAAATGAACATGGCAAAATCATTACTTGCCTCATAATAATTTCTGAGCTTCAGATATGCCTCTCCCTTATTTATAAGCGATATCTCTTTCAGCTCACCTTTTGGGAAATAGACATATGCAAGCCGATAGTGCTGAAGTGCCTCAAGCGGCTTTTTAACCGCGCTCAATGCCTTACCAAAGATAAAGTGATAGTGGGCTGCAGACTGAAGATCAGATGTATACGCAGTCAGGAGTTTGATTGCATCATCAGGCTTCTGGACCTTGAGTTCTTCCCAGGCCTTCTTCAGTAGCGGATCCTTCAATTGCTCATCAAACTCAGCTCCTCCGGATAAACGGGGAGAGACAATCAGCAGCAGTATAATTACAATCAAGCGCAGATTTCTCATAGCAGCACATGAAAAGCAACAAGCATGCCATTACAACATATTGATTTAAAAGGAAGTTACTTGAGGACCGGCGTCAACTATATGACATCATGGGGACGTTTTATCAGGCAGGGAAGGTTCTTTGCCTTGTGTATCAATGCCCTTTTTCTTCAGCTTTTCGAGAAGTGTAGTCCGATTCAGTCCGAGCAGCTCGGCTGCCTTCTTCTTGACGCCGCCTGACTTTTCGAGCGCCTGAAGGATGAGTTTTCGTTCTATGTCATCAACAATCGCATTGAGGTCAACACCACCGTCCGGAAGGCAGATCCCTGAAGGACTGCCGGCATCCTGCTTTGCCCTTCTGTCGCCGCAAACGCACCCGGGTCCGAAAAGGGCATTAAAACGCTCGGGGAGATCATCTGTTTTTATTATCCCGTCTTCATCGAGGATCACCATCCTCTCGACGAGATTTTCGAGCTCGCGGACATTGCCGGGCCAGGCATACAGCTTCAGACACTCCATCGCCTCAGGAGCTACCTTCAGGACTTCCTTCTTCTTCTTTTTCGCAAAACTGCTCATGAAATGCTCCATCAGGAGAGGAATGTCTTCCTTTCGTTCCCTCAGAGGCGGTATATGCAGAGGGATGACACTGAGGCGATAAAAAAGGTCCTCTCTGAAGTTGCCTTCCTTCGTTGCCTGCTCCAGGTCACGGTTCGTTGCAGCCAGGATACGGACATCGACCTTTACCGTCTTCATCCCGCCGACCCGTTCAAACTCCCGCTCCTGCAGGACCCGCAGGAGCTTTACCTGGAGCGAGGGGTGCAATTCGCCAATCTCATCGAGAAATATCGTACCACCATCGGCCAGTTCAAACCTGCCGACCCGTGTATTGATCGCCCCGGTAAATGCCCCTTTTTCATGGCCGAAAAGCTCGGACTCGAGGAGGTCCTTCGGAATCGCCCCGCAGTTAAGCGGCACAAACGGGTTCTGGGCACGTGAGCTGTTATAATGAATCGTCTTGGCGACCACCTCTTTTCCGGTCCCGGTCTCCCCTGAGATCAGTACCGTACTTTCCGTGTCAGCGATCTTTTCGATGAGGTCATACACCTTCTGCATCTGGGGCGAGTTGCCGATCAGACGGTGAAAGTCATATTTGCTGCGGAGCTGCTTCCTGAGCATCACGTTCTCCTTCTGGAGTTTCGAGATGCTCAGCGCCCGCGTAACAAGTATCAGGAGTTCTTCAAGAATAAAAGGCTTGGTGACATAGTCAAACGCCCCAAGCCGCATCGCATCCACAGCGGTCTTTACGGTTGCAAAGGAAGTCATAACGATCGCGGGGGTGGTGTTATGCATCTCTGAAAGCTCGTTCAGAACGTCGAGCCCTCCCTTAACCGGCATCACCATATCGAGAAATATGAGATCAAACCTCTCTTTTTTCAGAAAATCGATACCGGTCTGACCGTCTGAAGCAGTCGTTACAGAAAACCCCTCGTCGGAGAAAAACATCGACAGGACATCGCGGACCCCCTCGTCGTCGTCTATAACAAGAATATTCGGCATAAGACACTATACCGAAAAAAAAAAGCTGCGTCAATAGTTTGACTCAATACATAACCGACCATCAAATTATTTGCCCGAGAATAACAATCTCTTACTTTAACGCCAAGCTCAATTTAAAGATCGCATGATAAAGAATAGCAGTGTTATACTACACAGAACAGAAGTCCAAAATAGCATAAATCGCGGAGGATCGAATGCTGACCTGGTTTCAGGATATGAGTCTGAAGGCGAAGCTGTATCTCATCTTCGGGATGATAGTGAGCGTCGCCATAATTGGGATTATAATCGGCCAGGTAACTTTCACACAGGTGCAGGTTGGCGGCGTGGCATATTCCGCCATAATCCGGAATATCGAGACGGCGCAGAATATGGAACTTCTAAGGCTCAACATAAACCTCGCCAGGGGAAGAGTCGCCACCATGATGGCTGAAAATGACAGGGGGAAAAGACTCGAGCATATTGACGTGATCAAGCAGCAGACCAGCGGCATCGATAAACTTTTCAAACAGATCGTGGTCTCCCTGGAGACCGCTGATACTGCCGGGGCCCTCGCGGATGTAAAAAAGGCACAAGAGGCATGGGAGGCCATCAAGGTCACCAGAGACACAGAGGTCATTCCGCTCCTTCTCGAGGGCAAGCAGGAACGGGCAAAAGAGATCAGCGTGGACATACAGGCGGAACGCTTCAGGGCCATGGCAGAGGCCACCCAGAACGCTGACACGAAGATGAAGGCAGAAGCCGCAGGGGTAACCGGAAAAGTAAAAAATGAGGTACACCTTATCAGATGGGGCTTCTTCGCGGGAGGGGGCATCTTCATCGTCTTTCTCATCATGATAGCAAAATTCCTGTCTTCGATGATCATATCCCCGATAGTCACGATCTCCAGAGACTCAAGGGCAATGGCCGGGGGTGATTTCAGGTCTGTTCAATCGACGACCGCCAGAAAAGACGAGATCGGATTGATGATGCAGGACTTTGCCTCGATGTCCGGAAAGATCGGCTCGATCGTCGGCAATATCAAGACCGGGGTAACGGACCTTTCATCAGCATCGCAAACGCTCTCGGGCACTGCAGACAAACTGACCGGCGGCGCGAAGAACCAGGCCATGCAGGCACACCAGATCGCTGCCTCGGCAGAGGAGATGAGCCAGACGATCACGGACATCGCCAGGAATGCCGCGGTGGCATCAGAGTCATCGGCAGACGCAATGGAAATAGCCGAGAGCGGCAGCAAGATAACAGATTTGACCGTGGGGACGATCGGTGAAGTCAACACCTCTACAGCAGAGCTTGCCGCTATGGTCGAGAAACTGAACAACCGGGTGATCGAGATAGGGGATATCCTGACCGTCATCAAGGACATCGCCGATCAGACCAACCTCCTCGCCCTGAATGCAGCTATTGAGGCGGCACGGGCAGGGGAACAGGGGAGGGGATTCGCCGTAGTGGCAGACGAAGTAAGAAAGCTTGCGGAAAGGACCATAAGGGCAACGGCGGAGATCTCGGGAAAGATAGGCGCGGTCCAGGAGGATTCCAGCCAGACATCAAAATCCATGGTGGCGTCTTCGAAGGGGGTCTCAAAAGCAACAGCCCATATAAAAAATTTAAACAACGTGCTGCAGACCATTGTTGAGTCGGTCCAGAAGGTCCGCGATGAGATAACCCATATAGCCACTGCAGTTGATGAGCAGTCCGCGGCCGCGGAAGAGGTTGTAAGGAACATAGAGATAACGGCGACCATCGCAAAAGAAATGGAGGGTGAAGCTGAAAGCATCAGGGCAGAGATTGTGACCCTGAGCAGCATAGGCGATAAGTTGAAGCAGGATGTTTCCGGGTTTATTACCGGATAAGAGCACTGCGATTGTAAAAAAATAATTACGATCAGGCGGTCATGAGAGCCCTGGTCAAAATCCTCAGCTAACCCACACCCTTTTCACCTCTTCGTCTTTATAGTCTTTCAGCCTCGTTATCTCCATAATTCACCATCAAATCAACCACTACATCCAAAGAACGGCGTGAGAACAGCATGTAAGCGGATTCAGCGGCGTGTTGCGCCGGTGCCTCGCAGGTCCGGCAGTATCGGACCGAGAATGAGCACACATATTGTTGTCTCGCCGTTCAGGATAAATTTGATGGTAAATTCAGATATCCCTTGACAGTGAACGATCGTTCACCTATAATAAAACCATGAAAACAGACAGGGATGACGCAAAGCTCAGGGGCAGGATCGAGGCGATTGCAGGCTTTTATCACGATAAAGGCAGGATGCCGAGCCTCTCTGAGATCGGGGACCTGGTCGGGTTCAGGTCAAAAAACGCCGGGCATAAGCTTATCAGCAAGCTTGTAGAACTGAATATCCTGGAAAGGGATCCGAAAGGCCGGCTTATCCCTAAATCGATCGCCGCTCCTGTCAGGGTGCTCGGAACGGTCGAGGCAGGATTCCCAAGCCCTGCTGAAGAGGAACTGGCCGACAACATCTCGCTCAACGACCTTCTGATCCAGAACCCCCAGGCCACCTTCATGCTGAAGGTCTCAGGCGAATCGATGTCTGGGGCCGGCATACTTCCGGGAGACATGGTGATCGTCGACCGCGGACAGCCGCACAAGAGCGGCGACATCGTCATCGCAGAGGTCGACGGTGAGTGGACAATGAAATATCTTGAAAAAAAGGGGGAGCAGGTCACCCTGGTCCCCGCGAACCCAAACTTCAAACCGATCAGGCCCCGGAAAGAACTCAAGATCGCAGGCGTCGTCACTGCGGTAATAAGGAAATACAAATGAAGGGAACAATAAATCACAGGGAGGAACAACAAAATGGGTAACGGATTCATGCTGAAATTTCTTGGGGAGCTTTTTTACCTGGTCGTCGCACTTTCTGCATTTTATGGCCTATGGAACCTTTTCCGCACATACAGGGAGATAAATTCAACGGTCATCAAGACTCATATCACTGCATATGAACTGCAGAAGATGGTCGAAAGCCGCGCCCGGTGAACGGGGCCATCTCCACGGAATTATTTTAATTGCAGGGGCGTAATTTATTGCGCCCTGCCTCTTGTGGGTGCCCATTCTTTGGGCATGGGTGGCCCCTGCTGCTATGAATTTTCATAGGGATTCTGTATTATTGGATATGGATATTCCAATAAGGGCATCAAGGTAAAACCTGGTAATCGTGTGATATGGAGGACATACCAAAATGGGCACATTTTACGTAGGCGCACTGATTGAAAATCATACGCACAGGACAAAGTCAGCACGAATACTAAAGCTCCTTGTTGATACTGGCAGCGAGTACACCTGGCTGCCTGAGACCACACTCGAGAAGATCGGGGTGACTAGAGAAAAGAAGGACGTGTCTTTTGTGATGGCCAACGGAAATATTGTGACACGGAGCGTCGGGTTTGCCATCATTCGCGTTGACAAGCATTTTACAATTGACGAGGTGGTATTCGCCGAAAAAGGAGACCTGATTCTTCTCGGCGCAAGAACTCTGGAGGGATTGAACCTTGTCGTGAATACAACAAAAAAGAAGCTGGTTGCAGCCGGGCCGATCCCTGCAGCGTGATGTGGCCGACGCAGGACATGGGAGGGCCGTTCGCAAATCCATATTGAAGGCTTAAAAAACCGCCCCTGCAAATATCCAATGACCACCCAACCATTAACCATCCATTCATGGCCGCGTGCGATCCTTCACCTGGATGCAGACGCTTTCTTCGCCTCCTGCGAACAGGCGATCCATCCTGAACTCAGAGGCTTGCCTGTGATCACCGGCAAGGAGCGGGGGATCGTCTCTGCAGCAAGTTATGAGGCCAAGGCAAGGGGCGTCGGACGGGGCGTGCCACTCTCGGACGTCAAAAAGATCTGTCCTGATGCGGTCATTCTGCCATCTGACTACGAGACCTATAGCCTCTTTTCCGTCCGGATGTTCGAGATCCTGAGGCGCTTTTCTCCTGATGTCGAGGAATACTCAATCGACGAGGCCTTTGTCGACCTTACCGGCCTCAGGAGGCGTTTTCACGGCCCCTACTCCATAATCGCACAGCAGATGCAGGCTGCGGTCGAACAGGAACTGGGCATCACGGTATCGATCGGGGTCAGCCTCTCGAAGGTGCTTGCCAAGATAGGGTCGAAGCATAAAAAGCCGCACGGACTTACCATGATACCGGGGCGGGACATCCACCGGTATCTCGGCAGCCTCCCGGCAGGAAAGGTCTGGGGCATCGGCCCGAACACCGCGGCATTCCTGGCCAAGTTCGGCGTAGTCACCGCGCTCGACTTTGCACAGAAAGACGAAGGGTTTATCAAACAGCACCTCTCGAAGCCCTATCAGGAGATATGGCATGAACTGAACGGCAGAAGTGTTTACCCGGTCACCGCAGAGTCGAAGAGCAGCTATCAGTCTATCAGCAAGACAAAGACCTTCACCCCGCCCTCGCATGACGAGACATTCATCTTCGGTCAGCTGACAAAGAACCTCGAGGCCGCCTGCATCAAGGCCCGGCGGTATCACCTCGCAGCCACCCGGCTGATCGTCCTGCTGCGGCAGCAGGACTTCAGGGACAGTGGCATCGAACTGAAACTCAGCCGTCCGACTGCATACCCGGCGGACCTGTTTGTCGCGCTGCATGAGGGGTTCCGGAAGCTCTATAAGGTGAAGACCCGTTACCGCCAGACAGGAATTGTCCTGGCCGGGCTGATGAAAGACGCCCAGATCCAGTACACCCTCTTTGACGACAGGGCGCGGATCGAGAGGACGGCCCGTATCTACAACGCCGTGGACCTGATCTCCGAGAAGTTCGGAAAATACGCGGTGCATCACGCCGCGAGCCTGCCGGCCAAGCTCCAGGCCCGACACGAAGGCGACCGTGGCGA
>JBARHQ010000012.1:0-4728 GCA_049799315.1 Thermodesulfovibrionales bacterium | reverse complement strand
GCGAGTGTGTCTGCGGTTTCGCCTGACTGGGTTATCGATATAAAGAGGGTGTCGTGTTCGATGATCGGCTGCATGTACCGGTATTCAGAGGCGATTTCGACCGAGACGGGAATGCGAGTGAGTTCCTCTATAATGCATCTCCCGATAAGGCCCGCGTGGTAGGAGGTGCCGCACGCCACAATATGGAGCCTTCGGAGTCCGAAGGTGTTCCTGACCGTGAGTTTTAGATTTTCAAACAGTTTCCCTGAACAGTCGTTCCACTCAATAAGAGTATCAGCGATCGCGCGGGGCTGTTCATAGATCTCCTTGAGCATGAAATGGTCGTAACCGTCTTTCTCTGCCATGGAGGGGGACCAGTCAATCTCAACGATGGAAGGCTCCTTTGCGGGAGTCTCGTGTTTGCCGAAGTTATGAATATCGATTTTTTTCGACGTAAGGACGCAGATCTGACCGTCTTCAAGAAAAATAAATTTCTTCGTATGGTTAAGAACAGCGGGGATATCCGACGCAAAGAAAAATTCTCCCTCTCCATAGCCGATGACAAGGGGGCTTCCTTTCTTCGCAGCGTAGAGGACCGACGGATCGCTGTCGCTCATAATCCCCAGTGCGAAGGAGCCCCTCAGACTGGAGATTGACTCGACGATCGACTCGTAGAGCGGAAGACCCTTCTTCATGTTTCTCGCGATGAGATGCGGAATTACCTCTGTGTCGGTTTCAGAACTGAACATATGCCCTGCCGTGATGAGCTCTGCCTTGAGTTCACGATAATTTTCAATGATACCGTTATGTACGACGGCAACCCCGTCGACGCAGTGGGGATGGGCATTAACGGTCGAGGGAGCCCCATGGGTAGCCCATCGAGTATGCCCGATGCCTATAGTGGCATAATCGTAGGGAAGCGGGACAATATGCTCCAGTTCTTTGATCTTCCCCTTGGCCTTGTAGATTTCCATGCCTTTGCCGTTCTTGTAGGCGATGCCTGATGAGTCGTACCCGCGGTATTCGAGTCTTTTCAATCCGTCGAGCAGAATAGGCAGCGCATTATTATGACCGATGTATCCTACTATCCCGCACATGTCGCGCCTCCTCTCTAAAAATAAGCCAATTAAAAATGTGCCCGTTCGTCTTCTTTAAAATATTCCAAGCAAGAAGCATGCCCGAAAATAGTTCTATCAGGTGAGCTCATAATTTCTGCTTGACACCAGATTTCTGTGGTCTATACTTATATTAGAAGCTCGGGAAATCAGGGTGCATAATTAATTTTATTTAATTGGCCGTTATATGTTAAGATGATTCCTCAAGAAAGTGGGGATGAATCGAATGACAGGTAACTCGGGAGGATAAGATGGCAGAGGGGTATTCATTTACAGTTGACAGGCGGTCCCGAATTGTCTCGTGGGGAGAGCAGCTCGGAGCGATTATGGCAATAAAAGCCGCCGATACTGTCGGCAAGACTTACCATAGGGTATTCCCCCGGCTATTGTCGGACGGGAAGGATGCCCTGGCATTGTCCTTATCCACAAACGCGAACATGGTCCTGAAGGCATATTCCCTTAAATGCCCCTATGACGCGATGACAGCGGATATACGAATAGAGCCGGTAGCAGATAGAAGAGAGCGGGCGAGAAAAGAAGTGAGGGGAGCAGACGTAACCATATCCAACATCCTCTGCCCGGTGTTGCAGAGCGTTGGCAGCGCACAGCGCTTTAATGAACTCGGCAAGATAGCATCGACCCTTGCGCACGGGGTCCGGAATCCCTTAAACGCGATGAAAGGGGCTGTCCTGTATCTCGGTTTAAAATATCCAACAGAACCAACTCTTGCCGAGTTTGCAGCCATAATGGAGGATGAGATAAAGAGATTCGATGGCTTTATTTCGAGATTCCTCAGCACGTCCGTGTCTGACGTGGAATCGTCCATAACGGATATCAATGCCATGCTGAAAACGATACAGGTTCTGACCTCGTACCAGACTCGTTTTCATCATATACGGACTACATATGAATTTGGTGAGGTCCCCGCCATCATGGCCAATGCATTTCATCTGGAACATGCGATTCTGAACATTATTAACAATGCCATAGAAGTTATGCAGGCAGGCGGCAGGCTAACGGTAAAGACCGGGATGGAGACATCTTCCGGCGTTGATTATATTGTTATCGAAGTCTCGGATACCGGTCCGGGGATATCCGCAACTCAAAAGGGCCAGGGCATCCCACCTGAAAAAAAAGGCCGGGGATTCGGACTTCTTATCACCAGTGAATTGCTGAAATGCTATGGCGGGAATCTCGATATCAAGGAGAAAAAAGGTAAAGGGACTGTTGCCAAACTGTATATTTGTGCCGATAATCGGGGAGGTGTAGCATGAACGCCAAGGGAGACATTCTTATCGTTGACGATCAACCGAACGCACTGAAAGTTCTGTCGGCGATACTTTCGGAAGAAGGTTATGACGTGCTGCAGTCGGAAAATGTCGACAGAGCGACTGAACTAATATATTCAAGGCCGGTGGATGCGGTTATTACCGACATCATGATGCCGGGAAAAGACGGAATGCAGTTTTTTGAGTATATGAATTCAAATCATCCGGGAATCCCGGTGATCTTTCTTACTGCCTATGGTACGGTTGAGTCGGCAGTATCTGCCATGACGCGAGGGGCCTTCCATTATTTCATGAAGCCCCCCAATTATCAGACCCTCAAGAGTGTTGTTGCAAAGGCCGTCGAGCGCCGCGCGGTGAGCAGGGGTGCCGAAGTCCGGAGACCCGCGGGAGACGTTGGAAGGCTGTCTCAGATCATCGGAAATACCCCTGAGATGCGTCAGCTGTTTGAGACCATCGACGCCGTAAAATGTTCCTCGAGCAACATCCATGTCTGCGGCGAAACCGGGACAGGAAAAGAACTGGTGGCAAGGGCGATCCATGACAATGGACACGCCGCAGGCAAACCTTTTATTGCGGTCAACTGCGCCGCAATACCGAGGGAACTCATCGAGGTGGAGCTCTTCGGATGCGAAAAAGGCGCGTTCACCGGTGCGGTTGCCCGCAGGATCGGGAAGTTCGAGGAGGCCGCAGACGGCGTGATTTTCCTCGATGAGATCGGTGAACTTGACCCCTCCATGCAGGCAAAGCTCCTGCGGGTGCTCCAGGAAAGGGAGGTCGAGAGAATCGGTGGCAACAGGAAGATAAAAGTGGCGTTCAGGCTCATATCCGCGACCAACTGCGATCTGGCTGAAGAAGTTAGAAAGGGCCGCTTCAGGGAAGATCTGTATTACCGCGTCAATGTCATCGAGATAAAAGTGCCCCCTCTCCGCGATAGAAAAGACGATATTCCCCTCCTTGCTGAAGCTTTTTTCAAGGAGTTCTGCGAGCGGGAAAAGAAGAAACTGCCTTGTGCCGGTGATGTCATAGAAGCCTTTCGGGAATATCCCTGGCCGGGGAATATACGGCAGCTGAGAAATGTTATTGAGCGGGCGGTTGTGCTTAATCACAGCGGAAGTATTACCCTGAAGGACCTCCCCGGAGATTTTCATGTGAGTAGACAAAGAACCGAAACAGTTGTTTCTTCAGGAAAGACGTTGCGGGAAGTGGAGTTGCAGGCAATAAGGCAGTCGCTCCTGGCTTGCAACGGCAATAAATCAAAGGCTGCCAAGCTCCTGAAGATATCCCGGAAGGCCCTCTATAAGAGACTCGATGATGAAAAACTGTTGGAGCAGTCTGATCATCCTGCGGCTGTTGAAGCAGTTAGCGATACTGTGTCGAAGAGAAACATTTGTTTCTGAGATATGTTTCCATTCGTGACAGATAGAACAAACGCTCTGCGCTGATACCGTCTGGTCAGCGCAGAGCCACCCTCTGCACCGCGTACTGAAATAGCTGTGCCCCTGCCATATCCCTCCTGCTTACTCCATAATAGTTCTGCCCTATAAGTCTGATATGCCCGCAGCAGCAGATACCGCAGTGCTTTCTTCTGAAAACGGACAGTGGTATGGTTATTGCTTAATATCATGAGGTTGGAAAGATGATGCAATGATGAACTGGTACGCGGCATATGTGAAATCAAACCACGAATTTGTGGTCCATACCGAATTAGCAAGGAAAAGCATAGAGACCTTTCTGCCAACCGTGAAAAAAGTGAGGCAGTGGAAAGACAGAAAAAAAGAGCTGGATTTCCCCGTCTTTCCAGGGTATCTCTTTGTCCAGGTAAATCCGTCGCAGGAAGATTTCCTGAGCGTACTCAAGACACGAGGGGTGATCAATCTCCTCTCCGCGCGGGCAGGTTATCCCACGCCGGTTGCTACTGAAGAGATAAACGCCCTGAAGCTGTTGGTGCTGAGCGGTTCTGATTTCGATGTATATCCTCACCTGAAAGAGGGAACACGTGTCAGGGTCAGAAAAGGCCCCCTTGAAGGAGCGGAAGGTGTTGTGGAAAAGAGGGACTCTCAGTGCCTGTTCCTGGTTAATGTGGAACTGTTAGGCAGGAGCATCGGAGTGAAGATGTACGCCGATGCTCTTGAGGAAATATAAGAGTGGGGAGCTGGAAAATAATACATTTCGGGTGATATACCCTTCTGTACTCCCGCTCAGTCAGGGCCGTGCAAATAGTAGTCCAGGCAGTATCTTTCGTCTCCCGGTCAATTCTGTAACCGGGCAGGCGGAGCAGTGTCAAGGGGAGACCATGAACTTTATTGAGAGAATAAGAGAAAGAAAAAGCGCAGTCGGTATTATAG
>JBARHQ010000011.1:0-9350 GCA_049799315.1 Thermodesulfovibrionales bacterium | reverse complement strand
TCCTGATCATGTTCCCTGCAGCGATACTCGGCGGCTTTATCGCACCGCAGATCGCCAAACGGGTGAGTCCTCTGGTGGTGAAAAGAGTCGCAGTCGCAGGACTGCTGATCCTTGCCCTTAACCTGCTGGGGCTCTATTAGCAGCAGGGACGACACCATACTAATAAGTTCATAGGTAAGCTGATATACATAAAAATCTCCCCTCACCCCTCTTTTCCAAAGAGGGTCGTAATACCTCCCTTTGGAAAAGGGAGGTTAGGAGGGATTTTCCGGTTAATGTCTTCATACTTTTGAACTCTTTATTAAGACATGAAGATGTGAAACAGAGTTGAGGAGGAAATGATATGAAGAAATTTGTTTATACCACCTGTGAGATGTGTACCGGCCGCTGCCCTCTGATGGTGGAGGTCCTGGACGGTGTTGTGAAACATGTCTGGGGAAACCCCCATGTCCAGGGGGGCCAGCAATGCTGCCCGCGCGGGGCTGCGGCAAAGGCCCTTCTCTCTGACAATGAACGGCCGCAGCATCCACTTATCCGTAACGGCGAACGAGGGTCTGGACTGTGGCGGCAAGCCTCCTGGGACGAGGCCTATGATTATATTGCCGACAGGCTCAAGGCCGCAAAGGAGAAGTACGGAGCAAAGAGCATCCTTCTGAGCGACCGCGGGGGACCGATGACCGAGTTTGAGCGGACCTTCCTTGCTGCCCTCGGTTCACCGAATTACTTCAACCACCACGCAACCTGTTCGAACAGCGTCCATAACGCCCATATGTCGATTGCGGGCCACGCCAGAAACTCGGTTGACTATGATTACGAGAACTGCAAATACATGGTCCTCTTTGGCAGGAACATCTATGAGTCGATAAAGACCACCGAGGCGAAAATGGTTGCGGACATGCAGGAGGCGGGCGGTAAGATGGTCTGTGTTGACGTGCGGTGGAACTATACAGCCGCGAAGTCTGACAAGTTCTTTATCATCAGGCCGGGCACTGATTACGCCCTTACCCTCGCGCTGATCCACCAGATTATCAAGGACAGTCTCTACGACCCTGAATTCATCAACCGCTGGGTCCTCGGCTTCGACGAGATCAGGCGTTTTACCATTCCCTACACCCCCGAGTGGGCGGAGCAGGAGACCGGTATTCCGGCCAAAGAGATCATCAGGATCGCGCACGAGGCGGGCGAGGCAAAGCCTGCGGTCATCTTCCACCCCGGCTGGATGACCTCATGGTTCAGCAATGACTATTATCTGCGCCGGGCCATCTATACCCTGAACGCCCTCATGGGTTCCTATGAAGTAAAGGGCGGCATCTATATCAACAAGAAGCCCAACGTAAAGTACAAGACCCTGATCGGACAGATCCCCAAGGTGAAGGAAGAGCGTTTCGACGGTGTCGGCACGAAGTTCCCTCATCTCAGCGACCAGTGGGGGCTTGCGCAGATGCTGCCGCATGCCATCCTGAATGAGGACCCCTATCCCATCAAGGCCTATATCGTCATGCGCCACGATCCGCTCGCGTCTCTGCCTGATCCTGATTTGATGAAAAAGGCCTTTGCAAAGCTCGACCTCCTTGTCTCGATCGATATCAATTATAGTGAGACAGGCTGGTTCTCGGACGTGATCCTTCCCGAAAGCACCTTCCTTGAACGCACGGACCATGTCTATGTGAGGAGCGGCTCCGGGCTGAAGCCGCATCTGACGCTGATCAGGCAGGCGGTCCCCCCGAGATTCGATACAAAAGGCAGGGGTGAGATCTTCAAGGCCCTGGCCGACCGCATGGGCGTGGGACAGTACTTCCCTTACAATACACCTGAAGAGCTTGTTGCCTGGCAGCTTGAGGGCTCCGGATATACGCTTGAGAGCTTCGATGCCACCGGAGTCATCGAGCCTTCGAAAGAGCAGATATGGTACGACCGGAAAGACGGGATAAAATTCAACACACCCTCAGGCAAGATCGAGATTATATCGTCGATGCTCGAAAAACATAATATTCCGTCCTTTATCCCGTATGAAAGTCCTCCAAGACCGGCAGAAGGCAGCTTCAGGCTGGTCACCAGCAAGGTTGCGGTCCATACCCAGGGCAGGACCACCGCGAACATCGGGATCCTGAACGAACTCTATTCCGAAAACCATCTCTGGATGAATACCGCCGAGGCCCGGAAGCTTGGTATCAGCGAAGGCGATACAGTCGAGGTCTCGGTCGAGGGATATGCAAAAAAGATCGGGGCAAAGCTTACCGACCATATACACCCGGAGGTTGTTTTTATGCTCCATGGGTTTGGCGACACCGTGCCGCTCAGGACAAAGTCTTTTGGCAAAGGGGTGAGCGACATCCGCCTCCAGAGAGGACTTCTCAAAGCAGCGATTGGAGGTAACTGCCCGCTCACCGAGTGTGTTGTTGCGGTAAAAAAGACAGCGGCATAGGCATCGATATCAGAAGGAGGCAATACCATGAGCATTTACTATATACATCAGGACCAGAAGCGCTGCATCGGCTGCCGCGCCTGCGAGATACATTGCAAGACTGAAAACGATGTCCCGGTCGGCCCGCGGTTCTGCGTTATCGTTCCGGTCGGCCCGAAAGTAGTGGAGAATGTTCCAAGGATGAACTTTATCTTCATGCCCTGCTTTCACTGCGAGAACCCCTGGTGCGTCTCTGCCTGCCCGACCGGCGCGATGCAGAAGCGTGCAAAGGACGGGATCGTCTTTGTCGAACCCTCGCTCTGCGTGGGCTGCAAGTCCTGCATAACCGCCTGCCCCTGGGGCGTGCCGCAATGGAACAAGGACACCGGCAAGGTCTTCAAGTGCGATTACTGCAGACATCGCGTTGACGAGGGGCTCGAACCGGCCTGCGTCACCGGTTGCACCACAAAGGCCCTCAAATGGATCACGCCGGCAGAGGCGTCACTCGACAAGCGCGAGAAGTTCGCCCGGGAGATAGCCGAAAATCTCCCATACTAATATTACAACCCTCTCCCCTGGAGGGAGAGGGTAAGGGTGAGGGGGAGGCGCTTTTTATGACAAAACCGTTAGAGCAAGCATGACATCGATCATCATCGATGGACGGGAGATACCAGTTGAGCCGGAAAAGACCGTGCTTGAAACAGCCCGTTTTGCCGGCATAGCAATCCCAACGCTCTGTTATCATCATGCGCTCGGTCCTTACGGTACCTGCAGGCTCTGCATTGTCGAGGCCGAGGGTCCGTCACTCAGGCATACGATAACCACGTCCTGCAACCTTATGCCGGCCGACGGCCTGATCGTCGAGACCGCAACGCTGCGCATTCAGGCAATGCGCAGGACGATCCTGGAACTGATGCTGTCAGGAACAAAGCCCTCGCCTGAACTTCGCTCCAGGGCAGCTGAAGCCGGAATCCACAAAAAGAAGTTTTCCCTCAAAAGCCGCAATAGCAGCATCAACGGAATCAACACTGATCCGTGCATCCTCTGTGGCCTCTGCGTCAGGGTCTGCAGGGACACCATCAGGGCCAATGCCCTTGACTTCAGTGTCTCCGGGACGAACCAGCACAAAGTGGCGGAGGCGGTCGTATTGATGAAAGAGCGCTGCATAGGCTGCGGCACCTGCGCTGCCGTATGCCCTGTCGGCGCGCTACGCCTTGACGACCGGGGCGCCGTACGCAGAATCATACTCTATGGCAGGACGGCAAACAGGCTGCCTCTTGTCCGCTGCGATCTCTGCAACAGGCCATTTACCACAGAACAATTTATCCTGTCAGTGCTTATGCGGCTTTCCCGGGATGATGATACCCTTAGGACCGGCATCGGCTATGTCTGTCCTGACTGCGGAAGAAACCGGTTTGCCACAGCCCTCACCGGACAGTTTCCGCCCGCCCCAAATCAGATCATTTATCAGGACATCCACGAGAATAATTCAGGTGGCACAGGAACGCTGAGATGAAGCAACTCTTTTCTTTCTGGAATAACTCCTTGAACGAGACCCCTGCGCAACTGCAGCACGGAGAAAAAACAGTTTCGGCAGTCATCGGCTGGGGAGGGATCCAGCTCCTTGATGACGATATAAACCTTCTTGAACTCTGCCACGAATACTGCAAGGCTGTCGAGAACTACTCCTGTGGCCAGTGCATCCCCTGCAGGGTCGGCTCCCGGGTACTCACCGACCTGGTCGGTCGCATGATCAGAGGGACCGCAGGGAAGAGTGCTCTCGATACCCTCAGGGAGGTCGCCGAGACGATGAGTCTTACCTCGATGTGCGAGCTCGGACGGAGTTCTCCACGTGTCATTCTCTACCTGATCGGGCATCATGAAGAGGCTCTAAAACAACAGAAGAAGGCAGGACCGCGGCAGAGCGGAACGTATGCATATCGCTCCCTGAAGACCGCGCCCTGCATGCAGGCCTGCCCTATCCATCTTGACATACCGAAATATATCGAAGAGATCCGGCTAGGCAATTTCACGGGGTCCCTCGACACGATCAGGGAACGGCTTCCGCTTCCGGGGGTAGTCGGTCGGGTTTGCGTCCGTCCCTGCGAGTTTAACTGCCGCAGGAGACTGGTCGATGAACCTCTCCAGATCAAGCACCTGAAGCGTTTTGTCGCTGATCATGGACGGATGCACCCCTCTCCTCAGTCCTCTCCCTCAAGGGGCGAGGATGACACAGGGAACTTTTCTTATGGCCTTACGAGGAGGAACAAAGCTGTGAAGATTGCGATTGTCGGTTCAGGACCTGCCGGGCTCACTGCTGCGCATTTTCTGGCCAACAGGGGTTATACGGTCACGATCTTTGAGATGCTGCCTGAACCGGGAGGTATGGCCGCCGTCGGCATCCCTGATTACCGGTTGCCGCGTGAAATTCTGCGGGACGAAATAAGGACAATTGAAAACAGCGGAGTCAACATTGTATACGGCAAGGCACTCGGTGCCAGCTTTTCAATCGACGATCTCGTATCAGACGGGTTCAGGGCGGTCTTTATCGGCATGGGCTGCCACTGCCACAAGAATA
The DNA here is from genome assembly GCA_049799315.1 of Thermodesulfovibrionales bacterium. Lineage (GTDB taxonomy): Bacteria > Nitrospirota > Thermodesulfovibrionia > Thermodesulfovibrionales > UBA6898 > PALSA-1316. Next base: position 4,368 of record JBARHQ010000011.1, on the reverse strand, counting down.
TGGGCATCGAGGGAGAAGACAAAGGATACTACGGATATGTGCCTGGTGTCTACTTCCTCCGGAATATCAACCTTGGCCTTCTTGGCGAGGTCCCGAAGGGCAGAAAGATCGTTGTCGTCGGCGGCGGCAATGTGGCTATCGACTGTGTGCGGATTGCCCTGAGGATCGGGTTTGAAGAGTCGCATCTCGTCTACCGCAGGACGAGAAAGGAAATGCCTGCAGATGCGGTGGAGGTGGCTGATGCCGAAGCAGAGGGCGTGCAGTTCCATTTTCTGTCAGCTCCGAAAAAGATCCTTGCGGAGGATAAGAAAGTGCAGGGGATCCAGTGCCTTAAGATTGAGCTGGGAGAGCCCGATGTCTCAGGACGGCACAGACCGGTCGAGGTTGCGGGATCTGAGTTTACCGTCGACGCAGACGTTGTTGTCGCCGCCATCGGCCAGGAAGGGGACTTTGCCTGCTTCTGCAATCTTCCCGGCGTTGACGTGACGGAAAAGGGGGCGATCGTCATAAACGAGAACTTCATGACAACGCGCGACGGCGTATTTTCCGGGGGAGACTGCGTCACCGGCCCCGACGTTCTCATCCGGGCCTGCGCCCACGGCAGGATGAGCGCCATGAAGATCGATCATTATCTGACACACGGAGACGTGCCGGTCTTTGACGAACAGAAGGACGAGCGCTTCCTTGCAAAATTAAACGTATTCGACCCGCATGAGACGATTGCGATACCGGGCGGGCTGAAGAGGATGCCGGTCCGCCACGAGCCTCCCCTGGAGCGGTGCAGGGATTTTCGGGAGGTCGATCATGGCTATACAGACGGAGAAGCGGTTGCAGAGGCCAAGAGATGTCTGCGCTGCTACCGGGTGGTGCTCTATGCCTGCAGGAAGGATGCGTCTCCGTGACTGCGACCCAGGACAGGGATGAACTCCTGAGATACCGCGCTGCCCGGGATGCCGGACTTTCTGCCATCCTCTTCGTCTGCACGGGCAATGCCGTACGGTCCCAGATTGCCGAGGGGATTGTGAATCATTTTCATGGGGGCGACTGGGCTGCCTTTTCGGCCGGGACAATGCCGATGGAGGTCCAGAAAGACGTTATAAGAGTGATGAAAGAGATCAATATCGACCTTTCCTCCCACTGGGCAAAACATGTCGACCTGTTTAAGGACTGCACATTCGACAGGGTTGTCATCCTCTGCTCTGATGCGGGCACCCGGTGCCCAGACTTTCCGTATGCCGGGCGAAAAGACCAGATGAATTTCGATGACCCTCTCTCCCCCGAGCTCCTGGCCGGCGGTATCTGTTTCAGCTACCGCTCGCGCATCAGGTCGCTCAGAAACGAGATACAGAAGGCGGTCGCCAGATACCTGGAGGGAGGATAAGTGAAACGGCTTTTGGGCTTCTTCACGAAGAGACGAAACTGCCTGCCGCTTGAACCGGCGGCCGGACGTGTCGCCCTGAAGTACCGGGCCTTCAAAAGCCTCCTTGGCCACAACCACGCAGCACTCAGCCATATGGCCGACCTTGAGCAGCTCTATTTCAGCGGCAGGCCCTTCAGCCTCGCTACGGTCAGAATTCAGTACGAAGCGCTGCTCGAGGCAGTCTATGGCATTATACACTCACTGGAACTTCTCTCCGGCAAAGATTTCCGGGTGCTGTCCGGAAAGGTTTCACTGTTGGATGAGACGATCTTCGAGAACTTCAATCCCCGTTGTCTCCTCTCGACAAAAAGGCTGGTGATACCTTTCAGCGAGATCGAACCGGAGATGACCGGCACGGTCGGGTCCAAGGCTGCAAACCTGGCCCTGATCGGGAATATTCTCGGTCTTCCCGTGCCCGAAGGTTTTGCGATCACCACCGTCGGCTTCAGGCGGTTTATTGAAGAGAATAAACTTGTCAGGCCCATAGAGGAAGAGCTCTCCCGCTATGCATCAGGCCCACCCGAAAAGCAGGAAGACGTCTGCCGGAAGCTGCAGGGACTGATCAGGGCGGGGTGCATGCCTGACGACCTTGCCGCTGAAATCCTCTCGGCGTTTGATCACCTCGCGATGGCATCAGGGCCGGTGATCAGGGTTGCAATGCGCAGCAGCGCCGTGGGTGAAGATACCGGGGCAACCTTTGCCGGTCAGTATGAGACCGTGCTGAACGTTACCCGGGAGGGGCTTCTGGACGCATACCGTGAGGTCCTGGCGAGCAAATACGCTCCCCGGGCAATTGCGTACCGCATGCAGCATGGACTTGAAGACCAGGAGACGCCGATGTGCGTTGCAGCCGTGATCATGGTCGACGCCCGGGCAAGCGGCGTGCTCTATACACTGGATGAGGGACAGGATTATGGACTTGATCAGGGGCAAGGCAGGCAGCCGCTGCTCAAGATCAATGCACTCTGGGGACTGGGAGAGCAGCTGGTCGACGGCAGCACCTCTCCGGACGTCTTTATGGTCGACCGGCAGAGCAGAAAAATTCAGGAGCAACATATAGCGAGAAAACAGTGGCAGCTTGCAGCACGGAGAGAAGGCGGAACAGAACTGCGCGAGGTCAGCGGGGATGAACAGGCGGCCACGTCGTTAAGTGCTGCGACAGTGCTGAAGCTTGCTGATTACGGTCTCCTGCTGGAGGAGTTTTTCAAGGGACCTCAGGATGTCGAATGGGCGGAGAGTCGCAGCGGTGAGCTTTATCTCCTGCAGTCGCGCCCACTGCTTCTGCCGGACATGCGCCCAAACATAGGTACTGTGGAAGAGGCAGGGAAAGAATATGCCGGACACCCAATACTTCTTGCCGCCGGACGTGCCGCATCCCCCGGTGTGGCAGCAGGAAGCGTCTTCGTGGTGCGGGCGATGAGTGACCTGAATGCTGTCCCGAAAGACGCCATACTGGTGGCGAAGACGGCTTCTCCCGAGTATGCCAGAGTTGCCGGAATCATAAGAGGCATTATAACCGATGTCGGGAGTGTCACCAGCCATATGGCCTCCGTGGCCCGGGAGTTCGGACTGCCTGCCCTCGTTGACACAGGAGACGCTACCAGGAGGCTTAAAACCGGTGATCTTATTACGCTGTCTGCAGGCAATGCCACCGTTTATCTCGGCATTGTCCAGGAGCTTCTGGAAGAGATAAGGCCCTCACGAAGTCTGATCCTGGACAGCCCGGTCCACCGGAGGATGCGCGATATTCTGGACCGTATCACGCCACTGAATCTCGTTGATACGCGTGCCCCCGCCTTCTCAGCCGATGGATGCAGGAGCTATCACGATATTATCAGGTTCACACATGAGATGGCGGTACGCGCAATGTTCGGCTTGTTCGGCATTGCAGAGAACTCGTCAGTGGCAGCTGCCGCTATCAAGCTTGTCTCAAACCTTCCGATAAGCATCTACCTGATCGATCTTGGTGGCGGACTTGCCGGGGGATTGACCACCTGCGATGACGTGACTCCTCAGATGATCAGGTCCCGTCCCCTGTCAGCTCTCTGGAGAGGTTTTACCCACCCTGGCGTGAACTGGGAGGGCACCATGAATACCGGCAGCAACTCGTTAGCCGGAAAACTGGCGACAACAGCAACAGCTGAATTCGGGGAGCAGCCCGGCGGCGACAGTTATGCTCTACTGTCGGGTGACTACCTGAACCTCAGTGTGAAGTTTGCATACCATTTCGCGACGATCGATGCCCTTTGCGGAGACAGCAGCTCCCAGAACTATATATCACTGCAGTTCTCCGGTGGGGCCGGGGACTATTACGGCCGTTCGCTGAGGGTGCAGCTCATGGCCAATATCCTCGAACGGCTCGAGTTTCAGGTATCGGTCAGAGGTGACCTCCTCGATGCATACCTTGCGCGGTATGACAGGGAGCAGACCGCTGTGAGGCTCGATCTTCTCGGACGTCTCCTCGCATCGAGCAGGCTTCTCGACATGACCCTGGCAGGTCAGGAGGATATCAGTATCCTGTGTGATGAGTTTTTCAGCGGGAACTATGATTTTCTGCTGCGGCGGGCCGACGATCTGCCGCACGGCGTTTATGCCCGGGGAGGCAGGTGGCAGCGCCTTGTCACGGACAGCGGCGTGTATTGCGTCCAGGACGGCTCGGGACTGGGCAAGCGGATCACGGCACAACTGGCGGTCGCCCTGGGCAAGGTGATCGGTGCAACCTACTATGAGTTCCTTGACAGCATCGAGGCGTATTATTATTTCCCCCTGTCCATCGTGAAAGAAAGCATGATGTCAGAAGGCAGCGTGACTGTCAGGATCATGCCCCGCTCAGGGCGGCTTGACCGCGCGGGCGGCATTGCCTTCGGCATCAGGGACCGTGAGAATTATTTCGTGCTCAGGACAAACGCACTCGAAGGAAATGTCATTCTCTTCGAGTTCATCAATGG
>JBARHQ010000010.1:0-7175 GCA_049799315.1 Thermodesulfovibrionales bacterium | reverse complement strand
ATATCATAATAAGCGGGATAGACGACAACGTCCTTTACAATATCCACCCTCCTCTTCGCATAAAAAAGAATAAACGGAAAACTGCTCTCCATAGTAAGCGAAACCGTGGGATACAGACCTCTTCTGTCGAATATAGCCCTTGCCTGTTTTACAACAAGACCGTTGCCGGCCAGATGCTGCATGGAGACCGGTTCAGGAAGAATGGCAGAGATGACATGTACTGAATAGGCCGGAATGTGCCTTTTATCATTGAGAACAGTAATGCGTACGTGCGCAGTCTCTCCGGCATATATCAGGCCGTCAAAGGATATATCCGGCCTGAGCCCCAAAAGGTTGAGTCTGGGGAGGAGATACGAGAGCAGGAGAAAGGAAAGCATGAGCGACAGGACCAGATAGATAAGATTATTTCCGGTATTGACGGCTGCAACTCCGATAAGCACCGCAGCCAGCAGGGAGCGCCGTCCTTCCTTCGTCGACCTCATCTCCGCAGCCATTGTCTGTCTTAAACCCCGCCTTAAACAGGCACCGGAAGGCCCTCGGCAATATCGCGGATGATCAGTTCAGCCTCGGCAACAGCCTTTCGGCTTTTGAGGATGATACGGTGTCCGAGCACCAGCGGCGCCAGGGCCTTGACATCATCAGGGTTGATAAAATCCCTCCCCTCATAATAGGCATGTGCCCTGACAGCAGACAGAAAGAACTGGGCACCGCGCGTGCTCGCGCCGAGCCTGATTGCAGGGTGGTCCCTGGTGCCGGAGACGATCTGCATGAGATAATCAACAACACTGTCGTCGGCAAATACCTTCTCCGCCTCATCCTGCATCCTGATGATCTCCTGGCGTGATACCACCGGGCTGAGATCTTCCAACAGTACAAAACTCGACTGCCTCAGTATTGCCTGTCTCTCATATTCAGGCGAAGGATAGCCGATCGTGATATGCAGCATAAACCGGTCAAGCTGGCTTTCGGGCAGGGGGAAGGTCCCGTGATATTCAATCGGGTTCTGCGTTGCGATGACCATGAACGGATCAGGCAGTACAAAGGTATGCCCCTCGACAGACACCTTCTTCTCGCTCATCGCCTCAAGAAGCGCTGACTGGGTCTTCGGGTTGGTCCTGTTGATCTCGTCGGCAAGGACGATATTCGAAAAAACAGGCCCCTGCCTGAACTCAAAATCCCTTGTCTCCTGGTTGAATATCGTGACGCCGATGATATCAGTCGGCAGGAGATCACTGGTGAACTGGATCCTTCTGAATGTGCACTCGGTCGATTTTGCAAGGGCTGAGGCAAGGGTTGTCTTGCCGACTCCGGGTATATCCTCGATCAGCAGATGTCCCTTACCCAGGAGCGTGACGATCGCCATTTTGACCGCATCGGCCTTGCCCTGGATGATCGTCTCCATCTGATTTTGCAATTGTCTCAGCGACTGATTTATCATAGTAACCATTGCTCTATTATACACCGGACCGGAGGGAGACGCGCGTGAAAAAGCCCACACAGAAGCCCCCACAGAAGCTCATAGTCAAACCCCAGGAGATAGCACTAAACATAGCACTGAATAGAACGCCGAAGACAAAGAGAGACAAGGGCAGGAGTAAGTCCGCGCAAAAATTATGGAGCGGCAGGTTCAAGGAACCCACCTCTGCAGCTGTCGAATCTTTCACTGAGTCTATCTCCTTTGACCAGAGGCTCTGGAGGCATGACATCCAGGGCAGCATTGCGCACGCACGCATGCTTGCGGCACAGCGGATTATAACCTCAAAAGAGGCTGATGCGATCGTCAGGGGACTCGACAGTATTGCAGCGGATATCACTGCCGGGGCCTTCTCCTTCAGCCGTGACCTGGAAGATATCCATATGAATATCGAGTCAAGCCTCACCAGCAGAATCGGCGACCCCGGAAAAAAGTTGCATACAGCCCGTTCGCGGAATGACCAGGTTGCGCTCGACCTGAGACTTTATCTCAGAGATGAGATCCAATCGACCATCTCGCTGATACGGGGCCTTGAAGAAACCGTCGTCGCAATCGCGGAACGGCATGCGGATGTCATTATGCCGGGATACACGCACCTGCAGCGGGCCCAGCCCGTACTCCTGGCCCATCACCTCCTTGCCTATGTGGCCATGCTCGACAGGGACCGGGACCGGTTCAGTGATTGCCTCAGAAGGATGGATGTCCTGCCGCTGGGGGCCTGCGCACTGTCGGGTACGTCGCTGCCGACCAACCGGGCCATGGTGGCAAAGCAGCTCGGGTTCAGGGCGATTGCGATCAACAGCATCGATGCGGTTTCAGACAGGGATTTCGCGATCGAATTTCTTGCCGCATCAGCCATCCTGATCATGCATCTGTCCCGGTTTGCCGAAGAACTGGTACTCTGGTCTACTGAAGAGTTCAGGTTCATCGAGATATCCGACCGGTTTACGACCGGCTCAAGCATCATGCCGCAGAAGAAAAATCCTGATGTCGCTGAACTGATCAGGGGCAAGACCGGCCGCGTCTACGGCAATCTGATTTCACTGTTGACACTAATGAAGGGGCTCCCCCTCGCCTATAACCGCGATATGCAGGAAGACAAACTGCCGGTCTTTGATACAGCGGACACGGTCAGTGCATGCCTTACGGTCATGAACGGCATGATGCCGGAGATAACCTTCAATACCAGTCGCATGAAGGCCACTGCCGGAGAAGGGTATTCAACCGCAACCGACCTCGCCGAGTATCTTGTCAGAAAAGGGGTCCCGTTCAGGGAGGCACATGCCATAACCGGAAGGATTGTGCTTCACTGCATCAGGATGAAGATAGGCCTGGAGTCGCTCGGTCTTCCGGAATTAAAGTCTTTTTCACCGGTTATCGCAAAGGATATATATCGCATTCTTGATCCGGCTACTTCTGTCTCGGTAAAGACATCTTATGGCGGGACATCGCCGGCCGAAGTCAGGAGGCAGATACGGCATTACAGAAACGTGCTGAAAAAGAAATGAGAATAACGTCTCTGTCGCAGACTGCCTTTTTTGTCCTGTTCAGCGTCATGCTGCTGACAGCTGCATGTGGCAAAAAAGGAGCCCCCACTCTCAAATCTTACGACAAACCTGTGGCCCCGTCGGGCCTGACTGCCATCAACCGCGAAGACAAGATATATCTCCAGTGGACATTTCCGAAGGACAAAGAAATTACCGTGCGGCAGATTGCGATACTCAGGGCTGCGGAAACGGATTTCATAAAGATTGCCTTAACTGAAGCCGGAGCACGTTCCTACGTGGATGCCGTGACAGAACCTGACGCACAATACCGCTACAAAGTCGCTGCCCTGAACCACAGGGGCGTCTTCAGCCCGGATTCAAACACGGTCCTGATTACCGCCAGCCGGGCGCCGTCCCCGCCGCAGGTGCTGACCTTCCAGGCAACTGACAGGGCCCTTGAACTTAAATGGCAATCACAGGGAAACGGGCTGATGTACAATGTGTATAAGTCTGAAGAGCCAGGCCGGTATGATATGGTACCCGTAAACCGCGTCCCGCTGACGTTGCCGTCTTTCACCGACTCTCTCATGTTGAATAAAACCGTGTATTACACGGTGAGGTGTCTTACGGATGCCGCTACCCGCAATGAGAGTGCATCGTCAGCAGAAATCGTCGTGGACCCTGGTGAGTTTGTCCCCCGTACGCTGCAGGGAGTCCGTTACTTTGCGTCAGAGGTCCGGATATTTTTGTCGTGGGACCTGCCTGCTGAAACCTGGGTCACCGGGTTCAGGGTATACCGGAAGACCGGAGCGCAGGAATACGCGCTGATCGCTGAAACCCAGATCCCGGCCTTCATCGACCAGGACCCCTCTCCTTCAGAGCGTGCCTACCGCGTCCATGCTCTCGGCCCTCGCCGGGAAGGTGCCGGAGTGGAGATAAGGGGCGTTCGCCTCGAACCTCGTGAATAGAGCAGTCTCCCCTGACAATAGAATTCGCATCAGACAGTTGGAGAAGTCCGTTGCAGAGCTGACTGCGGCATTGGACCACGCAGAGAAGAAACTCGATCGGGAGATGCAGGAACGGGCGAGGATTTCGGACGAACTGCAGGAGTACCGGGACTATCTCGACCGGACCATCGCCGGCAGGACGCAGGAACTCAGGAAGGTGAACAAGGACCTGAGGGCAGAGATTATGCGCCGCATCCAGATGGAAAAAGAGCTGGTAGAAAGTCAGCGTTTTGTAAACAGGATTGCAGATACCACCCCAAACCTCCTGTATATCTATGATGTCATTACGAACAGGAACATCTACATCAACCCTCGCATCACCGATCTCCTGGGCTATTCCGCAGAGCAGATAAAACAGATCGGCGGCCAGTTTTTTCAGTCAGTCCTCCACCCGGACGACACCCGCGTCTTCGAAATAATGCAGGAGCAGTTCCAGCATGCCGGGTATAAGGACATCCTTGAATCAGAGTACCGCATGAAAAATGTCCATGGTGAATGGCGCTGGTTTCTGAGCAGGGACGTCATCTTCAAAGAGACCTCAGGCGGCAGGCCCCAGTTGATCCTGGGTATTGCCCAGGACATAACCGAACGGAAGAAGGCTGATGAGGAACTGAGCCAATCACGTGAACAGCTCCGGGTCCTGCTCGCCCATCTGCAGTCGGTACGGGAAGAGGAGCGGACGAGGATCTCCCGTGAGATCCATGACGAGCTCGGACAGTCGCTGACTGCGCTAAAGATAGATCTGTCCTGGCTGGTCCGAAGACTTACAAAAGACCAGGAAGCGCTCGCTGAAAAGGCCCTTGACATGTCGCGCCTGATAGACCTCAATATCCAGACAGTCAAGAGGATATCTGCCGAACTGCGTCCAGGTCTCCTCGATGACCTTGGTCTCACCGCTGCCCTTGAGTGGCAGGCAGAGGAGTTCGAGCAGCGGCAGGGCATCAGGTGTGAGCTGATGATCAGGCCAAATGATATAACCCTGGACCGCGACATCTCGACCGCGATCTTCAGGATCTTCCAGGAAACACTCACGAATGTCGTGCGCCATGCCAAAGCCAGCCGTATTTCCGTCGTCCTCGAAAAAAAGCCTCGCGGCCTGGTGCTGACCGTCCGCGATGACGGCAGAGGCATAACCAAAAAACAGATTGCCAGCCCTACGTCGATAGGCCTGATCGGGATGAGGGAACGGGTCAATTTCCTTGGCGGCACTGTCGATATAAGCGGGACCAGAAATAAGGGAACAACCGTAAAAGTCTTCATCCCGCTGTCTTCCTGAAGACAACTTGCCTTACTGTTGCATTGCCTCAGCCATAAACACCGCAAAATTCTGCGATGACAACAGGAGTTAATCATAGATCACGCAAACGAAGGCATAATGCTGCTTGAGTTTCAGAAAAAGGTTGGCAGGCGGCATAAAATGGCTGGAAGGTTTTGCAGGCGGGATTTTTTCGGCATTTCTGTCTGCTGCGACTTAGTGTTTTTATGCAACAATAAGATTTATTAAGGGTCACCTCACCATAAACTACATTCAAATCTCGTGTTGTATCTTGACAACAACGCACAATTCGTTGTATAATTAGTACAACAATACTGAAAGGGGTGACATTCATGGCTGCCAAGCTAACCTTTGGTGAGTTTTTCAAAGAGAAGCGAATTTTCCTCAGGAAGACTTTACGTCAGTTCTGTGCTGATAACAAACTCGATCCCGGCAACATTAGCAGGCTCGAACGGGGGCTGATGCAGGCACCGCAGGGGAGCGACAAGCTTGAGGAGTATGCCCATTTTTTAGAGATCAAGAAGGGCTCAGACGACTGGTACACTTTTTTCGACCTCGCCCGGATTGAGGCGGGCCGAATCCCCGAGGCACTGCTGAATAACGAGTCTGTTGCGGCGAGTCTGCCTATCCTGTTCAGGACCTTGCGGGGGCAGAAGATTTCGGAAAAAAAGCTTGAGAAACTGGTGGAGCTGATCAAAAAATCGTAATCCATGCCTGATATCCCCGTATATAGTTATGAGGATTTACGCAAGAGGGCGGACGACTTTCTGCGAACCCGTCATCCTTCCGGAAACATTCCCGTCCCCATCGAAGAGATCGTCGAATTCGATTTTGGTATCAACATCGTTCCGGTTTTAGGTCTTCAGCGCGAGTTTGAAGTGGAGTTAAAGAAAATCTTTTGAAGAACCCTAAAATTGAGGCGTTAGAAAATGAAGGTTGGAAATGGAGAGAAAAAAATGATAACTATTGGCCGCTATTTGCCAAATCGATAAAATTAACTGATCTTTTCGTATCAGATAATTTGGCAGATTTATTTATAACGAAATTCCACGACGAACTGGATAGATTAAACCAGGCATTATTTGACTGACTCTGACCTCGGCTATCAATAGTGGACACCAATTCTTTCATGCGGCCAACTGACTGGCATAGAATTTCTGTTCATATACGATAGGAGATAGATACCCCAACCGTGCCTGTCGGCGCTGCCTGTTATAGAAGACCTCAATATATTCCGTAATCTCCCGAATCGCTTCTTGGCGCGTGCTGTATATCCGATTATAGACAAGCTCCTGTTTGAGGACCCCCAGAAGCTCTCCATGGGCTACGGCTAAGGCGATTGATTGGGGTCAGACTTGCTTATTGACATTTGAAGCGTTTGCCGATTTTCACTTGGACTCCACAGAATAATTGGGATACTCGACACTCTCGGTGTCCTGTGAGCAAGTGTTTGTGGATCATCAGGTCAGAAGGACAGGATTAATCGGGACTCTCGCTATCTGAAACCTTTCGATATTCTCGTCGTCCCCTCTGTCATGTGCTACAATGAATCATATGCATTGTTACTCTTATGACCCGGGGAGGTTCTAAATACCTGTACTTTACGGAAAACTGAGCGGCCTCAAGGGAAGCCAGACCAGCGCGCTTGAGAAGATCTACCGGCGCCGGCTTCATCGCGAGGTCATCACCGTCGAGCTCGGCAGATACCTGGCTGGCCTTTCGGATGAACTGAACCGGCACATCGGGGTACTGGTAAACCGCAAGGGGGCCGTCACCCACGTCATTGTCGGCGATGCGAAAGGCATCTTCCTTCCCCCGCTGGAGGACTATCCGCTCGGCAAGCGCCCCCTCAGAGGGCTGCGGCTGATCCATACTCACCTTAACGATGAGACCCTGAACAAGGACGATATCACTGACCTCTCACTCCTTCG
>JBARHQ010000009.1:0-25907 GCA_049799315.1 Thermodesulfovibrionales bacterium | reverse complement strand
TGCAATATTAGGGTTTATTACTCATCGCGGAACAGAACGACGCTACTGCTCGTGTCGTACCTGGACCCTCTGGATGCCGGTGGCCCTGCCTGAGTCTTCATTTATTTCGACCACAACCGCAGAGAGGAGGGCATCTCCCGGACCTGTCTCGAACCTCGCCGGCATGCTCGTCAGGAAGCGCTGGATGATCTGGTTGATCTCCATGCCGATCACCGAATGCGCCGGCCCGGTCATCCCGGCATCGGTGATATAGGCGGTGCCGTTGGCAAGTATCTTTTCATCGGCAGTCTGCACATGGGTATGTGTGCCGATTACCGCGCTCACCTTTCCATCGAGATAATACCCGAGCGCAATCTTTTCCGAGGTCGCCTCGGCATGCATATCGACGATAATAATATTCGTCTCCTGCGCCATCCTCTCGATCTCGGGGGCTATGGTCCTGAAGGGACAGTCCATGCCCATCATAAAGACGCGACCGGAGATGTTTATGACCCCCACCTTGATACCGCCCGGTCCGTTGAAGACGATGCTCCCGGCCCCGGGAACTCCCGGCGGATAGTTGATTGGCCTGAGAACGCGGTTGTCTTTTACGATATACTGGACAAAATCCTTTTTGTCCCAGACATGGTTGCCGGTCGTGATAACATGTACGCCCATCCTGAATAGTTCGCCGACCAGCTGCTCGGTCAGTCCGAACCCTCCGGCTATATTCTCGGCATTGGCTATAACAATGTTGATCTTGTATTTGTCGATCAGACTCGGCAGGAGCGCCTTGACCGCATTCCTGCCGGTCTTGCCGACGATGTCACCGATGAAAAGTATCTTCATCGTTATTTTGCATACTCCACATAGCGGGACTCCCTGATCACCGTAACCTTGATCTGGCCCGGATATGACATCTCAGCTTCTATCTTCTTCGAGAGGTCGCGCGCGATCATGGCCGAGAGCTCGTCATTGACTTCCTCTGGTTTGACGATGATCCGGATCTCCCTGCCTGCCTGTATGGCATAGCATTTTTCAACTCCCTTAAAAGAGAGTGCCATCTTTTCAAGTTCTTCGAGCCTCTTCAGATAATGCTCGATGCTCTCGCGTCTGACACCCGGCCGCGCGGCAGAGAGCGCATCAGCCGCAGCGACAAGCGCAGCTTCGACCGTGATCGGATCTCCTTCGCCATGATGGACCATGATGGCATTGACGACCTTGTTGTTCTCGCCGAATTTTTTGGCCAGGTTTGCGCCGATCTCCTGGTGGGTGCCCTCGATCTCGTGATCAACCGCCTTCCCGATGTCATGGAGAAGACCGGCCCGTTTTGCGAGCTTCGGGTCAACGCCGAGCTCGTTTGCCATCATCCCGGCAAAATAGGCGACCTCGCGCGAGTGCTGCAGCACATTCTGTCCATAGGATGTCCGGTATTTCAGTCTGCCGAGGACCCGGATGATCTCCGGATGTATGCCGGAGATACCAAGGTCAAAGGCAGCCTTTTCGCCTTCCTCCCGTATATTGTTGTCGACTTCCTTCTTTACCTTTTCGACGATCTCCTCAATCCGTGTCGGGTGGATCCTTCCGTCGGTGATCAGCCTTTCGAGCGACAGGCGCGCCACCTCGCGTCTGACCGGGTCAAAGCCGGAGAGGGTTACCATTTCAGGGGTGTCATCGACAATAAGGTCAACACCGGTGGCCGCTTCGAGTGCACGGATATTCCTGCCCTCACGCCCGATGATCCTGCCCTTCATCTCATCGTTCGGGAGGCTTACGGCAGTGACCGTGGCGTCCGCCACATAGTCGCTTGCATAGCGCTGAATGGCCGAGCCGATGATCTCCTTTGCTTTTTTCTCTGCATTCTCTTTTGTCTCGTCCTCGATCCTTTTAATCACCTTTGCTATCTCAAAGCGGGATTCCTCCTCGGTCCTCCGCAGGAGTTCCTCCTTTGCTTCGGCAGCGGTGATCCCCGAGAGTTTTTCAAGGAGCACGGTCTGTTCATTGACCAATTGGGTATACCGGTCTTCCTTTTCCTGAATGGCTTTTTCCCGTATTCCTGACTCTTTTTCCCGTCTGCCGAGGTCATGGTCGCGTTTGTCGATCTGGTCGAACTTCCGCTCGATCGACTCTTCTTTCTGCCGAAGCCTTTTTTCGAGCTGGTTGAGCTCTGTCTTGCGCTCACGCAGCTCTTTTTCTGCGTCAGTCTTTGCCTGGTAGATGATATCTTTTGCCTCGAGGGCAGCCTCCTTGCGAAGCGTTTCAGCCTCCTTCAACGCATCTTCAGAAGCCCTCTTCTTTTCCCGGTCAATCGTCTCCTTCTGGCCCTGCAAAGCCTTCCTATAGAAAAGGCTCAGAAGCAGACCGGAAACAACGCCGACAGCTATCGCTATCAGCACATACTCAATGTTATTTAACATCTGATTTGGTCCTCCTTTTGTGCAGCCTTGATTGTATGATTTTTTCGAATCCTTCAGAACTGGGTGAGTAAAATGAGCGGGGGACGGGCAGGTAATTCTGCTCGATATAGTGACCCGGGAAGTTGTGGGGGTATTGATAACCGATACCGGCCCCGAGTCTCTTTGCCCCGGAGTAACTCGCATCACGGAGGTGTTCGGGAACTTCCTGAAGCGGTGAGGTCTTAATCTCTCTTATTGCGCTGTCGATGGCGAGATAGGCAGCGTTGCTTTTCGGAGCGGCCGCAATGTAAATTGCGGCCTGGGCAAGGGGGATGCGACCTTCAGGCATCCCGATCCTCTCCACTGCCTGCATGGCAGAGACCGCAAGGGTCAGGGCCTGGGGGTCGGCGTTGCCTACATCCTCAGATGCGCAGATGACAATCCTCCGGGCGATAAAAAGCGGGTCCTCACCGGATTCGACCATGCGGGCGAGCCAGTAGACGGCAGCATCCGGATCAGAGCCCCTCATGCTCTTGATAAAGGCGGAGATGGTGTTGTAGTGATCGTCTTCATCATAGTACAGGGACTTGCTTTGAGCTGCCTCCCTGATAAGCGAAACGGTGATGTGACAGGTATCTGCCCCGGGGTCCGCTGATGAAAGAAAGGAGAGTTCAAGGATATTGAGTGCCTTTCGTGCATCACCTCCGGACAGAGAGGCGATAAGGGTAAGCGCTTCTTCATCGATCAGAATCCGGTTGTCACCCAGCCCGCGTCTGCTGGTAACGGCCCGTCTGAGCAGTGTCCTGATGTCATCAGCAGGAAGCGGGGAGAACTGGAATATCTGTGATCGCGATGAGAGTGCCGGGACAAGGGCGAAGAACGGATTCTGGGTCGAGGCCCCGATCAGGATGATCCCCCCCTGTTCAATGTGGGGCAGGAGCGCATCCTGCTGTATTTTATTGAACCGGTGGATCTCATCGATGAAAAGGACAGCCCTGCCGCCGCGGTGAGACGCCACGGCATCCCTGATGTCCTTGATCCCTGCGGTAACAGCGTTGAGGGGTATAAAATCAGCCCTGGTCTTCCTGGCGATGATATGGGCGAGGGCAGTCTTTCCGGTGCCCGGCGGACCATACAGGATGATCGAGACAAGCTTGTCTTCATCGATCAGACGGCGCAGGGGTTTGTTCAGGCCGAGCAGATGCTGCTGTCCGAGAAAATCATCAAAATCCTCGGGCTGCATGCGCCACGCAAGCGGGGGTGTCCCTTTTTCAGTCTTAAACAGTTCCAATCAAATAGTCCCGTGCCGGACTATTCTATGGACAGGACTTTTGGATACGAGAAATCTCGAAAAATGTACAATAAAGGTTGATAAGGATGTATGAAAAGGCCTGCGCATACAGGCCTGCTTGCACTTTTTTCTTTATAGACATTAATTTTCTCTTCCAAAAGGACTGAACCCATAGATGCCAGCTGTAATAAAGTAATCAAGAGTGATATCAAGGTCCCGCCCTGCCGTGTATGTGAAGAATCAGATCCGCCTATTAAGGTATAGGTGGGTGCCATAGAGATGCCTTCAGGCTTTTGCCGCAAGGGCAACATGCACACCAGCAGCTCACGCTGGCTCCCAAAAGATCTAATTTGCCGGATCAACTTTTTCACATATCACCTACAGGGCAGGTACTTTACCTACCAATTTATTCCTTACTATATTTATAGCAGAACAGCCGGTGTTTCGGCAAGAGAAAATTCTTTTAGACCGATACGTTTTAGCTTGTTATTGAAAGCTCATATTGAATAAACTAATAGACAGATATTGATTATGCCGGGAGATCGTGCCCACGATACCCTGCATGAGGCGTTTTATCAATAAAGGAGGTAGGTTATGTTTGGATTAGGAATGCCTGAACTTCTGGTCATACTCGTTATTGTCATGGTCCTTTTCGGTGCGAACAAACTGCCCGAGGTCGGGAAAGGGATCGGCCAGGCCATCAGAAATTTCAAGAAGGCGACGAGTGAACCTGACGAGATCGACGTCACCCCCAAAAAAGGGGTAACCAAGGAAGAGTCCAGGGGAGGCGACGAAAAAGGCTAAGGTGAACAGGGGCCCCATAGCTGAAATAGATCTTTCCGCTCTGCAGCACAACCTCTCTATCCTCAGGAATATTACCAGCGAACGGCAAGTTATTGCCGTTGTTAAGGCAGATGCCTATGGCCACGGCGCACTCCCTGTTGCACAGCGGCTTCAGGATGAAGGTGTCTCTATGCTTGCCGTAGCCTTCACCGGCGAGGCAAAAACACTCAGGGAAGGCGGCATCAGGGCTCCGATCCTGGTTCTCTTTGACCGTGATGATCTGGATGATTACTTTACCTTTGCCCTGACCCCCGTCATACAGGACCGACCGGCCGCTGCAAGGTTTTCAAGTGAAGCCGTGCGCCGGGGGTGTCGTCTGAGGGCCCACCTGAAGATCGACTCCGGCATGGGGAGAGTCGGTCTCAGGGCGGATGAGGCAGTCTCTGATGCCCTCAGCATTGCTGAGATGAAGGGGATCGAGATTACCGGTTTGATGAGCCACTTTTCCGAGGCCGATCTTGCAGACCGCTCATATGCTGAAAAGCAGATTGGAATTTTCCAGAAGATCAGGCAGGAGCTTGCAGGCCGGCTTGGCAATACCGTTATCTGTCATATGGCCAACAGTGCGGCTGCCCTCTCTCTAAATTATGGGGCTCTGAACCCCTTGGCTATGAACTCCTCGGCTCTGAGCCATGATGATCTCGACGCTGTCAGACCCGGCCTCCTCCTCTACGGATATTCTCCTTTGGAAGAACAGTATGGTCTCAGACCGCTGATGAAGATCAGGACGAAGGCCCTTGCGGTGCGCGACCTGGCGGCAGGCTCTCCGGTGGGTTACGGCAGGACCTTTGTGACGAAGAGGCCCAGCAGGATAGCGGTCGTTCCGATTGGTTATGCCGACGGCTTCAGCAGACGCTATTCGAACAATGGCGTGATGCTGGTGCGGGGAGTGCGGGTTCCGGTAGTCGGCCGTATCTGCATGGACCTGACCATGGTCGATGTGACCGATGTTGCCGGCGTTACCGAAGGAGATGAGGTTGTTGTTCTGGGCCGGCAGGGCAGGGATGCGATCAGTGCGCTTGAACTTGCGACCCGGGCAGACACAATCCCCTATGAGATCCTGACGTCCCTCGGGAATATGGCGCAGAAAACATACATAAATTGATTGCCACGACCGGCCGGGTCGGTCCCCATGAAGAAAGGTGATAAGACCGATGGCATATCGATTTAATTGATATATCCGGCAGGAAGGCTGTGTTAAAATGTAACAACGAAATGAGGAACCGAGGAGGTATCTATGTCCAGACTGCCGGGCCAGTATGTTGCAGTTCGCAAGAGGTTTAAAAAATATTTTACGGCGCTGAATAATCTTGGGAAGACCGCAAGGGAGGCAGGACCCCTTGATGAGAAGACCTCTCACCTGATCCAGTTGGCGGCAGCGGCGACGGTCCGTTCCGAAGGGGCGGTCCACTCCCATGCGCGTAGGGCGCTTGAGGCAGGGGCATCACCTGACGAGCTGTATCACGCACTTCTGCTGTTGACGAGCACTATTGGTTTTCCTACAGTTTCTGCAGCGCTTTCGTGGATCGAGGATATTATCGCGACGGACCGTGACTCCGGAAAAGTGCGATAACATTCTTATCAGAGGTGTCAACTGGGTCGGCGATGCGATCATGACCATGCCGGCCATCCGGGCGGTGAGACGGGCTTACCCGGAGGCGCGTATAAACCTGCTGGTAAGACCCTCTGTTTCCCCCCTTTTCGAACATGATCCCAATGTCGACGAGATCATTTCCTATAGTGACGGGTATCGGGGTCTGTCCGGAAAAATCAGACTTGCACACCTGCTGAAGCAGCGTGGTTTCTCCCGGGCATTTCTGTTGCAGAATGCATTCGATGCCGCACTGATATCATTCCTTGCCGGGATTCCGGAAAGGGTTGGGTATAAGAGGGACGGCCGCGGAATGCTTCTGACAAGGGGTGTCCCCTTTGACCTGCCGGCGAAGGAGATGCATCATATCGACTACTATCTGAATCTGATGAGGAAGGCCGGGCTGGATCCTGTACCATCGAAGCCGTGGATATATCTTCTGTCTGAAGAACGGCTCGCTGCCGGAGAAACACTGCAGCCCCTCAGGCGGCCGGTTGTTGCACTCAACCCCGGTGCGGCCTATGGCTCTTCAAAACGCTGGCCCCCGGCACGCTTTGCAGAGGTTGCTGTCCGGTTTATGCGTGAAAGAGATGCCGGGGTCCTTATTCTCGGAGGGCCGAAGGAGACCGTCATAGCGGCGGAGATTGACCACGGGATCCGGCAGCTTCTTTCAGACGCCAGGTTGTCCGGTCCCCGCGATATACCCGTAATGAACCTTGCCGGAAAGACAACGCTCCGTGAGCTTGCAGCATTGATTTCAGAGTCTGATCTCCTGATAACGAATGATTCCGGGCCGATGCATATCGGTTACGCGGTCAGGACGCCGCTTGTTGCGATATTCGGTTCGACCTCGCCGCAGCATACCGGCCCTGTCGGCAGGGACGCTGTTGTCCTGAAAAAGGACGTCGACTGCGCACCCTGTCTGGAGAGGGAATGCCGGCGCGGCGACCTCAGATGCATGGACCTGATATCCGCCGATGAAGTCTTTGACGCAGGACTGAAGCTCATAAAGACCGAAAGGGCAGTATTCTTCGACAGGGACGGGACACTTTGCAGGGACGCACACTACCTCTCCCGTATGGAGGATTTCGAATTGCTGCCCGGAATGGATGAACTCAGGCTGCTCAAAGACAGGGGTTTCAGGCTGATCGGCATCACGAACCAGTCCGGCATTGCCAGAGGGAGGGTGAACGAGAATTTTGTCAGGGAGGTGAATAATATTTTTATCGGACAGTACGGGTTCGACGCGTTCTATTACTGTCCTCATCACCCTGATGAGCACTGTGCCTGCAGAAAGCCCGAGCCCGGGTTGCTTTATGATGCGCGCGCCGACCATGCCATTGACCTGAAGCGGTCGTTTGTGGTCGGGGACAAGGATAGTGATATGCTGCTTGCCGCGTCAGTGGGTGCGACCGGAATACACGTCAGGACCGGCCAGGAGGGGCAGTCCCCGGCGTTTGATCATAGCGCCGCTGACCTGAGAGAGGTTGTGAGGCTGATAAATGGTTATCTGTAAATTATACTTCCTATCCGTCATTCCCGAAGTTTGTAATCGGGAATCCAAGGTTTTCAGAATGGACTGGATCCCCGGGTCAAGCCCGAGGATGACAAACCTTACTTTATACTCTGAGGTCCATAAGTGACTGAATCAGTCACTGGTCAGGTAATTCGCCTGAAGCAGTCACCCGAACGGGTCCTGATTGTCAAGCCAAGTTCATTGGGAGATGTTGTTCACAGTCTTCCGTTTCTGAACTCTCTGCACGCCTGCTTTCCTGAGGCCTCGATCGACTGGGTCATCGCCAGAGGGCTCGACGGACTTCTTGAAGGGCATCCGATGCTCGACAGGCTTATTGTGATCGATAAAGACCGCTGGCGGCGCATCTCTCAGGCTGCCGTGACGCTGACCGAGCTTAAGGACCTTTTCAGAACGCTGAGGGCCCGACGTTACGACCTGGTGGTAGATCTTCAGGGGCTTCTCAGAAGCGGGTTGATCACAAAGGCAACCCGTGCCCGCGTTCGCGTCGGATTTTCCGAGGCCAGGGAAGGAAGCAGGCTTTTTTATACCCGGACAGTCAGGGGAGGGAGGGAGGTCCATGCGGTCGACCGATATCTTAAGGTCGCTGCCGCCCTCGGCTGCGAGACAAAGAATGTTGTATTCCCTCTGCCTTCGTCAACAGGTGTGTCAGAAAAAGTGAAGGAGGTCCGGAACAACCTTAAGAATTATATCGTACTCGTCCCTGGCGCGCGATGGGATACGAAGATCTGGCCTGTCGGGAATTTTGGGGCGCTGGCCTCGATGCTTCCGCTGAAGTCGGTCGTGATCGGCGGCAGCGGTGACCGGGAGCGTGCCGAAGAGATTGTCAGACTCTCCGGAGGCAGGGCGTTCTCAGTTGCAGGCAACACAAACCTGCCGGAGCTTGTTGAGCTGATGCGGACTGCGCAATGTGTCGTGACGAACGATTCCGGGCCTATGCATATCGCTGCAGCACTGGGTATCCCGGTCGTGGCTATTTTTGGTCCTACCAGTCCCGTCAGGACCGGGCCCTATGGCCAAAGGCATGTAATCCTGAAGAGTGAACGGGGCTGTGCCCCCTGTTATAAAAGACGGTGTGCTGACGTCCGGTGCATGCGGGATATTACAGTCGATATGGTCCTTGAGAAGACAAAGGGGTTTCTGGCGGTATGAAACTCGGGATCCTGGTGAATACGGACAGGCATGCGGACCACCTTGCCGGGATTGTAGAGGCAGCGACAGCCCGGGGGCATGAGGTCATCATTTTTGTGATGGACGAAGGCGCCAGACTGCTTGAACAGGAGACCTTCCGGCAGTTCTGCCGTCTCCCGATTGTCAGCACGAGCTACTGCGATCTGAACGCGGGCCAGTGCAGTGTCGACAAGGGGAAGATCCCTGCTGAAATAGTTTGTGGCAGCCAGTATAATAATGCGGGTATGTTCCATGAGGCTGACCGTGTCATTGTCCTCTGAGTGTGAGGAGATCCAGGATTCATGAAGATACTGCATATACTCAATGACGGGCAGGACAGGCTCGCTGCCGAAATAATCTCGCTCCAGTCGAAGGACCACGAGGTTACGGTCATTGATCTTTCGAAGCGTGAGCTTTCCTATGAGACGATCGTCGATGAGATATTTTCAGCGGACCGGGTCGTATCGTGGTGACAATTGAAGCTTGCGAACTCTGCGGTGAACAGTCTGCTTGATATACTTCAGCCATCAGTCTAAAATGTATAGACAGCAGTATAAGGAGGCAAGCAATGAGTACAAAGACGGTAAAACTGGAGATTCCTTTTCAGAAACTTGTTGCCATGATAGATCAACTTGGTCCGGATGAAAAACTGGTCCTGAAAAAGAAGCTCGAAAAACAGAAGGTCACTACGTGGCATGCTCGATTCGGGAAGGCACTGGAACAGCTCGGCAAAAAGAATGTCCGTTTTTCGGAAAAAGAGGCTGCCGAAGACGTAAAGAGGGCGATTGCTGAGGTGCGCGCCGGTGGGAAAAATTAGGGCGGTCATCGATACCAATGTATTCGTAAGCGGTATTATTTCCCCCAAAGGTGCGCCACGAAAGATCCTCGACCTTGCAAAAAAAGAAATTTTCAAGGTTGTTTCCTCCGCCTCAATCAATCACGAGATTCTCAATGTCCTGCACAGGGATTATATCTACACCAAATACAACCTTACCGAAGAGATAATCGACGACATATCGGCATTTCTCTATGAGGGAACAATTTTGACAGAAGACCTGTATGTCATATCAAAGGTAAAGAAAGACCCGGAAGACAATAAATTTATCGCATGTGCTCTTGAGGGAGAGGCCGATTATATTATATCAGGTGATGATCACTTGCTCAGTTTGAAACACAACAAGGGCATTCAGATAGTCGATGCACGAGACTTCCTGAAGGTTCTGGGGAAGAAATAACAGGTATACAACTATGGTCAGTGGCAATAGACTGTTAGTCTATCGGCGCAAGGAAATAAATAATTGACGTGAAAATAAACCATGCAAGATAGCTCGAACAATGAAACTATTGCCGGTGACCGTGAGAATATTTCTATCGCTTTCGATTGATTGGATAGGAAAAATGGCGGTATAACCTTGTTCAAAATTTCCCCGACAAGCTTAAAACGTCGAGCCATTTTTCTCATTCCATTTATTTTTATTGCGATATTTCTTCTCCAATACTATTGCCGGTCTTTTGACGACAACCGCCTGACCAGTTGGGAACCTGTTTTCCGGTTCGCTGATTTCCTCTACGTGCTGCTTCTGCTGTGTCTCGGCATGATTGCCGCCTGGCCGCTTTCCCGGCTTTTGTCTGTGAAACAGTATCGGCCGCTTTTATTGTTCGTCTGCTCGTATGGTCTCGGCATGCTCTTCTGGAACGAGCCGGAGCTGATCCTGGATGCCTCCCGATATTTTACCCAGGCCAAACACCTGGAACTCTCAGGCCCTGTTTTTTTTCTTCAGGAATGGGGAAGGGAGATTTTTGCGTGGACGGATATGCCGGTGCTGCCGTTTATCTACGGGGTGATCTTCCGATTATTTGGTGAGAGCAGGTTGTATATCCAGATATTTACAACGTTCTGTTTTGCCATGAGCACTGTGCTTACCTGCCTGCTCGGCAGAAAGCTATGGGATGAGGAGACAGGATTTACAGCCGGCATGCTGATGCTCGGGATGCCCTACCTGTTTTCGCAGGTGCCGCTGATGCTGGTGGACGTGCCCCTTATGTTCCTGTTACTTCTTTCGGTCCACATGTTCATCCTTGCTCTTGAGCGGGGAGGGCTGATGGTCCCTGTGGCCGCCCTGTCGTTCTGTGTTACGTTCTTTGCAAAGTACTCTGCCTGGCTTATGCTGTCAGAAATATTCGTGGTTTTTGGTATATATGTGATGAAGGCTGATGGCGTCAGCAGGGCTAAATCTCCGGCAAGGCAGCGTGCGTTGCGGGGTGTCCTGGTTTTCCTCATGTCAGGGGCACTCATCAGTCTCATCTGGTCACTGAAGTCCGCGGTGTTTCTTGCGCAGATAAAACTGCTGAGAGACTATCAGGGGCCCGGGCTCAGGCGATGGGGAGAGAGCTTTGTCTCGACGTTGCTGTTTCAGATCCACCCGGGGGTTACCCTCGCCGCACTTTTTTCTGTCTGGGCCGCGTTCAGAAAATGGGATGTCAAATACATTCTCGTCTGCTGGCTGCCTCTGCTGGTTACCGCAATGCAGATCATGAGAATACGGTATGTTGTCCCGGTCTTTCCCCTGTTCAGCCTCATGGCGGCTTACGGGCTGATGCAGATACGGCAGGGAGAGATTAGGAAATATATTGTCTCAGGTATTGTGTTGTCGTCGGTGATTATCGCGATCTTCGCATACCGGCCATTTCTGAATGCTATAAGCTTGGTCAATCTGAAGCAGGCCGGAGAGTTTCTGAATGTCGTCAGCGGTCCCGGGGCCGAGGTCTTTACTCTGTATGCCGAGGATTCGACGGCAGGCCCTGCGGTTACGGTCCCGCTGCTGGACCTCTTTACCGGCAAGAGGCTGGTGTACCGTGATAACAGTGGGCGGCGCAACCTGAATTCAGAAGAGGTCCGGCTATCTCCCCTGAGGTTTACCTGGGAATATGGAACCCCTTTTTATTATGCTCAGCCCGGCAGTTCATTTCGGCAGAAGGATGCCGAGCCCGTCATCCATGGCCGGCAGAAAGGCTCCGTGGTCATTATCACGGGTCGGCGCGATGAGGAAATTCCGGACGCTCTGAGACAGATTACAAAGGAGTACCGTAAGATGCGGGTCTTTGGTCGAGACGAGAACGAATTCGCATTTAAGACATTCGTGAGGGTTTATTATGAGTGAGAATATTTTCGGCCTGCTGAGGCTGCATTAATTTGAAGGACTGATAATAAAAACTTACAAATAGACTCATAAGCAAAATTAATAGATTCAGCGTTGACAAATGAAAACCGCTATGATATGTTAAACAAAATTTTCCCGGGAGGTAAGGCATGGAAACAGAAGTATTACAGAGCGCAACCCTGGCATTCATTGTCTCAGGATTGTTGTGCGGAGGGCTAGTCGGACTGATTCTCCAGCGCGGGAGATTCTGTATGAACAGCGCATTCAGAGATATTATTTTCATAAAGGAGTATAACGTATTTCAGGCCTACCTGATCGCGCTGATCATCATGCTCATCGGCGGGAATGCCCTTGCGGACATGGACATTATCCATCTTAAGGCCCAGACCTTTTATCCCCTTGCCAATATCCTTGGCGGATATCTCTTCGGCCTCGGCATGGTTATGGCCGGCGGTTGCGGAAGCGGCATAATTTACAGGGTCGGCGAAGGCCAGATGGCCTCTATCATGGCAGTATTCTGCTTTTTGTTCGGTATCGGCGCAACGACGAACGGCATCCTGAAGCCTGTGTACGAGTTGCTCAGGAGCGTGAAGGTAGCCGGTGCGGAAGGTGCCCCGTATACCCTCTATGGATTTATCGGCGATACCTCCATGATCAAGTGGATAACGATCGCGGTCTTATGCGCGGCATTCTTTGCCTTCGTGCTCCAGGGCAAGCCGTTTGCGTTCGGAAAGCAGAAGGGGTTCTTCTGGTCTGTCGCAGGACTTCTTATCGGCATTATGGGAGTTGTCACATTTTGGGCCTCTGAATACTGGGGATCCCCCGGCTTTGCCAGGGGAATGAACTTTACCACCCCGGCCGGCGAGACCATGTTTACCTTTCTTACCGGGGATGCCAAGTCTAAATTTTTCCCTATGTTCGATCTGCTGTCTCTCAAGGTCACCTGGGGAGAGTTTTTCTATATCGGCGTGCCGATAGGGGCCTTTATCAGTGCCAAGATCATGAGGGAGTTCAAGTGGAAAATCCCTCCGGCGCAGGAGATGCTGACGGTAATGGGCGGGAGTTTTATCATGGGATTCGGCGCAGTGTGTGCAGGAGGCTGCAATGTGGGACAGGCGCTGACCGGGTTTACGACCCTTTCGATTGGCAGTATCGTGGCCACGATCGCGATCATTCTCGGCAACTGGACTATGGTCTACTTCAAGTTCATCAAGCCAATGGGCGATATGGAATAGTTTCCGGTTGATTAGTAGAATAACCCTGAGGGGATGGAGCAATATCCTCCCAGGGTTATTTTTATTTTGAGTCAAAAGAAGGCTGTCGTTTCCGCTAGTGAAACGCGTCGGGAATCCTTTTTTAAAGTCTCCTGAAATATTCCGGGCAAGCCGGAATGACACACAAACAGTAAAAAAATTCGACTTTATATGTAAACTCTAATTATCATTATCAGACCAGCTTATAATAGCTGGAAAAAACAGACTCATTATTTTTAGACTATACCATGCAACTCGACTCGCGAGACCTGAAACCTGAAGAACTGTTCAGGAAACTGAAACATATGCTTTCGTCGTGCGGCAGCAATGAATCCGTCGAAGTCCTTGTTTACGACCAGGCTACCGCAAAAAAAGTGAAGGCGTTTGCCTCAATGTCAGGGTGCCCGGTGGAGATCGAAAAAAAAGAGCACGTTATTATTTTACGTATTACAGAGAATACCTGTGGTTGTGCCCGGTAAGCCCCCTGCGGGGAGCCCATGACGGACAGACAGATGTTCAATAATTTTGACGACAACAATGCAACGATTATCATGGGAGGCGGGCTGACCGGCCTGTCTGCCGGCTGCGTTCTTTCGCGGGCAGGACATTGTGTCAGGGTATTTGAGCACGATATCGGGGTGGGGGGGCTTTCGAAGACGATTGTCCACAACGGCTTCAGGTTCGATCTTGGCGGTCACCGCTTCTTTACAAAGGACCCCAAAATCAATGCCTTTGTCGAGGACCTGATCTCCGACGAACTCATATTGGTCGGCCGTTCGAGCAAGATCTATCTGCGCAAGAAATTCTTTGACTATCCCCTCAAACCAATGAATGCCCTGTTTGGTCTTGGCTTAATGACCACGCTCGGTGCTGTTGCTGATTATGGTTTTGAGAAGGTGAAGGGCATGATCAGCGAAAGGGAGAAGGTCTCTCTTGAGGACTGGGTCGTCAGCAACTTCGGCCGGACGATGTTCAATATATATTTCAAGGAATACAGTGAAAAGGTCTGGGGGATAGATTGCAGCAGGATCAGCGCTGAATGGGTTGCACAGCGTATCAGGGGGCTTTCGCTTTCAACAGCGATCAGGAACGCCTTTTTTAAATTCAGCGGAAAGGACCTGCCGACCCTTACCGACCGGTTCCTCTATCCTGACCTTGGAATCGGCCGTATTGCAGAGCGGCTTCAGGAGGAGATTGAACTGAATAACGAGGTCTATACGAATACGGGGATCGAGCAGATCAATCATGACGGCCGTGCCATCCGGAGTGTCTATGTGAAAAACCACGTCAGTGCCGGTCTGGTGCGGGGCGATCAGTTTGTCGCAAGCATACCGCTCCCGCGTCTGGTCCAGATGCTGGACCCTGCGCCTCCTCCAGAGGTGCTTGAGGCCGCCTCACGGCTCTCCTTCCGGGACCTGATTGTGGTGACCATAATGATTAACCGTCCGCGAGTCACCGACCAGACCTGGATATACATCCCTGAAAAGGGCATACCGTTCGGCCGGATCCATGAGCCGACAAACTGGAGCCGTAAGATGGCGCCCGAAGGGAAGACGCTCCTGGTGGCCGAATTTTTCAGTACAAAGGGAGATGACATCTGGAACGAATCTGATTCGAGCCTGGTTGAGACTACGGTGGACCATCTCGCCAGCCTGGGTTTTATCCGAAAGGAAGAGGTGATCGACAGTGCGGTGGTCAGGGCCAGCAGGGCGTATCCACTCTTCGAGGTCGGCTTTGAAAAAAACTGCGCGATGATTATTGATTATCTCGGCAGGTTCGAAAACCTTCACCTGGCAGGGAGGATCGGCCTCTTCAAGTATTACAATATGGACCATGCGATCGGGTCCGGCATCAGCGCAGCCGAGACGATCATGGGCCGTTCTGTCAGGTATGCAGAAGCAGAGGACGACGACGGGGAGAGGGTACTGGTCGGAAGCGGAATATGAAGTGCGCCCTGATTATCCCGGCGTGGGTCCCTGAAGATATCTTCTCTTCGAAGACCTCTGCGTCACAGATTAACTACTGGCAGCCGCTGGGGACTCTTTATGTCGCGTCGGTACTCCGCAGGGCCGGGCATGAGGTCCGGTTTCTCAACGGGGCATTCAGGTCTCACCAGTCGATCCTCGAAGAACTGGAAGAGTTCAGCCCCTCCTTTGCCGGAATATATTCGACTACGTTCGGCTGGGACAAGGCAAAGAAGGCGGCTGCTGACATCCGGTTGCTGCTTGGGCCATCGGTGTTTATCTGCGCGGGGGGGCCTTATCCGACAGCAGTGAAAGAATCCTGCATGCAGGATTCCGGAACTCTTTTCGATGCCGTGATCTGTGGTGAAGGAGAGTTCACCTGTCTGGAGATCATCGGACGCCTTGAGGCCGGGAGAGGACTTGATGCGATCGCCGGGACTATCTACCGGGAGTGCGGCCGGATTGTCGTCAATGATGAACGGCCGCTGATCCAGGACCTCGACTCCCTTCCGTTTCCGGCGCGTGAACTGCTCGGCGATGCCCAGCGCTATATTCCGCCCCCTGCTACCTACAGAAGAAAGCCGGTTGCTGTTCTGATGACCTCGCGCGGCTGCAACAGGCAATGTATATACTGCTTCCAGATCGATAAAGATCGTAAGAGCGGTATACGCTTCAGAAGTGTTGAGAATGTCCTCAGCGAGATCGAGCATTGCATCAGTCAGGGATACCGTGAGATAAAGTTCATCGACGATACCCTTGCCGGGGACTATGACCGCGCGATGCAGTTGGCCCGCGAGATAAAAGCGCGAAAGCTCGACTTCACCTGGTTTGCATCTGCCTGTGTCAATCAGGTCGACAAACCCCTCCTGCAGGCCTTTAAGGACGCCGGCTGCTGGGCAATTCTGTTCGGTGCTGAGAGCGGCGTACAGAAGAACCTCAATGCAATACGCAAAGGTACAACGCTCCAGCAGATCAGGAAGGCGGTAAGGGCGGCCCAGGAGGTCGGACTGAAGGTGAGCACACCGTTCATGTTCGGCATCCCCGGAGAGACCTTTGAGGAAGGGCTAGAGACGATCCGTTTTGCGGTTGATCTGAACCCTGACATAGCGAATTTCCATGCCATAACCCCCTTTCCCGGGACGCACCTTTATGACAATCTTGAGCAGTACGGTACGCTCTCCCCGGATCTTACCGACTATACCTACCAGGGTGCCGCATTTGTCCCTTATACCATGACGCGTGACCAGATCGTCCAGCTCAGGCAGTTGGCGTTCAAAAGGTTTTACGCCCGGCCTTCCTTTATTATGAAGAGGGTCCTTGAACTGAGGAGCCTCAATGACTTCAGGGTTGCCGCACGGAGCGCGAGAAGTCTCTTCTGGCTCTTTGCAAAGGATAACCTCTTTACCCGGATGAAGAAGCAGCCGGTAGCATGAACTTATTAAACCGGCAAACAAATAGTTTAACTTTGTCATTCCGGCTTGTCCGGAATCCTTCTGAAAACAAAGAAAGATCCCCGACAAGCGGGGATGACGGCTTGCTGCATTATATTGCCGGGTTAATAATATGAACATGAAAGACCTGATCAATAAGCAGCGGCTTCTGAAGACCTTTCTCGAACTTGCCGAGATAAACTCTCCGTCTTTTGACGAAAGAGAGATAGGCGCATTTCTGATAAAAAGGCTGGAGCAGGCAGGCTGCAAGGTTGTGGTGCAGGAGTATGAGCAGTCCTTTAACCTCATCGGCGTGAAGCAGGGGATGAAGATTGAAACAGCGCCCCTCCTCCTGAGCGCCCATATGGATACCATAGAGCCGACAGACGGCATAAAGATCACTATTGATGACGAGATGGTCCGATCGACCGGTGAGACGGTGCTCGGCTCCGACGACAAGAGCGCCGTTGCCCAGATCCTCGAGGCGCTTGACGTGATCAGGGAGCAGGACCTTCCGCACGGCGATATCGAGGTCGTCTTCACCTCGGCAGAGGAGCGGGGGCTGTTTGGGGCAAAGAATCTCGATTACAGCAGGATCAGGAGCAGGCAGGCGATCGTGATGGATTCCTCAGGCAGCGTCGGAAAAATCATTGTCGGCGCACCGACCCATATCACCTATGAAATGCGGATAATTGGCAGACCGGCGCATGCCGGGATAGAGCCTGAGCTTGGGCTGAGTGCGATCAGGGTGGCGGGAGCGATCATTGCCGCTGTCCCTGACGGCAGGATCGATCCTGAGACAACTGCCAATATCGGTATCATCAGAGGGGGGACCGCCACCAATGTCGTACCAAAGGAGGTTGTGCTTCACGGTGAGATCAGAAGTCACTATGACGGTGTTCTCAGGACGACAGCGGACCGGATTTTCGATACGGCGCGGAAGATCGCAGACAGCTATCAGGCGAACCTTGATATTCAGGAGCACGAAGAGTACAGGGCCTTCAGCCTGAGCCCTGATGTGCCTTTCATGGAGTTAATGCAGGCGGCCTTCAGGAGATGCGGCATAGAACCGGTGCTGACCCTGACCGGGGGAGGATCAGATGCGAATATCTTCAATCAGAACGGTATACATGCTGTGAATATTTCGACGGGGATGCAGAAAGTCCATTCAGCTGATGAGTACATTCTGAAGAAGGACCTGTACGACGGCTGCCACGTGCTGCTTGAATGCATCACGGCGATGGGAGATCTGAAGATATAGGCGGCCTCTTAAAAGCGGTTACTTCCAACCTATGGCAGCGACTGGGTATACGTATTCAAATAAATAAACGGTGTATGCTCGGTGCAGGGAACAGAAAATGGCCTAATATCCCGAGGCCTATAAAATAAATAACTGGAGAAATAACAAGGGCGCAGACCATTTGCGCAACACCGGCGCCCACCCGGCCTTTTACCATGACAATGATCGAAATGACAAAGGCTGCCAGGTTGAGTGCCCATCCGATGATCCCGATCCCCGGTATGGGTATGATGAAGAGCGCCCAGGCGATGCCGAGACAGATCCATCCCGCCGTTACGGGCGGTCTTTGCGGATCGGGGCAATCCGTCTTTCCGTCATGAATATCCATACCTTAGCGCCTCTTGCCGAACACCTCTACCGCCAAGGGGATCGTACTGATCGCCCCGACAATCAACAGCGTCCACCCTATGGCCTTTCTCTGATCGTCATTGAGCCTGTCCGCCAATAACAGACCGGCCCCGGCCCCCAGCATGCCGCGTGTGCCCGCGATGAGTCCGATCTCCGCCAAAGACAATTCCGCTTTTTTCATGGTTTCTCCTCCGATAGGAAAGATTACACAGTTAATTTGGATCCTTCTTTTTTTGCACTGCTCCATTTATTGGAGACAACTATTTTCTCGTTCAGCATTGAGTTTATATGAACTTCTGCTTTTTTTAGCCCACTTATTAACTATATCATATGACGGTGATTCACCAAAGAAAGAATAAAAGTCTTATTTATCAGGAGGGAACGCATACTGTTATTCGTATTTCGTGATACTATGGACTAAAGGCGAAGTTCTTATAATGTGAGAAAATTGACCAACACTGCAGAACATCCGGAATGAAAAAGAAACAAAAGAGAGAAGCAATCCCTGCTGAACGGCATGATACCATTCGTCATGACATTATGCAGGCGCTCGACGACCGCACACTTTCAGCACTTGAAATATCTGCTGAAGCAAGAGTCTCTCAGAAGGAGGTATACGGCCATCTCGAACATATCCGCAAATCGCTGTGCGAGCAGAACAGGAGGCTTGTCGTAATTCCAGCTATGTATCTCAGCTGCGGGTTTGTCTTTAAGAAGAGGGAAAGACTCAAGACCCCCGGCAGATGTCCTGTCTGTCACGGCGAGCATATTCGGGAGCCGTTGTATTCTATTGCCGCGGGCCCTTGTAAGGCATGATCCAAATGGAGGAAAGCCTTTGGGGTTAACCCTATAGATAGCACGTCAGGTGTGTTGCATCCATCCCTTTTTTTGTCTCGGGGCTCCAAGGTTCTCGAAACTAATTTATTGGGCTCATCTTTATTGATGCTGATCGAAAATCTCTTCAAACAAGGGGGCGATCTCTTTAAAGGCCTTGAGTGCAGCCGGATCGAAGTGTTCCGGTAAGGTTCTTCCGTCACCCTCGGTTATAATCTTGAGCGTATTTTGATGATCAAAAGCCGGTTTGTAGGGCCTTTGACACCTCAGGGCGTCATACTGGTCGACAAGCATCACAATCCTTCCCTCAATAGGGATCTCCTCACCTTTAAGCCCTCCCGGGTATCCCCCCCCGTCCCACCGTTCGTGATGATTTAATGCAATGGAAGCAGTCATCTGAATTTTAGGATATGTTGAGCCTGAGAGGATCTTCTCCCCGATAACGGGATGCGTCTTCATGATCTCAAATTCGTCTCTAGTAAGAGGTCCAGGCTTCAGCAGGATGCTGTCCGGAATCCCGATTTTTCCTATGTCATGCAACTGGCTCGCAAAGGTTATCGTCTCGATAAAGTCCATCGGCAGATCCATCGCTTCTGCGATCTTGTTGGAGTAAAACCCTATCCTCGATATATGAGTGCCGGTGTCCGTGTCCCGAAATTCGGCTGCCGCCGTCAGCTTCCGCACCATCTCATTGCTCATATTCCGAAGATCCTGCGTCCTTTCACGAACCTGCCTCTCCAGTATCTGATTGTGAGCGAGCATAAAGTCTTCAAAGGTCTTGATACTGAGTAGGTTCTTGACGCGTATAGTTAATTCGGCCTGATCGATGGGTTTGGAAAGAAAATCATTTGCCGAGACGGAGAGACCTTTTAATTTTGATTCCCTGTCGTGAAGCGCTGTTACCATAATTATTGGTATGTTTTTTGTCTCCGGGTCTGCTTTTATAAGACTGCATGCCTCGTACCCATCCATGGTCGGCATCATGATATCAAGGATTACCAGGTCAGGTCTGTTGGCCTTGGTTTTCTGCAGCGCCTCTTCCCCGTTTGAGGCAAGTTCAATATCATAGCCTAACGGAATGAGCCACCGGGTCAGCAGCTTAAGATTGGACTCCTCATCGTCAACGATTAGTATCTTTTCCCTCATTTATCGAGAACCTCCCTCACCTTTCTTAGGAGGTCCTGCGGACTGACCGGTTTATGGATGAAATCAAAGCCCGATTCTGTCAGTTCATGTGTTTTAAGCTTGTCCATCGTATAGCCGCTCGCAAAGAGTATTTTTATCCCCGAGCTCGTTTTCCTGAGCACCTCACCGACCTCTTTACCATTTTTCTTCGGCATGATCATGTCAAGTATGACAAGGTCAATGCCTTCCCTCTTTTCCATGAATTTTGTGATAGCATCTTCTCCGTCCTCGGCTGTAATGACACTGTACCCGAATGACTCCAGAACTATCCTTGACATTTTTCTCAGGGAAGCATCGTCCTCGGCCACGAGGATTGTCTCATTTCCGCCCTTGAGAGAGGCAGCAGCCTCTGTCTTCTTGTCTAATTCTGTCGTTTCTTCAACGAGAGGCAGATATATTTTGAATAAAGTGCCTTTTTCCGGTTCGCTGTAGACCTTGATGTATCCGTTATGCTGTTTGATTATGCCGTAGGAGATTGCAAGGCCGAGCCCTGTTCCTTCTCCAATACCTTTCATTGTAAAAAAAGGCTCGAATATTTTCTTCTGAGTTTCTGCATCCATTCCGTGCCCTGTATCAGTAATCGTGATAATTGCATACTTTCCGGGTATTCCATATCCATTTAAAGCAATATATTCATCATCTATTTCCTGAAGGCCCGTGCCTATTGTCAGCCGTCCGCCGTTCGGCATTGCGTCTCTGGCATTTGAAACAAGGTTCATCAGGACCTGTTCTATCTGCCCGGCATCTGCCATCACTCCCAAGCTTCTGTCCTCAAGATTCAGCTGAAAATCGATATCCTCGCCGATGATCCGGGTAAGCATTTTCTGGATGCCGCTGACAGTCTCATTAACATTAATGGGCTTCACATCGACAACCTGTTTTCTGCTGAAGGTAAGCAGTCTTTTGGTGAGAACCGCAGCCCTCTCGGCAGCGGCGAGCACCTCATTCATCTGTCCCTTCGAAAGACTATCTGCTTCCATCCTGTCCAGCACCATGGAGCCATATCCCATGATCACATTAAGGATATTATTGAAATCGTGCGCGATGCCCCCTGCCAGCGTACCGATAGCCTCCATCTTCTGGGCATGACGGAGTTGGGCTTCCAGATGCTTGCGTTCGGTGATATCAGCTACCATGCCGGAGATGATATTGTCCTCAAGGACGGCGCTTATGACAATGGTCTTCAGTTTCCCTGTTTTTGTGGGAACTTCGGTCTCAAAGACAGGGATCTTCCCCTGTTCCTTAAGGATATTCAGGAATGCCTTCCTGTCCTCGGGCCTTTTGTATCGCATCTCGACGGGCAGCAACAGCATTTCATCCGTGTTTTCGCATTCAAATATCCGGGCCAGCGCGTCGTTCACATAGAGAAACTTCCCTTCGGGAGTAGACCTGTATACTCCCACAAGGGCGTTATCCACCAGTTGCCGGTATTGCTTCTCCGACACTCTGAGGACCTCATCGACACGCTTGCTCTCGGTAATGTCTCTAGCAATCCCATCAACAGCAATCACGAATCCATCTTGTTTGCGTACAGGATATTCGGAGACTTCCAGCCAACGGACACTCCCATCCTTGTGGAGAATCTCCACCTCGTAGGGAGGCTGCTGGTAACCTTGAATACTCAAATCAGTATGCTTGACAACTTCCTTATTAATGGGGTTATCCGTCAAATACGCGCTATAGTGAGTAGAGATTTCCTGCTGAGAATACCCGAGCATATCGGTGACAGAAGGGCTGAGATAGATAAAGACCCCGCTTGTGTCGTGCCGGTAAAAAAAATAATCCTTTCCGAGGTTCTCCACCAGATGCCGGTAGTTCTCCTCGCTTTCCCTTAGCGCCGCCTCGGCCCGTTTCCACTCGCTCCTATCTTCTTTCTCCTTAAGGGCCCTCCGCACTGCCGGCGCAAGTCGCGTTAGTCTATTCTTCAGGACATAATCAGTGGCGCCGTTCTTCAGGGCCTCTATCGCCATGTCTTCGCCAATAGAACCTGAAACGAAAATAAACGGTATTTTAGGGCATTTTCCCTTTGCTATGGCCAGCGCTGACATACCGTCAAATGAGGGAAGATTGTAGTCAATGAGAAGCAGGTCAAAGCCGGCCTTATCAAGTGCTGCTACAAACTCGGCTTCTGTCTCAACACGTGTTATGTCGCAGGCTATTCCTTCTTCTTCAAGCGTGGCCTGAATAAGCTCAGTGTCATGCTTATTATCCTCAAGATTAAGAATATACAGTTTCTGATTCATCCATGTCCCCTATGCAACGCTCCCAGGAGGGGGCTCGTTGATGATCGCCCAGAAAATACCCAGACCTTTCACTGCATCAATAAATGCATGAAAATCTACAGGCTTTACCACATAGGCGTTTACGCCGAGATTGTAGCTGGCAATCCGGTCACTTTCCTCATGAGATGAGGTCAGGACCACTACAGGTATGAGCTTCAGCCGGTCATCGGACCTGATCTTCTTCAGGACCTCAAGCCCGTTTATCTTCGGCAGCTTCAGGTCCAGAAGAATGACTGCCGGGTTGCCATTGGGCCGGTCTGAAAATTGGCCCTCATGGTAAAGATAATCGAGGGCCTCCTGTCCGTCCCTTGCCACCTCAACATCATTCGCCAGGTTGTGTTCGGACAAGGCCTCAAGGGTGAGCTCAATATCATTG
The DNA here is from genome assembly GCA_049799315.1 of Thermodesulfovibrionales bacterium. Classification (GTDB taxonomy): domain Bacteria; phylum Nitrospirota; class Thermodesulfovibrionia; order Thermodesulfovibrionales; family UBA6898; genus PALSA-1316. The sequence continues at coordinate 2,970 of JBARHQ010000009.1, read as the reverse complement.
GGACTGTCCTCGACCAACAAAATACGTTTCAGTTTGACCATCATAAGCTATAGCTCCTTTATTTTAGGCAGTGAAAAAAAGACCGCAGCGCCCTCATTTACTTCGCCTTCGGCCCAGGTTCTGCCGCCATGACGATGGATGATACGCCTTATGTTCGCAAGCCCAAGGCCGGTGCCTTCGAACTCTTCGGACCGGTGAAGCCTCTGGAAAAGGCCGAAAAGCTTATCCACATACCTCATATCAAATCCCACCCCGTTATCTCTGACATAGAAGATCACCTCCTGCGGCTGATCAGTGATGCAGCCAATCTCGACCACAGTCCGCGGTCTGGGACGGGTAAATTTGAGCGCATTTGAAAGGAGATTTTCGAAGACAATCTTCAGCATCACCTTGTCTCCATATGCAGGGGGGAAACGCCCGACCTTCCATTCAATGTCCCTTCCCCCCGTCTCTTTTTTGCAAGCCTCAACAGCCTCTGAGACGATTATATCAAGATCCAACGTGGCCTGCAACATTTCAGCGCGCCCCATCCTTGAAAAGGACAGGAGGTCATCCACCAGCTTTCCCATCTGTTCTGCTGACTCTGAAATGACATTCAGATAGTGCCTGCTCTTATCGTCCAGAGCTGCAGGGGCCTTCTTGATCAACAGCTCTGCAAAACCGGTGATATGCCTGAGCGGGGCACGCAGATCGTGAGAGACAGAGTAGCTGAACCCTTCAAGCTCCTTATTTGTTGTCTCAAGCTGGGCTGTCCGGTTACGCACGCGCTGCTCCAGTTCCGAGTTTAGCTTCCGGATCTGCTCCTCCGCCCTCCTGCGTTCGGCGATTTCTCTCTCTAAATTCTCAACAGAGGTATAGGATGCCTTCAGCTTGGCGGTCATTTCATTGCTCGCCAGGGCCAGAGTGGTAAGCTCATCATCGCCTTCGGCGTCGATGCGATGGTCAAGATTACCGTTACCGATGATCTCAACTCCTTTGCCGAGTGCCATAATGCGTTTTGCTAATGTCTTATCAATTATGGCTGAATTTGCAATGATTGCAATGATCCCGCTGATGATGAAAATAACAACAATGAAAACCCCTCTGTTTCGTGCGCTTATCGCCTTCTTTTGTGCTGCTTCATGCAGCCTGTTTATATTGTCGGTCAAGGAATAAACCTTCAAAATTTCCTGGTTAACCACTCTTGATTCGGCCTCGGTCAATTCAAGATTCTTGTGTGCGGCAAGACCCCTGATGTTATGTCCCTCAATAAACTTGGAGAACCCGGAGAAGGAAGCATCAAAGTCCTCCCTGGCGTTCTGCAGCAAGGCCTTGTCCTCCTCTTGATTAAAGAGAGTATCGGCCAGCACCAATAAGCCCCGGAGAGCATTGGACTTAGTAAGCCACTGCTCTCCTGCGCGTTCCTCGTGATGCAAAAGATAATCGTCCCGCAGCAATGTCCTTTCAAAAATTATCTTCCGTATTTCATCGATCACTCCCATATTCCGTTCCGCGATAAAGATATCGCGTGAAGACCAGATAAGGGAAAGCAGGATAATGATGACCGTGCCCAGGGAGATGATAGTGTTGAGTCTGAGCCTTGTCTTTATCTGCATGGGTCTTTCTCTCTACCGGACTATTCTGACCGCTACCGGCTTAACAGCATACAGCCCATCAGTATAGATATAATCGAGATAATTGGGCATGTCCGTGCGCGCCGTCAATCTGTTCTTCAGCGCCCATCGCGTCTGCTCCTCAAAATCCACAAGCAGGGCCTGGTCCAGTGTTACCCTGAACCTGAATATGTCCCATATCTCATCAAGAACTGCCATGTCAATTTTGATGAATTCGGCCACAAGCCGTTTTGCTTCTTCGTCGTGCAGTTTTACAAATGTTTCGGCCCTGATGAGCGCCCGCAGGACTTTTTTTATAGCTTCGGGATTCTTCTTTACATATTCCTGCCCCGCTGTGACGCAAAAGGTTTCGGTGTAGAGTGACTCACCAAAGAAAACAATTCCACGGGTTCCCAGTCCTTTCTGCAGTTGTTTTATGGTGGGGTTAAATGTTGAGACTGCGTCAACCCTTCCGCTGTCAAGGGCGCCGGCCATCTCATCGGGCTTCATATCGATAAGCCTCACCTGTTTCTTCTCGATGCCATGGGCAAGCAGGAAGGAATAAACGAAAAAATCAGCGGTAGTGCCGAACGGTACTCCGATACTCTTATCGTTAAGATCAGCGGGTTTTGTAATGCCCCGGTCTTGCCTCGCCACAATGGCTTCATTCTTGTCCGAGGTCTGAATCACGGCAAGCGTGGTGATCTTTTCCCCGTTCATAACGGCAAACACGATTGGCGTATCTCCCACGGTCGCCATGTCCGCCTTTTTCGCGATGACTGCATTGAGCGCCAGTTTTCCGAAGGCATGGGGCTGCAGCGTCGCCTCCAGGCCCTCTTCCGCAAAGTAACCCTTCGCAAAGGCGATATACACGAGCACTGCATTTGACGCGGTAGAGTACGCAATAGTGATTCTTTCAGGTGGGCCGGGACTCTTCTCCTGTTTTTTGCAGGATATAAGACATGACAACAATCCGGAAATCAGGAGCATTGTGAACATACTTCTCAGAAAAAAAGATAACGTGCTATTTCCTATCGAAGACCAAACCTGGCTGGCTAATTTCTGTTCCACCTGTATCCCACCCCCGTTATGATGCGGAACCCTCTGTTATATATAGAAGAAGACTATCAGGAATTAAAGGCCTTGTCAATCGGGCTTTTGCAGAAGCACGAAAAGAGCCAGGGCCATCAGTGTCGAACACCGGAAAACCTCCTGGAGAGATAGATAATGATACCTGACAGGAGTAATGCCGCACCCAGCAGCCCCGTTGTTGCGGCGATGTTATTCAGAAGTTCCGGCTTTATGAGCAGGAGCAATCCCAGACAGAGCATCATCATCCCGGAGATCAGTTTTAATACCTGTCCCTGTGCTTCAGTCA
>JBARHQ010000008.1:0-22630 GCA_049799315.1 Thermodesulfovibrionales bacterium | reverse complement strand
ATAATCCGCTGGAAATATTCAAGCGATAATAATTGACATATTTGTCCGCAATGAAAGGAACCGCTGTGATCAGGTTATACATAGACGCAGACGCCTGTCCGGTGAAGAACGAGGTATTCCGTGTTGCCCGGCGGTATCGACTGAAGGTATATCTTGTGTCCAACTCATCGATGCGGATACCTCCTGACGAATTCATTGAACTGATTATCGTGCATGAAGGGTTCGATGCTGCTGATGATTGGATTGCAACGCACATCACTGAAACCGATATAGCGGTTACTGCGGACATTCCGCTTGCAGCGCGCTGTCTGAAAAAGGGCGCCAGGGTGCTTGATCCCAAGGGACGGGTATACAGCGAGGACTCTATAGGCGATGCATTGGCAAACCGGGAGTTTACTGCATTTTTGCGCGACATGGGCACCATCACCGGTGGTCCGCTGCCTTTTGAACCGAGGGATCGCTCCCGCTTCATGCAGCGACTGGACGAGCTCATTCATGCAATTATGCGGGGGAAGAGATAATATGACATCAAATGCTGATGCGGCGGAGCCGCAACCGAACAATTTACTGCCCGGTATTACTTGCAGGGGGAACGGTTGTCTGGTCGGGACATGGGGGAGCCGTCCCGTGATAACCCACTGATACCGCATATGAAACTCTTTGATCAAACAACGGCGGTCTGCCAGATTTTTACCTATAAGGAAGGCATCCTCTCAGCTCTGGCCCACGACCTGCGAATCAGTGTCACTTCTTTCATCGTCGAACTCGGCGATGACGACACCCTGATCGAGGCGCGCTTCGATGCCGCCTCGCTTCATGTGGACTGCGCGATGGTAGACGGCATCGAGAGGAGGGACCTGCTGTCTGAGGCAAGCAAAAAAGAGATCGACCAGAGCATCCTTAAGGACGTTCTCGACGCGGCAACCTACAGGTTCATTACCTTCAGTTCCAGGTCAGTGACAAAGGAAGACTCGGCCTACCGGATCAAGGGGATTTTGACCCTCCATGGTATCTCACGTGAGATGACTTTCATCCCACACAATGAAAGTGACTATTACGTAGTTGAGGCGTGGCTTAACCTTCCGGAATTCGGCATTAAGCCTTTCAGCGCACTTTTCGGTACTATCAAAATAAAACCGGACATATGCATCAAAACGGCACTCCCTCTCGGTAACGTGCAGGTTAAGCAAAACAAGGAGCAGCACTCAAATAAGAATAAAAACGATCAAAGGGGCTGAGAGCCTATGTCATCCTGCCCCTTTTTTGTATTAGTTATTTATGCTTTATTTTTACGCTTTATCTTGACAGTAACCGTATTTAGGCTATACTTTAGTACATTAATCTATAATTCATCGAGGAGGAGAACATGAAGAGGTTGTTTTTCGTTATCATCATGCTCATTGTTTCTGCCGGCATCGTGACAGCTCAGGGCGGGGTCAAGAAAAAGAGACCCTTGCCCTATGAATTCGGCAGGGAAGTGATCAACAACTATTCTGAAAAGGCAGGGCTCGCCCCTGTTGTTTTCGATCATTGGCTGCATCGGGCCAAGTTTACCTGCAGGCTCTGTCATGTGGACATCGGGTTCGCCATGAAGAATGGTGCTACCGGCATCAAGGCATCGGACAACATAAGCGGGTTCTATTGCGGCTCCTGTCATAACGGGAAAATGGCATCTGACAGCGAGAAGGTATTTGAGTCATGTGCAAAGACAACAGCACCGGGGGATAAGACCCGGTGCGTCCGTTGCCACTCCCTGGGGAAAAATGTGAAAATGAAGTATGACTTTACTGAATTTACCGGAAGACTTCCGAAGGGACGGTTTGGAAACGGAATCGACTGGGAAAAGGCCGAAGCCGAGAATCTTGTAAAGCCGGTGGATTTCCTGGAGGGTATTTCGATAAAAAGAAAATCCATAAGCGCCCAGAAGGATTTTGCGCTCGAGACAAAGATTGAAGGAATGCCGGACATCATATTTTCTCACAAGAAGCACACGCTATGGAATGGCTGTGAGCTCTGTCATCCGGAAATATTTGTCGGTGTAAAGAAAGGGGCAACAAAATATTCCATGATTGAGATATTCGACGGCAAATACTGCGGCGTCTGTCACGTATCGGTGGCTTTCCCCTTGACCGACTGCCAGAGGTGCCACGTAAAGCAGGTGCAGTGAAAGAAGGAAAAAAAACAGGAATGCAGACCACCGGGACCAGGGCAGAAATGCCCTCCCGGTGGTCTGCATCTCTCTTTATCATCCGGCTTAGAAGGAGTCATACATGAGCAGGTTTGGAATTGTTTTCATCTCACTTGGCCTCTTTGGACTTTCATTTCTCGCTATTGAGAATCTGAGGGACAGCGGGTCCCCTGTTTCCGGAGTGGCATATGCTCAGGAAGAATGGAGGAAAGAGTTCGACGATATCTGCGGAAAGACTCAGGATGCCATGATATTTAATCCGGAGGAACTGAAAAGTTTAGTTACCCGATGCGACAAGATAAGGCCTCTCATCGAAAAACTGGACGAGACACAGAGGAAGGTCTATTTGAGAAGACTGCAGATGTGCAGGGACCTCTTCTCTTTTGCGCTTGAGTCCAAAGAAAAAAAATAAGCCCTCGCACTCATAACTTCTCCCTATTTCCTCATTGATGGATGACATTTTCTGCATTCATCAAGGGGAAAGGCGATCCGCAGATGGCAGGCGCCGCAAAATTCTCCTTTCAGGATACGCTCCATCGAGAAATGCTTGGTGGTCTTTTTCTTGATATTAAATATGTCCGGATGACAATTGGAACAATCCAGCCACTGCACATGCGCCTTGTGAGGAAATACGGCCGGAGGGATTCCGGACATCTCCGCTGCCAGCGTCAGGGTCTTGTCGAGGCCTATAGGCTGAAAATCCTCTGAAAGACTCCCCTTTGGTTTTATTGATCCATTCTCAAGGGCCTTGACCCAATCGATTTCATTTCCGAATTTTGCCCGTGGGAGACTCTTCTGGAGAGCAAGAAATTTTTCTCTGTTCGGGCTTTGATCGGCATTGTGACATCGCTTGCAGTTATCGCCATCCGCGTCTTTCGGTGCAAAAGAAATCTTACCATTATGGCACGAGGTACAATACCTGTTCTTCACTTCCCCGTCCCCGCAGACAACTCCCGTCTCGTTGGCCCTCATGGAGAATTCGAGTTCAGCGTGACATACCCTGCAGGTGTATTTTGTTCTGTGGACCCAGTGTGAAAATATCACCGGGACAATCTTATTTGTTTTTTCAGAAGCCTTGTCCATAAGGACATCACCATAGTCTTCAGGTGCCGGCAGACGTGGGAGTACCAGATCACCATGGGAAAATGCCATTTCAGCCGCAAGGCAGATACCGGCTATCAGGAGCAGAACAATGACAACACTTTTGAATTTAATCTTTTCCATTAATTCACTCTCTATTCGTGGATCTTCATCGATAGGATAATTAACCTCAAGGGTTATAGATTAAGAAATTGACAATATATTGTCAACAGAAGAACTGGACAAACAAAACTGCGGCGTCAGCCGGATTCTTTTTCAAACAACCAGGTCGAAAGGTACCTCTCTCCCGTATCAGGAAGGACCACGACGATCAGTCTGCCTTCATTTTCCTTGCGGGATGCAATCTGCAGGGCAGCCCAGACAGCTGCACCGCTCGATATCCCGGCCAGGATGCCTTCTTCCCGCGCAAGCCGTTGCGCGGTGATGCTGGCGCTTTCCTCCCTGACCGTGATGATCTCGTCTATGATTTCCCTGTTAAGGATATCAGCAACAAAACCGGGCCCGATTCCCTGAATACGGTGTGGACCAGGACTGCCGCCCGAAAGGACCGGAGATTTCTCCGGTTCAACGGCAATTGCACGGAATTCCGGTTTTCTTGCCTTGATGATTTCGGCAATCCCGGTTATGGTACCTCCGGTGCCTACCCCGGCGACCAGGAAATCCACAGCCCCGTCGGTATCCCGCCATATCTCTTCTGCCGTAGTCCTGCGATGGATTTCCGGGTTGGCGGGGTTGCGGAACTGCTGCGGCATAAAGGCGTTTGGTGTCACTGCCGCGATCTCCTCGGCCTTTCTGATCGCTCCTCTCATTCCTTCAGGGCCGGGGGTAAGATGCAGTTCTGCGCCGAATATGAGCAGCAGTCGCCGCCGCTCTATGCTCATGGTTTCAGGCATGGTGAGTATAAGGCGATAGCCCCTGGCCGCAGCAGCAAACGCGAGTGCTATGCCGGTGTTTCCGCTCGTCGGCTCTATGATCACCGAGTCCTTACTGAGGACACCCCGGTCTTCAGCATCTTCGATCATGGCGACCCCGATTCTGTCTTTCACGCTCGAAAGTGGGTTGAAGGATTCGAGTTTTGCAAGCACGGTAGCAGCTGAACCCTGCGCAATCCTGTTCAGTCTAACGAGCGGTGTATGTCCTGTCGTCTTTGTGATGTCGGTAAATATGCGTGCCATCACGATCTCCCTTTCTTTATGCAGCCTTCGATAACTGGAAGGAGCGGGCTGTTGCACTGTCGAGGTCAATATATAACCCCAGGTATCCCTGCTCCGTGTAGTCAAAAAACAGGGACTGCCTGGTGAGGACCGAAACGGTATAGGCCAGTTCCCCAAGCTTTGCCTCGAGTTCCTCCTGCGACCTCTCCTGCAGGTCGTATATCTCCAGAATGTCAACGACCTCGTCGATCTCAGAGGTATTGTAGCATTCAAGGATGAGCTGTTTCAGGCCGCAGCCGCCCGCCCGCCCGATGGCACGTTCTATCTGGTATTTCAGCCGGTAAAGGCAGAGTCCGTAAACCTTGGCATTATCTTCCACGATGTGTAGCCTCCTTTAGTATTCCCCTCTGTAAATGCAATGATAATGCCACAGTTACCAAAATGCCGGGCATAATTTGCCGCCGTGATGATCTTTGCTACGGTAATTTATCGTGAACACATTGAAAAGACGCTGATCCGGAGAGGATATGACCTGCCCCGCAAGGCGACTTTGCTTTGAAAAAGATTGTTCTGAAGCTTTGCGTTGCCGTCTGCTGATACCGCCAGGCATCCTATTATTGATTAATTAATATATAGCATGTATAAAATATAAACACTTCTATGATGTCCCGCCGTTCACTCGTGACATCCCTGCTCAACAGATATTTTAGGTACTGGTAAACTGTACCAGTACCATATTTTATCGAGCCTTGACGGTATCAGATAGCCCGTGTCACACTAAGACTAAGACAATTGATGTGACTGATAACGTGCCTTTTCTCATAATCCTGATACCGGGAGAAAGGATGCAGGGATGGCAAAGATGTGCATGGTGTTATTTGCGTTACTGAGTAAGCACTTCCTGTTCCGGATGACGCGCGGTTGCCTCCCGGTTGTTTCGATCCTCTTTATACTCCCTCTTTTTTCATCACATCCGGCCCTGGCTGCAGATCAGACAGACATGACGCAGGCTGCGGTCCTCGCTCAACTGAAGACGCTTGCGGATCCCGGCGTATACAAAGCCCTGATCGAAAAAGGCATGGTCAGAAATCTCTATCTTGACATCCCTGCCGCTGATCTTGGGGTCAACAATCCCGCCACCCCCGATACTGTCGCCCTTACCTTTTTGAAGAATTATCCTGGTCTCTTCAGGGTCACTGCACCTGAGAAGAACATGCGGATGACAAAGCGCGGCGGGAAAAGCAGTCAGAAACTTAACTTCACCCAGTATTACCACGATATCCCTGTTTACGGATCATGGCTGCAGCTGACTATTAAAGAAGCTGCCAATGGCGGATATTTGCTGGGCAATGTATCCGGAAATTATATACCCGATCTGAGTCCCGACCGTACGGAACCGGTCCGTTCCTCACTCGATGCAGCACAAACTGTGGCAGCGGCTTATAACTTCAACTCTCCAGCAGACCTGAAGATTATTGTTCCGCCGAAGCTCTGGATTTATGATGCCTCACTTCTTTCATCCCTCTGTCCCTCATGCAACACGAACAGCCATAATCCCCGGCTTTCGTGGAGATTGATATTCCACGCAGCACCGGACGGCGGCGCTCTTGTCGATGCCTTTGTTGATGCCGTCACGGGATCGATACTGTTTCTTCAGCCGAGGGACAACAGACTCGATATCGATATAGAAAACGCAAATCATGTCGATTCTGACAGATGCTATACGGATACGACTGCAGATGATGCCTGGTTTGATGAAGACGGGGTCTGCAACTTTTCGGCTGCCTGCGTCGTCGGCTGCTGGGGCTGCTGCGGATGCGGCAATGCCTGTGCCGATGGATGGGGGTGTGCAAGTCCTGATGTAGAGGGCTGGAAGCTCTATAACTATACGAGGGAGGTCGACAGTTTTTACCGGAGCTATTTCGGCCGTGACTCTTATGACGATGACGACGGTGAATGGGAAATGTACGTGCATGTCGGGACAGACTGGAGAAATGCAGCATCGACTGACTGCGGCGGATATTCAATCCAGAAGTTCGGGGACGGGATGGTCGCGCTCGACCTTGTCGGGCATGAGGTGGGCCATGCCTTCCATCGGTCAGAGGTCGATTTTGTCTGGGAAGGTGAAAGCGGGGCCATAAAAGAGCATGTTGCCGACATGTTTGGGGTCTTCCTCGGCCACTGGAGCAAAACATACAATGACCCCAACTGGCTGATCGGCGAACTCAGTATCTCCGGTCCTGAAAAGCCCTGCGGAGCAAGCCGCAATCTCGCTAATCCACCTGCCTGCGCCGGATATAAGGACAACTACAGTGCCTATGACCCGGCGGCTGATGTGCATTTCAACAGCACGATACTTTCAAAGGCTGGCTACCTTATGACCGTGGGAGGTTCTTTTAACGGCCGCACGGTCACCGGCATCGGAGAGGAAAAGGTGAGACGCATCTATTACCGGACCGTGACAGAGTCTCTGACAAAAAACCCTGATTTCCTTTTTTTCAGAAATGCCGTTATAGCAAATTGCGATGTCCTTAAAGGCAGCTATGGCATTACCGCTAACAACTGCTGCCAGATAAAAAACGCCTTTGCCGCTGTCGGCGTCGGCTCCGGAGACAGGGACTGCGATGGCACTGAAGACACTATCGACACGGACGATGACAACGACGGTGTGCCCGATGTAAAAGACAACTGCCCGACTGTCGCTAACCCTTCCCAGAAAGATACGGACGGCGACGGCATTGGCGATGCCTGCGACTCCGACCTTGACGGTGACGGCATTCCGAATGTCTCGGACAATTGCCCCACGGTCTACAATCCCGGGCAGGAGCCTTCCGCATGCGCTGACAGCGATGGCGACGGGACCATCGATGTTTATGACAACTGCCCGACAGTCCCGAACAGCGATCAGTCAGACACGGATGAAGACGGTATCGGAGACGCCTGCGACCCTGATATTGACGGTGACGGCATTCCGAATGCCTCAGACAATTGCCCCTATGTAGCCAATCCGGGACAGGAGGACATGAACAGCAACGGGATTGGCGATGTCTGCGATATATGCATGTGGGACCCGATTATCTGCCATCCTCCGGTTATACCGGGATTCATACTGAAGCCCGGTCCGGGTGACCCTATTCTGCTTCCTATCGATATTTCATTGGTGTTGACCCGCTCGCCGGACACGCTCCTCTTCGGAGAAAACGATTTTATGCAGCTTGCAGTGACGCTGAATGTTGACGGTCTCGCGGGCATAAACACCCAACAGCCGCTCGTAATAAAAGCCGCCATCATTGATGAAGCGGGGAACACCCTGAAAAAAGGCAAGGCATCTCTGCATAGCGGTTCGTTTGCGCAGGGACTTGATCTTACATTCAAGATGCTGCCGTCATACGGCTGGAGCGATGCACTGTTTAATCAGGCTAATCGTGCGCCTGCCAATGCAACGGCCCAGAATGTGATCTTACCGCAGGCCGCTGCATTGCCACGGGACGCTGCCCGGCCGGCATACTATCTGTCGATCACAGTCAAGCCGAAGGACGCGAACAGCGCCGGGCTCCTGCCGTTGCTCAACCTTGGCGTCAACTGGTCTGCCACTCAGGAGCATATCTATAAAATTACCGCGGTGTCCACGACAGGCGGCGGCTCGGTAAGGTGCAGTCCCCACCATATACATGACAATGAGATATCCCCCTGCGCGATATTGCCTGATACCGGATGGTATATAGCCGATGTGCGGACAGGACCGACCGGAGGAAGCCTTGTTTCTGCCGGGCCGGTGAATGTTTATTCTTTTTCAGGCACTGCCGTTGATATGACGATTGAGGTTGATTTCGCGGCTTATCCGATAAAAAAGACAGCAGGTCAGGCCATAACGTACCATATGACTTTTCCCGATGCCCTCAGTACCGGTACAGGCAATCTTATCCTCCAAAGCCGGGCAATCACCCTGGATGGAGATGTTGATTGCAACCTGGCCGCACCGGTGTACCTGAGGGGTGGATATGATACCGGGTTTTTATCGCAGACAGGTTTTACCACAATTGACGGGAAGCTGACCATAAGCTCCTGTTCACTCGCGACAGATGGAATCGTAATCAGCCAACCCTGATGGCGGGTTATGCCCAATGCTCAGTCCAGGGTTTTACGGTAGACCCCGAGGCCGAGCCCGATAACTGCCAGCATGAAGACAAGGATCGGCCAGATATTGGGCCAGACTTCAGCAAAGGAGTTGCCTTTGAGCAGAATCCCCCGCACAATCCTCAGGAAGTGGGTCAGCGGCAGGACCGTACCCACCCACTGCGCCCACTCGGGCATACCGCGGAAGGGGAACATGAAGCCCGATAGCAGGATCGAGGGCAGGAAAAAAAAGAACGTCATCTGCATCGCCTGAAGCTGGTTGCGCGCAATGGAGGAGAAGGTTATCCCGAGTGTCAGGTTCGCTGCAATGAACAGCGAGACAGAAAAATAAAGGAGCATGATGCTGCCCTGCATCGGCACTTTGAAGATGAGAAGCGCCGCGCCAAGGAGCAGGGTCACCTGCAGCAGCCCGATCATGATGTAGGGGACGATCTTGCCGGTCATCACCTCAATCGGCAGTGCGGGGGTAGCAAGGAGGTTTTCGAAGGTCCCGCGCTCCCGCTCCCGCGTCATCGCCAGCCCGGTCATCAGAATCATGGTCATGGTAAGGATCGTCCCGAGCAGCCCCGGCACGATGTTATACGACGTAATACCCTCAGGATTATATCGCCTGTGTACCCGGATATCGATGGGGTCGGCAATTGGAACGAGCGGCCGCAGCGGCCCCTGGAGATCACGGGTGAGAGCGGTTCGGACCACTCCGGCGAGCGCGGCAATCGCGTTGCCGGTCGCACTCGGATCTGAGGCGTCCGCTTCGATAAGGAGCGTCGGCCTCTCGCCGCGCGCAAGTTTCCTGCCGAAATCCTCCGGAATGGTCACCACAAACTGGACCTCTCCGCGGGCCATGAGTTCTTCTGCCTCAACCACGCCCGAAACCTCATGGTCGATGCGGAAATAGTCGCTGTTCTTCAGTCCCTGGAGCAGTGTCCTGCTGTAAAGACTATGGTCGGCAACAAGCGCCGCAGAGGGTAGGTGCTTTGGGTCAGAGTTGATGGCGTAGCCAAAGAGGATCAGCTGCATAATGGGAATACCAACGATCATACCGAAGGTCAGCCGGTCGCGCCGCAGCTGAATGAATTCCTTTATAATAATGCCGATCCAGCGTGACCAGGAGAGTTTGAGGCTCATTGCTAGCTTATTGGAAAGATTCATTGAAATATTCCGGGGAAGTTCATAGCGGGGTCCTCAGGTGATGTCCTCTTCTGCTGTTTCCATGAGACTGATGAAGACGTCCTCAAGGCCGGCCCGGATAGGTACCCAGCGATGGGTATTTTCTTTCTGCTTTTGTGAGGCGGTCGCGTTGAGCGCCCCGGCATCGCGTCCGGTGACATGCAGGGTGCTGCCGAACGCCGTAATCTGCTCAACACCCGGAAGGCCGCGCAGCAGCGTTGCATAGTGGACCAGGTCAGGGCCGGTCACCTCAAAACCGGTAAGGGCCTGGGAATCAACCACCTCCTGTGCAGTTCCGGAGACCAACAGATTACCGTAAGCAAGATAAGCCAGACGGTGACAGCGCTCGGCCTCGTCCATATAATGCGTCGAAACCAGCACGGTAATACCGTTGCCGGCGAGTTCGTTGATCTCGTTCCAGAAATCCCGCCTCGCCTTGGGGTCAACCCCGGCCGTCGGCTCATCGAGCAGCAGGAGCTTCGGGTGGTGCAGCATGCATGAAGCGAGTGCAAGCCTTTGCTTCCATCCGCCGGACAAGGTGCCGGCCAGTTGGTCCTGGCGTGACGTCAGTCCGAGTCTGTCAATCGCACCGGCCACGGCCTGGCTGCGCTCCTGCATACCGTACATCCTGGCGATAAATTCAAGGTTCTCGCGGATCGTGAGGTCCTCCCAGAGAGAAAACCTCTGGGTCATATAGCCGATTTCGCGCTTGATGGATGAGGTTTCGCGGACAATATCGAAGCCCAGACAGGTGCCGCTGCCGGAGTCCGGCGTCAGCAGCCCGCATAAAAGCCGGATCGAGGTTGTCTTGCCGCTGCCGTTAGGGCCGAGGAATCCGAATATCTCGCCACGCCGCACCTGGAGAGAAAGGTCCCGCACAACATGCTTTTTCCCGAAGTATTTGTTCAGGTCCGTAACATCGATAGCAAGATCCGAGGCCGCCCCGCTGCTCACTTCAGCTCGATATCCACCGGCTGGCCCGGATGGAGACGCAAAGCATCTGTCGCCTCAGGCAACGCCTCGATAAGAAACACAAGCCTCGTGCGCTGGTCACGACTGTAGATGACGGGAGGGGTATATTCCGGCTGACGCGAGAGGTAACTGACCTTCCCTGTAATCGCCTTGCCGCAGCCGTCACAGGTGGCTGACACCGGCTGCCCGACTCTGACTGAACCCAGAACGGTCTCGGGCACAAAAAATCGCAGCTTGATATTCCCTGGCGGCAGAAGGCTTACCACGGGGCTCCCCGCCTGGACCCATTCGCCCTCGGAGTAAAACGTATCATGCACCAGTGCAGCCACAGAGGCATTGATCGCACGCTGTTCGAGACGCCAGCTGCTTTGGGCCAGTGCCGCCCGCGCGGCTTCGACCTCGTTACGCGCGGCCTCAATCTCCTTTTCACGGCCTAAGGACTGTTGTGCCGTACGCAGCTGTGCCTTTGCCTCAGCTACGCGTGCCGTATTCGTCGTGTGGGTGGCCCGAACCTCGTCCAGCTGCTCCCGGGAGATATAACCGGAGGAGAAGAGTTTCTCATACCGCTCGAGCTGCAGCTGAGAGAGCCTGCGTGCCGCCTCAGCCTGGGCCTCGGCGGCGAGGATTGCATCAATCTCCGGCTGCCGCCGTCCGACGGTGATATTGGCAAGACGGGCCTCGGCAGTCTGCAGCTGTGCCTCAGCCTCGTGTCGTGCTGACTTTTCATTTTCCTGCTCAAGCACAAAAAGCGGGGCATTGGCCGGGACATCCTGGCCGCGTTGCACCCACCGCTTCTCCAGTCGTCCTGCAGACGGCGCTGCGACGAGTACGAATTCGCCTTCGGTATAACCCTGGTAACGGGTCGCCCCTTTTTTCTCGCAGCCGGTGACCGCAAGAAAAACGCAGACAGTGAGCAGGGCAAGGAGCTTGAGCGGGCCGATAAAACGCAGCTTCATTCGACGCGGGGAAGTTCGCCGAGCTGGTTCTTCACTGCATACTGTATAAGCTCAGCGTTGCTCGTCATGTTTAATTTCTGGAGTATGCGGGAGCGGAAGGTGCTGACCGTCTTGGGACTCAAAGACATCTCTCCTGCTATTTCCTTCAGGGCCTTCCCCGCGACAATCATACGCATCACCTGGAATTCCCGGTTCGACAGGCTCTCATGAAGAGGCTTTTCAAGCTCGTCCAGCAGGTTGGACGCCAGAAGGTCGGCAAGGATCGGGCTTATATAACGCTCTCCCTTATAGATCTTCCTGAGCGCAGTCGCCAATTCGTCCGGAGCGCTCTTCTTTGTCAGATATCCTGACGCCCCTGCCTTCAGCGCCCTTACCGCGTACTCTTCCTCCGGGTACATGCTCAGGATAAGGACCGGGAGCGATGGCTTCAGCTTCTTCAACTCTTCCAGGGTATCGATACCATTCATGCCGGGCATCGAAATATCAAGCAGGACTATGTCAAACCTGCCCTTCTTCACTTTATCCAGAACTTCCTGCCCTGTCTCGGCCTCGTCAATGCTCTGGACATTCCTGGTCTCCTCAAGGATCTGCCTGATCCCCTTGCGGACTATCGGATGGTCGTCAGCGATAAGGACTCTAAGCATGCTTCTCCTCCGTATCGGGTAATAAAGGCACCTCAACGCTGACTGTCGTGCCTTTCCGGGTCCCTTTAATAGTTACTGTCCCGCCAAGATCATATGCCCGTTCATGTATCCCCATAATGCCGAAGGATTTATTACCGGCGAGTTTCTCCCGCGAAATCCCCCTGCCATTGTCTTTTATCTCGAGCACCACGGACCCGTCTCCAACTGCCAGAAGGACGAAAACCTCGGTGGCCCCCGCATGGCGGGAAACGTTCGTCAGCGCTTCCTGAAAGATTCTGAAAAGTGAAGTCGCAACAGCAGGAGAAAATTTTTTCTGGTTCTGGGGCATCTTCAGCGAACATTTGATGCCCGAACGTTTTAAAAACTGGCCTGCCTCCCATTCTATTGCCGCCCGAAGACCAAGGTGATCGAGCAGCCTCGGCCTCAGTCCAGAACAGATACGCTGAATGTCCTGTACTGCACCGTCGAGCAGCCCGGAGACCGAGAGTATCTTCTCGACAAGCGGCTTCTGTTTTTTATATTTCCCCCTGATACTGGACAGCTCGATCATGGCCGCAGTCAGGAGCTGGCCGAGTTCGTCATGGATCTCTCTGGCCACCTTGGTCCTCTCTTCCTCCCGGGCCGCCAGCAGATGACCGGAGAGCTCCCGGAGCTGTTGGCGGGAGGTCATAAAGGCCTCCTCTACTGAAAACCGGTAAAGCGCCTCGCCGATCAGGGGAGTCATCGACTCGATAAACGCTACAAGACTGAGAGGGACCAGTCCCTTCCTCGTGTCAGCAAGATGGATTGCACCCAGTGCCCTCTCTCTGTAGCGGATCGGAATAACAGCAAAAGATGCATACTTATGAAGCGCACACATCCTGCGGGATTGCCTCTTCACTCCCTTCGCCTTCTTTGAAGGGAGGCAGGATATGTCATTGCAGTAGAACGAGCCGCCCGGCGTCATAAAGGGCAACTCAGACGCATCAGGCTTTCCCTCCAGTACCCTGGGGCAGGTGCACCGGTTTTTTTTCAGCGGGAGACAATCCTTCTGCTCCATGAACTCAGGGCTGAAGCCCTCGTGAGCCGCGTAGGTAATGGCCCCCTCCTCATCGAGCTGCCGGATACCGACCGAAGTGCACGGGCACCATTTCCCCAGGAGCCTGACAAGTTCGTCGAGATAATCACGCCGCAGAAAGGTGTGCGAAAACAGCTTCAGGAGGTCATTCGTCGTCCGGGTTTGATGTTCTCTTTCTTCGCGCTCTGCTATCTCGGCTGCCAGCTTTTCATTTGCCGCCATCAAGTCCCGTGTGCGCTCGAGCACGCGGACTTCGAGGTCTTCCTTGGCCCGCCGAAGATATTCCTCCACCTGCTTCCGGCCCGTGATATCGCGGGCGATCCCCTGCAGACCGACGATGCCTCCTGCTTTCCTGAGTGGCGCTATGCTGATCTCACTATTGACGACCGAACCGTCAGCCTTCATAACGTCCAGTTCGACATAGTCAACGCGCTCGCCGGCAATGGCAGCCTCAAAGACAAGTTCTGCCTTCGGCAATTCGGTCCCGGAAAAAAAACCGGAAAAATGCGATTGGATAACGTCCCGGGGAGCGTATCCATACTGCGTCATGGCAGGTGAGCAGTAGGTTACTCTTCCCTGCAGATCGATCTGAAATATTATGTCATTGCTCGTCTCGGCAATAAGCCTGAACCGTTCTTCGCTTTGACGCAATGCCTCTTCTGTCTCCTTCCGCGGGGTTATGTCGTGGCCGTATATGCGGAGGACCCCCTCAGCTGAAACGAGGTGTACCGTCTGCACATACCACGCCTGACCAACCCTGACTTCCCGCGTGCAAATGCCTTTTTTTTCCGCCCTGACTGCGCTGAGCATTAAAGCGAAATCCGCCAGAAAGGGATGCCGGAGACCGGCTGATCTGATCCTGGGGAACAGCGTTTGAGCTGCAGGATTGATAAAACAGACCTTCCCTTTAAGGTCTACCTCCAGGACAGGATTGGGGTTCATCAGAGGGAAGGAGGCAAGTCTGCGGAGCTCTGATGGGGAATGCGTGCGTGCCATGGCCTCCTCTGTTATTGTCCGGTCATTATATTCAACCTGTGTTAAGCACTGCCGGCTTATATATTATTACATCAAACCAGGCAAAATACACCATGGGAAATATGTTGTCAGATAAAACTGACAGGGAGGCTTCGTCTGCGCTGATAGCATACAAGGAGAACCCTTATTGCCTTGCTGTATTACAGGGAGCATAATAAAACCGTGTCATACTCCTCGGGAGAATATCTTGGATAAAAAAGTTAAGCCGGCTGCCAGTGTGAACGTGCAGAACGACGCAGAGCAGTTCGCCTATAAGCTGTATGAAATAAAGGAAAACGTCAGCGGTTCTGATATCGACAACTGGCTTAAGGCCGAACGCATTGTTGCGGAATGGCTAAAAAACCGAGAGGAAGCAGAGAGCACAAGGGACTCACAACAGAAACAACCGGGCACGTGACGTAACTCGTGAATCATAAACTCCCCCTTCCCCCCTCTTAGCTTAAGAGGGGGTGCCGAAGGCGGGGCGTTACTGCTTCGTCACCAGATCGGCAATAAGATCACCGACCTCGGTTGTGCTCATGCCCATATGACCGGCAGCCTGACTCTTCATCTTCTTCATGGCCGCTATCATGGCCGCTTCAACCTGCTGTGAGGCCTTTGTCTCGCCGATTGTATCGAGCATCATCATCGCCGCGCCTATCGCCGCCATGGGGTTGATCACGTTCTGCCCGGCATACTTCGGAGCACTTCCGCCCATAGGCTCGAACATCGAGATGCCCTCAGGGTTGATATTCCCGCCGGAGGCCACGCCGAGTCCGCCCTGGATCATGGCGCCGAGGTCGGTGATGATATCGCCGAACAGGTTTTCCGTTACTGCCACGTCGAACCACTCAGGGTTCTTCACAAACCACATGTTCGCAGCATCGACGTGGTTATAATCACGTTTGAGTTCAGGATACTGCTGCGCCCCCATCTCTTCAAAGGCCCGGTACCACAGGTCGCCGCAGTGGGTCAGCACGTTCCTCTTGTGTATCAGGGTGATCGGCTTGGCAGCATATTTCGGGTTCCCGGCATTGCGCTTCTTCTTCAGTTCAAAGGCATACTTCAGGCAGCGGTCCACGGTACGGCGATCGTATACCATAAGCTGGGTAGCAATCTCATCAGGCGTGCCCACACGCGTTGCCCCGCCGTGGCCGGTGTAGATGCCTCCCGTATTCTCCCGGATCACCACAAAATCGATATGTTCAGGCCCCTTGTCCTTCAGCGGGGTCTCCACGTTCGGATAAAGCTTCACCGGCCGGAGATTGATGTACTGGTCGAGGGCAAAGCGTATCTTGAGGAGAATCCCTGTCTCGAGGATGCCGGGCTTTACGTCGGGATGCCCGATGGCGCCCAGGAACATCGAGTCGAACTTCCTGAATTCGTCGATCGCGCTGTCGGGCAGCGTCTCGCCGGTCTTCAGATAACGCTCGGCACCGAAGTCAAACCCGGTGAATTCGAGTTTAAACCCGCCTTTTACAGCGGCAGCCTTTATCACCTTGATCCCTTCGGCAACTACCTCGGGACCGGTTCCGTCTCCCGGGATCACGGCTATGTTATAGGTCTTTGACATAAAATCCTCCTGATAAAAAAGTCATGTATATTATCACACCTGCGCATTATCTTGAAAACTGGGTCTTGAAATTTGAGCGTTGCGGCCGTATATATCAGGATTGGAGAACGTTTAGCACTATCTTCCCGCATGCTCTTCCGGTCTCGCTGTAGGCCAGAGCTTCAACAATCTGATCCAGCGAATAGACCCGATCGATGATAATTCTGATTTTACCTGCTTCGATATGCCTTCGCATCCATTCCATGTCAGCTGCGTTCGGCCTGACCATAACGCTTCGGGCTTTCTTGTTCATCAAAAAGCCTATACCATATTGATACAGCAAAATTGAAAACAGCGGGAATGTATTAATATAAATCCCATGAGGAGCCAGCACCCCTTTGCATTCACTAAAGGACCGTTTTGATACCGTATCAAAGACAATATCAAAACGCTCATCACCTTTCGTAAAGTCTTCCCGGGTGTAATCGATTATCGCGTCAGCCCCGATCTCTTTCAAAAGGGGCGCATTAGGACCACTGGATACTGCAGTGACGTGCGCTCCAAATATCTTTGCGATCTGAACAGCGAAGGTCCCAACGCCGCCTGAAGCTCCGTTAATCAGAACTTTGCAGTCTCGGGATATATGACCAAGTCTTTGCAATGATTGCAGAGCGGTAAGACCCGCCACAGGGATAGTTGAGGCCTCCCCAAAACTGATATTCTCCGGTTTCGCAAAAGTGTTCTTTTCATTGACGCAAACGTACTCTGCAAAAGCAGCTAGCCGGCGGATGCCGGGAAAGCCGATTACCCTGTCACCTTCCCTGAAGCTCTTTACCTTTGCGCCGGTTTCAACTATCTCACCAGAGCATTCACCGCCGAGGATCTTCGGAAATCCAAACCCCGTGAGAATCCTGGCCATGCCCTGACGGACCTTCCAGTCTACTGGATTGACAGAGGCAGCATGGACCTTGATAAGCACGTCATCAACTCCGGGAACCGGTCTTGGCATCTGCCTGACTTCGATAACTTCGTTGCCACCGTATTTATTGAATACAACAGCCTTCATATCTGTAGATTAACGGGAAGCATCGTCTGTAATCAACGCAATTTTCACAGGATCAGAGAACGGAGTTGGGTTAGGTTCTCATAGAAAGAGACACAGCTCATAAAGACCTTCACGGTATCTCTTTTCAGGAAGCAAATATTTTGTTTGCCTGTGTTCGAATTATTCTGCTTTAGCTTTTACATCCGGGAGGATTACGTCAGGGGAGGTCCCTCACCTCCCCTGCTTTATTCGTTTGTAATCGTATCTATCTTCCCCTGTGCTCTTCGTGCCTGTTTTCTCTTCTTTCCTCACGCCTTTCCCGGCCTCTGCCTGCCCGCCACCTTTCGTCTCTTTCCCAGTATTTATTTCTCTCCCAGCCGCGCCAGTTTCTGTTGAAATCCCGGTAGGCTATTCTTGGATGTTCCCTGTAAGTATGGCGAAAGTCCGGCGGCAGTTCTATCAATGCATGGGGAACCCTTGCAGGAGCAATAAGGCCCCATGGGCCGTTATAGCCTCTCGCCCTGAACCACCGGCCTTCATAAGGGCGATACCAGAAGCCATTGAAAAAGACGATATCAACATCCGCTTCCGGCGCAACATAGGCGTATGTCCCGGGGATAACTACCAGGGGAGGAGGCGCGGCAAATGTAAATACGGGGATATTAACGCCAATTCCTACCCGCACGCCCGCATTGCTCTGTGAAGAAAAACCTGCCAGCACCAATAACAAGGCACCAGCCACCAAAAAACCTAACTTCTTTGTTCTCATGACACTATCCTCCTTCGGCCCTGAGCTTCAACTCAGGAATTTGAGATTAACTTCTAATAATGGGTAGAGCATAGTTCGTGCCAGTCGGCAGGGGGCGGCCCTAACATGCTGTCAGTGTTTAATCTTCACTTTATCTTCACAATGTACAAGCCCATTTTTAGCCGCTTTAGGTAAAGATGATTCCGGTTTGGGAAATTTCAAGTATACACGCTCCCCATGCCGGCTGTCCGAAATAAATCCGGAATCGCTGTCCGAAGTCTTGCGGACATTTTGTTGACAATAGGTTTCTGCTGCAATAAACTTAGGGTAAGAATGAATTCAGGGTGAGGGAGGTGCTGTGGACAGACGAGGTTTTCTGCGAACGCTTCTGTTTATTCTCAGCTCAACAGTTCTCGCCTCTTTTGTCTATCCGCTTATCCGTTTTCTGGAACCCCCCGGCAGTGAGACGAAAGGCAGCAAGGTCACGTTAAAAAGGAGCGATATACCATCGGGCTCTGCAAAAGACATCGTTATTAATAACACTCCCGCAGTTGTTTTGAATTTGCCGGACAAGGGGTTCGTGGCGCTCTCGAAGGTCTGCACCCATCTCGGCTGTCTTGTTGAGTATGACGCCTCAAAAAAGAGACTGCTCTGCCCGTGCCATGCAGGCATTTACAGTCTCGATGGAAATGTTGTCTCAGGGCCTCCTCCCAAGCCTCTGCATAAGTACCCCGTGAAAACACAGGGTGAGGAGATTATCATAGGATGAAGATATGTTCAGAAATTTAAAAAACTGGATTGAGATCAGGATCGGGCTGGACGAACTGGTAAAGGAACAGTTGACCGGGTATATGGTGCCCCGCGACATCAACATCTTCTACACGTTGGGTTTTGTGGCACTTGCAGCCTTCTTATCCCAGGTCATTACCGGCTTCTTTCTGCTCATCTATTACGTGCCTGACTCTGAGCATGCCTTCAGGAGCGTGCAGGAGATAATGAGCAGTGTTCCTTACGGATGGCTGTTCAGAAAAATGCATGCTGTCGGAAGCAACCTGATGGTGGCGGTCGCCATTCAGCATATGCTCTCTGTTTTCTTCATGGGGAGCTACAAGAAACCGCGGGAGATGACATGGCTTGCAGGGGCATTCATGCTGTTCATGACCCTTACCTTCTGCCTCAGCGGGTATCTTCTGCCATGGAGCCAGCTGAGCTACTGGGCGACGACCATAGTTACGACGATCCCCAGCGCTTTCCCGTATGCAGGAGAGTTTATTACCCGGATGCTGCGGGGCGGAGATGCCGTCTCAGGTGTCACTCTTAGCAGGTTTTTTGCGCTTCACGTTACGCTTCTGCCTCTCCTGCTTATTCTGTTCGTGGCGATACACCTCTTTCTTGTGAGGAGAATCGGCATATCTGCACCGCCGTTCGGCAGGACTGATACGGCCCGCCGGAGATGGACGAGGTTTGAACATGAGGACCATCCAGACGGACATCCTTTCTATCCGTACTTTGTTCAGCGCGAGATGGTAATGGTCGCACTTTATTTCAGCGTGATGTTTCTTATCATCAGCTTTCTGCCCCAGCTTTTCATGCCGGAAGACGCCAACACTCCGGCCGATCCCTTCCGGACTCCGGGGCATATAAAGCCGGAGTGGTATTTCCTGGCCCCTTACCAGATGTTGAAGCTTGTTCCGAACAAGCTGCTGGGGATAAGCCTTCAGATGGGTCTTGCAGCAGTGTTTCTGTTCTGGCCCTTTTTTGACAGAAGAGAAGAGAACAATATACTGAAGCGCCCTCTTCTGCTCGCAGTCTTTATCATTTCGCTGACCGTATGGGTCGCGTTGACTGCCTGGGGGAAATATTCATGAGGATAAGGATTGCGTTATCCGTTGCCGTCCTCTGTTTCCTGCTCTCGATCCCGGCCTTTTCGCAGACAAAGGGCGATGAGAGACTTAACAGCGTCTGTCTTGACTGTCATGATTCGGACATGATGAGACCTGAGCTCAGGGCTGTTCCTTCGGAATGGAAGAAGAGTTGGCACTTCCAGAACGGTATATCATGTCATGACTGTCATGGCGGCGACCCGAAGGATTCCTCAATGGCCATGTCCCCTGAGCGGGGCTTTGCCGGAAAGCCTCAATACGGACAGGTCCCGGAGTTCTGTGGCAAGTGTCATATCGGTATCCTGAAAAATTACCTCGAAAGCGGCCATGGAAAGGCACTGAAATCAGGCGGGAGCGGGCCGAACTGCGTCACCTGTCATGGCTCTCATGGAATTTTGAGGGCGGATATCGATATTATCAACGAGAAGCGATGTTCCCAGTGCCACACATTCGACAGGGCGAAGGCAATGAAGCAGGCCCTGTCAGTGACCGAGAAAAAGATCAAGGATGTCGAGAACGGCCTCAGGACGCTGAAGGCTGCCGGGGTCTTCACCGGTGATGAGGAGAAGACGCTTTTCAACACCGAGGCCGCATTCCGCACACTGTTCCACTCGGTCGATGTGGCGCTGATCAAGGAGAGGACGGACGAGTTTGTGACCAAGCTTGATCAGATCGCATCCCGAGAGAAGCAGGTTTTTCGCGAACTCGCATTCAGGAGGAAATTTTCGGCTTTTCTGATGTTGGTATTCCTCGGGATCGGGATAGTCCTGATGCTCATGTCGAAGAGTGAAAAGTAGCGCCGGAAAACTTTTTAATTCAGGTGATTTTAGAGCCACATGCAGCATATTTTCAGACAGGCAGGCATAGAAAACATAGCTGAGATAAAGGCACTTGCCCGCCGCATTTGGGACGAAGCATATGGCGAAATATTGTCGAAAAAACAAATCGACTATATGCTTCAGATGATGTATTCCGGGGAAGTCATAACGGAAGAACTCCTGAATGGTACTGTGTGGGATCTTATAATTGCCAACGACATACCGTGCGGGTATCTGTCCTACGTACTCGCAGAGGACAATTCGGTCAAGCTTTCCAAAATTTACATCGAGAAGGACTTTCGAAGGACGTCGATTGCGGCATGCTCTCTCAGTCGTGTTAAACATTATGCAGTGCGAAATGGCAAAGACTATATTTATCTTACCGTAAACAAGAACAACAAACAGGCGATTCGAGCATACGAAAAGAACGGATTTGCCATCACTGCTGCGGTCGTCACCGATATCGGACACGGCTTTGTGATGGATGATTTCATAATGAAATTGTTTATGAAATCATACGAAAAATGAGGAGCTTGGGGTAGTTCACTACTTCCTGAAATTAACTCCTGAGGCTTATCTGTTAGGCCTGCCTGTTACTCTCGGAATTAATGCCTTATTTTTAGTGTATAATTATAAAACAACTAAGGTAAAGGGACGGTTCTTATGCGTCCGGGGCGATGCGAAGGGTGGTAACTTGAGGAGGGTAACTATGTGGCTATCTCATAAGTCTTCATTTTCTTTCTGTCGTCTTGTTTTTTTCCTTTCATTTATTCACATCGTATTTCCCATGGTCCTTTCCAGTGCAGAGCAAGGGCAGTTGGACAACCCTCGCCGAACCTCAGAATGGATACCCCATGGCCTGCAGGATTCCCTAGCCAGCACCAGCGATAAACCAATGGCGCCGAAGTCTGAGTGGATGGAATCCCAAAAGAAGCTTTTCAACCTATTATTGAAGAATTCAAAGTTCGATATTTTGATTGTGCCATTTCAAGTACGGGGTTATGCAATTGATGAAATAGGCCGTTCGCTCATGACACGGTATTTGTCAAAAAGGATTGAAGATTCCACTTCACTGACTGTTCCAGACCCTACGCTTATTGCTCGTGCATTTGGTCCAATGCGGAGCATCGAGGACGATGAAATATTCAGTCTCGCAAACGAAATAAAGGTTAAACTTCTCGTGAGAGGATATGTGGGGCATGATGCGAATGAGAGAATGAAAGTTATCCTCAAGGTTCAGATGAGAGACAGCGATGGCAAGCTAGATGCTGATACCCCCGTTACACTTCTAGAGTGGAATGATGTTGCGTTTTCTCATGGAGGTCCGCCAAGTGAAGCCTTTCTTTCCATTCTTGATGACATCATGTCAAAAATACCTGTCTCTGCCACAAAGAAGGTAGAAAAAAAATCTTACCAGAAAGAAGAAAACCAGAATTTGCCGGGCTCAATTTCGGCTTTAGTAAAACCAACTTCCATAACACCTGTTGTCAGTGCCTTCGACTTACAGTTGCTCGGAATGTTGTATCCAGAAGATCACTTTGCCGATGATGTCTCAGCTAGGGAAAATCTCTTTGAAAGGTCTCTTGTAGCTTTGAGTGGCATATCAACCCAGTCTCCAGATTATAGACTCCTGAAGGCACGCGCTCTATTTTACCTTAACAGACGGCCAGCAGCGCTTGTTGCTCTGACATCACCGGCCACTCCCGAAGAAAAGGCGTTTATGGCATACCTCAATGGCAACTTGCCCGACCTGGAAAAATGGCGTTCTGAAATTCGCTCACCGTTGAAAAAATTGCTAGCTGACATTGAGATAAACGATTTGCGTGTATCCTATGGCAACAAGCCTTACACAGATGAAACAATAAAGAAGATTGCTGACAGCAGGCCAGAATGGGAGATGCTGATATCGCGACGGCTAAAAGGAAAGGATAATTGGTATCTGCAGGCAAATGTCGTTATTAAGAAAATGCTCGACGAATTATTCCCTCTCGTTAATTATTCCGTCGGGGACATCATTAAGAGTAAATTAATTATGG
Source organism: Thermodesulfovibrionales bacterium (assembly GCA_049799315.1). Lineage (GTDB taxonomy): Bacteria > Nitrospirota > Thermodesulfovibrionia > Thermodesulfovibrionales > UBA6898 > PALSA-1316. The sequence goes on along the minus strand of JBARHQ010000008.1, from coordinate 155 downwards.
GTAGTGGTATTGAGGGTGATAGCGATATGGACCTGGCCATCTACGGTCACTATAAAAAAGCGTTGTTTCAAAATGGGCAACGGTTTCTGTCGAATGGCGCATCCCAGGTGGTCGATAGAGATTGCCTGGATCTGCTCTACGCGATCGGTGAAGCC
>JBARHQ010000007.1:0-2680 GCA_049799315.1 Thermodesulfovibrionales bacterium | reverse complement strand
TCGACATCTCTTCGGAATACGGCTACATGAGGCCCAATATCACCAAGGGGACCTGTTTCGTCGGCATAAGCCAGTCAGGGGAAACTCCCGACACCATAGAAGCACAGCGCGACGCCCGGAAAAAGGGCGCTGTTGTCATTGCGGTCTGTAATGTCGCCGGCAGCACCGCAACGCGCGAGGCGGACGCTGTCCTGCGTACCAGGGCAGGTCAGGAAAGAGGGGGAGCATCAACACAGGCCTTCTCGGCGCAACTGGCCGCCCTGTGTCTGCTGGGCATTGCACTGGGCATAAAAAAACGCACCCTGCACGATATCGAAGTCGAGACCCTCAAATCGCTGCTCTTCAGTCTGCCGGATATTATCGCGAGGGTCCTCGAAAACGATCAGAAGATCTGCGATATCTCCCGAACGCTCCTTCATTCCAGAGGGTTCGTCTATCTGGGAAGGGGAATCAACTACCCAGTCGCAATCGAAGGAGCGCTCAAGATGAAGGAGCTGTCCAATATCCATGCAGAGGGATATCCGACAGGACAGATGAACTTCGGCCCCCTGGCCCTCATCGGAGACGGAGCACCGGTCATATATCTCTGCCCCATCGAAAGTCTCGACAATGATATACTGCGCGACATAACCAGGGTGAAGGCGATGGGTGGCCGGGTGGTGGTCATCACGGACTCTCCGGCATTAATGAACGGGGTAGCAGATGATGTCATTGTCGTTCCTACTGCCCATCCCGCACTATCGCCCTTCGTCACCGTGGTCCCTCTCCAACTTCTCGCATACCGTATCGCAGACATAAAAAGCGCTGCAATGTTACCTCAGGCACCAATCTGCCCATCATAGGAAAATCCTGGAAATTAGGGCGCAGGTCAAATTTTATAGGTATTGCATGTAGTTTGTTGCGGATGTTACTGATGAACTGACTCGTAGAAACTTGAACGGGGCTGAAGAAGAAACGGGGACGGGGCCTAACTTGCCGTGTGTGCTTCACTCCGACATACTCGCGAAGCTTGGCCATTCCACCACCCGGCGCGCAGGGCGAGCAGCAGGATAAAGAAAATAATGCTACCGAAAAACAGGTGAGAGCCCACGACACCCAGCAAGGGATTTCGCAAAAACAGCTCCCACTGGACGAAATTAGCCATCGCGATGTAGGTGAAGGCCAAGAGAGGGGCCGTCGCCCACCCGAGTGGCCGGGCGTAAATCAGTCCCGGCAGGGAGATTGCGAAGATGGGCACAAATGCCCCGTAGTGGTGCTGCCAAGCTACCGGCGAGGCGATTGTGCATGCTGCCAGCACAACCGCCAGATCGATCGGGCCGCAGTCTCTAGGTTGTCCGCTGCTCCGGTGCCAAAGCGCAAGAAATAGAATTGCAACCGAGCTGATCATGGTAATAGCATACACGGTCGGGTTGTGTGGAGCGAAGTCCGTAGGGGAGAAGTGCAATGAATCGCCGTTCCCCATCAGTCGGTTCACGAGGCCATTGACGCTTTGGTTGGGTAAATAGGCTTCGCCCTGGTGAGAGATTACCTGGAGAACATCGAGATAACGGAGATGGTCTTGCAGGCCGAAGTGGGCTACCGAGACGGTTAGCCCCGCCAGAAGAACACCGCCAAGCCCCATTGTGACCCGCCACTCCCGCCTCAACAGGGACCACAGCAAAACAGCGCCATATTGTGGCTTAATCAGGCAACACACCCCGACGCATGCCCCGGCAAGGGCGTTCCACCCGAGCATGCGGAAGAGCAAGGCGAGGGCAATCAGGCTGTTGAGGAAGACCTGGATTTGCCCGAGCCGGTAGCCCATTATCAAGGGATAGAACGTCAGGCACAGGAACAGGAAGAGCATGATGACGACCGCTGTCTGGGCCGGTGAAGCAGTTCGGCCCTCAGTCCGGCGGTCGAGGCCGATCTTCAGGATAACGGCGGAGGTAATAACCGTCAGCATAACCGCCGCCCGGGACATCCAACTCAGCCACTTTCTCAATCGCTCACTGATCTCGCCATCCACCAGTTCGGTCATCGAGGACGGGAAAAGATTGAAGACCATCAGAGACGAGGGAGGATACTGAAATTTCACATGATCGATGAAAAAGACCTTATACAGATCACTTCCGGGGGCCTCGATCTTCTGGCGGTACGCCAGAAGCATAGGTGTCCACGAATCGTCGCCAGTGGGCTGCAGCAGGTAAACGATCTTCCTCTGAGCCGTCATCGCCCATGCATCCCTGATGGTGGTGCCTGACCGAACTATCATGGCCGTGATGGCCAGGTTCAACAATAGGCTGATCAATAGCGCCGTCCCTAGCCATACCACGGCACCGGTTCGGTGTTGTGAATTACTGACAAGAAATTGCTTTCCCAGCATGAGAAAAGGGTAACACTATAAAAGGGAAATTATCAATACGAAAGCGACGGTTTGCGTTTAACCCCAGATTCTTCATTAGGGCAATAATTCTAATGGCCGCCGTTAGGAAGGAGGTAGAGCAACGAGGCACCCTTTACATGATATAAACGCCCACTGGGGGACGGTGCATCACGTTTCGGTATTTTGCGGTGCATGTAGTGGAGTTCGTCGACTATTGCCGTTGCGCTGATTGCGCTGTCGGTCAAAACAATACCCTGAAATCTGCCGATTACTTATGCCTGGCTTATTTTGATGGTGGATTGTGGACCCATACAC
>JBARHQ010000006.1:0-1621 GCA_049799315.1 Thermodesulfovibrionales bacterium | reverse complement strand
TAACATGGCCCCCCCGATGATGGGGGTTGATAAGAGAAAAGAAAATCTTGCCGCATTCTCCCTGGTAAGATCTTTGAAAAGACCGGCGGTTATCGTAATCCCGGACCTTGAAACCCCTGGTATCAGGGCAATCGCCTGAGCAGCTCCAATAAAGAGAGCGTCGGCAACAGAGGACCTTTCCCTGTTCTTCTTGCCGTATTTTTCTGCGATCAGCATTAATATGCCGAAGGCTGTTGTGGAAAAGACTATGATCAACGGACTTCTCAGGGTATGCTCTACTGTTTTATGAAATAATGCCCCAACGACCCCTGCAGGGATGGTCCCGATGAAAATGATGAGCAGCATCTTCCGGTCTCTCAGCACCATGTCTAACCAATCCTTATAGAAGCAGAGCAGCAGGGCGAGAAGCGTTCCCGCATGAAGCGCAACGTCAAACTCCAGGGTGTTTATCTCGCCGGTCCAATCAAAAAACCATGGCAGCAGGATAAGGTGAGCAGTGCTGCTGACCGGAAAAAATTCAGTAACTCCCTGCACGATGCCCAATATGACTGCCCTGAAGATTTCCGGATTTATGATTATTCTCCCTGATATAAAATTTACTTTGGTTTTGCTGCGTAAGGCAATAACAAGATACCCTGATTCCGCTATTGATGTGGAAGGGAAACAAACAGAAGCACTCTGTCCGGCCACTGAACAGGTCAGTGGCCGGACAGGTCAGACCACAATTATTTTACTGCGTCCTTGAATGCCTTGCCTGCTGAGAACTTCGGAGCCTTTGAAGCCTTGATCTTGATGGTTGCACCTGTCTGGGGGTTTCTTCCCTGACGAGCCTTTCTGTGAGAGATCGAAAAAGTACCGAAGCCAACGAGGGTCACTTTGTTCCCCTTCTTCAGTGCCTTCTTGATCCCCTCGATCATGGACCCCAGGGCCTTGTCTGCAGCTGCCTTTGAAATGTCGGCATCCTTTGCCATTTTCTCTACGAGTTCTGCTTTGGTCATAAACACCTCCGGTTAAAGATTTATCTTGCTAAACAGTATACAGTATTGCTTTTACCAGAGTAAATAGGTTTATAAAAAAATATTCACTCCCCTGACGGGCCCCGGGGCCATCCCCCGTAGGCTTAATATAATCATGAGTCCCCTGCGAGGGATTTCAGCTGTTCAGATATGGTAGAATCAGGCATGAGAAATAACATTATTTTTGCGATCTTCATCCTTGCGGTTATCGGGTTTCTCTTCAGCATTTCCGGCAAGAAGTATCCTCAGATACCAGCCAGCGAGTCCCATCTGGGCATTACTGAGGTCGCGGGCTGCATGAAATGCCATGGTCCTGATGGCCTGATGCCGCGGAAACCGGCACACCCTCCCAAAGACGATTGCTTCAAGTGCCACAAGAAAAAAAGGGTGAAGCCGACGAAGTGATTCTTTCATAATATCCCCCGCTACTTCCGGAATCTACCATCAAATTCATTCTGAACGGCGCGACAACAGCATGTGCGCTCATTCTCGGTCCGATACAGCTGGACCTCCGAGGCACCGGCGCAACACGCCGCTGAATCCGCTTACCTGCCGTTGTCCCGCCGTTCTTTGAGGCGGTGGTTGATTTAATCAAAAGAATTCCT
>JBARHQ010000005.1:0-1937 GCA_049799315.1 Thermodesulfovibrionales bacterium | reverse complement strand
GTGTCCAGGCACACCAGCCTTGCTTTCTGCAAGGGCAATTCAGCACGATGGCGTTCCTGAGTTAAAAGCACAGATATGTCTGCATCCTCCAGCATGAGGCTCAGACGTTCCTTTGGATAGGCAGGATCCAGGGGCACATACGCTCCACCCGCTTTGAGAATGCCCAAGAGTCCAACAAGCATTGCCAAGGAACGATCAACACAGATGCCCACCAATACCTCAGTACCAACGCCCAGCTTGCGGAGGTAATGGGCAAGTTGATTTGCCCGGCTGTTGAGTTCCCCGTATGTCAACTCTTGTCCTTCATAGACTACCGCAATAGCATCCGGGGTTTTCTCCACTTGTGCTTCGAACATCTCATGTATGCACAAGTCCTCGGGATAATGAGCAGCGGTATTATTCCATTCCTCTACTACTTGCCGTTTCTCTGCTTCTGTCAGCAACGGCAATGTCTCAATGCGCTGTTCAGGGTTTGCAACAATGCTTTCCAGGAGTGTGAGGAAATTCCCGGCCCATCGTTTGATGGTGGATGCATCGAAGATGTCACTCCGGTATGTGAAGCATATCTCCATGCCGTCAGTTATTTCAGTAACAATTAAGGTCATATCATAGAGCGAGACCGAGGGGTCGAGGGGCATAAATTCAAAGCTCAGGTTTGGCAGATCGAGAATGGCCTTCGGCATATTCTCAAAAGAAAGGGCAACCTGGAAAAGAGGAGTATGCCTCGAATCCCGCCTTGGATTCAGGACTTCAAGAAGCTTTTCAAAAGGAACGTCCTGATTAGCAAAAGCTCCAAGTGCGATTTGATGCTCCCGTTGGAGCAATTCCCGAAAACTAGGATCATCGGACAAATCGGTCCGCAGAACCAGGGTATTGACAAAAAATCCGATCAGATTTTCAAGTGTCACCTGATTCCGATTAGCGACAAATGTGCCCACACAGATGTCCACCTGATTTGTGTACCGATACAGCAGTGTCTTGAACGCCGCCATCATCAGGGTAAACATGGTTACACCTTCCCGTTTGCCTATGCCCTTGAGACGGCCAACGAGTTTCTCGGGCAGTATGACACCATGGCTTAAGCCTTGAAGACTCCTGACTGCCGGTCTGGGACGATCTAAGGGCAACGCTAATACCTCCGGGATATCAGCCAGTTGCTCCTGCCAATAGGAAAGCTGGTTTTCGAGCACCTCCCCTTTCATCCACTTTCGCTGCCAGCATGCAAAATCTGCGTATTGAATCGGCAGATCAGGTAGTGGAGAGGGCTTGTCTTCAGTAAACGCACCATACAATGTCAGGAGTTCACGGAAAAAGATCTCCACCGACCATCCGTCAGAAGCAATATGATGTATCGTCAGGACGAGAATGTGTTCCCTATCCGACAGCCTGATCAAGGTCGCCCTCAACATCAAGTCAGTTGAGAGGTCAAACAGCCGCTTCAACTCAGCATCAATGATTTGCCACAGTTCATGCTCGCGCTCCGGTTCCGGCCACATACCCAAATCCACTGAGGTCATCTTGACAGGACGGTGCTGATGAATTACCTGTAACGTTTCTCCTGTATCAGAAGAAAAGTTCGTGCGCAAGACTTCGTGCCGGTCCAAAATTGTATCAAGGGCCTTCTCCAATGCGTACGGGTACAGGTCTCCTCTCATGCGGAAGGCGTAGGGGATAATGTTCGGCATGTCCGGCTCCAGTTGATCATAAAGCCAGAGCCGCTCCTGACTGAAAGAAAGTACGCAAGGATCGGATGTTCCCCTCCTGAGAATTGCCTGATTCTTGTCGGGGAAGACGTTCTTCTTTTTCAAAAGATGGCGCTCGAACAATGACCTTTTTTCAGGAGAGAGGTTGACTATGCGTCCGCTTAAATCACTTATCCTCTTTGCCCCAATTTCCTCGACTTCAGATCCTTCCAGTTCTGCCAACAGGCGGTCCAT
>JBARHQ010000004.1:0-30542 GCA_049799315.1 Thermodesulfovibrionales bacterium | reverse complement strand
TGTTGTTGTTGCGCTGTTCTTTGGATAAATTTGATGGTGGATCCGGTATTCTCCTGCATAGTTTTGAAATAACGGGTAATGACAAAGCGCGCCCAGTACGTTATAATTTCGGGATGAAAAGACTTGTGGTAAAGATCGGGAGCAATATCCTGGCGGATGACCGGGAAGGGCTGAACATGGAGAGGATCTCGGCGATAGCCTCCGAGATAGTCGAGATCAAGGGCATGGGGTATGAGGTGGTAGTCGTATCCTCTGGGGCGGTTGCCGCGGGGATGAAAAAGCTCGGGCTCAAGGAAAGACCTAAAGAGATCAAGTTGAAGCAGGCTGCAGCTGCGGTCGGCCAGAGCAGCCTGATGTGGGCCTACGAAAAGAGTTTCGGTGAATTCAATACCAAGGTGGCCCAGATACTCCTGACCAGGGATGACCTTTCTCACCGGAGGAGATATATCAATTCAAAAAACACCCTGATGACGCTTCTCTCTTACGGGGTTGTCCCTATTGTGAATGAGAACGATACCGTTGTTACGGACGAGATCAAGTTCGGAGACAATGACAATCTGGCAGCGCTTGTTGCCATTCTGATAGAGGCTGAGCGCATGGTCATTCTGTCTGACGTGGACGGACTTTACAAGGAGGATCCCCGGATAAATGCAGAGGCCGAACTGGTCCAACTGGTCGAGGAAATTACCCCGATGATCGAGAGGCAGGCGGGCGATTCCGGCAGTGCGGTCGGAACTGGCGGGATGTATTCCAAGGTGCGGGCGGCGAAGAAGGCCACGTCTCACGGGATCGCGGTCAATATCATTAACGGCAGAAAAGAAGGTCTGCTCGTCTCTCTGCTCAGGGGAAAGGAACCGGGTACGTTCTTCAAACCTGGTGAGGCAAGGTTTTCACACCGCAAGGGCTGGATAGCTTACGGCAGCAAGGCAGCAGGCACTCTGGTTCTGGATGAAGGGGCAGTGAAGGCGCTTATCCAGATGGGCAGGAGCCTCCTTCCTTCGGGCGTGGTCGCGGTTACGGGTGATTTCGAGGCAGGCGACCCTGTCCATTGTGTCGATGCAAAAGGCAAACGTATTGCCAAGGGTCTGACGAACTACGCATCGGCCGATATCCGGAAGATCCTGGGCCGGCAGACCGCAGAGATAGAGACGATATTGGGGTTCAAATACTCCGACGAGATCATCCACCGTGACAATCTGGTTGTTCTGTAATTCGTAACCCTTCCGAACTTTCAACCTCATTCCTGTTTGTGGTATAGTTTATAACCATAAAAAATAGTCATATTTCTTCGGGAGGAACCGATTTACCAGGAAGCCGCACGGGCGGCTGATTGCGGAAAAAATGATGTCAAAACTCCATCTTATTCTTGCATTCCATAACCATCAGCCGGTCGGGAATTTCGACCATGTGCTGGAGGACTGCTACAGAAAGTCATACCTTCCGTTTCTAGAGACGCTCATGGAGCATCCTGGCATCAGGGTGGTCCTTCATTATTCCGGGTTTCTTCTGTCATGGATAAACGATAACCATCCTGAGGCGATCGAGATGATCAGGTCGCTCGTGAAAGAGGACCGGGTCGAGATACTCTCGGGTGGCTTCTACGAGCCTATCCTGTCGGTGCTTCCGGAGAGGGACCGGGTTGCCCAGATAACAATGCTCTCCAAGTTCATCAAAAAGACCGTAGGCTATGAGCCACGGGGCATGTGGCTTGCAGAACGGGTCTGGGAGCCGCAGATGCCGCAGTTCATATCCAGCGCCGGGATATCGTACCTGCCGCTGGACGACTATCATTTTAAACTGAGCGGCCTTGAGGAAGGCGAACTGGTCGGCTACTTTAATACTGAGGATGCAGGATCAGTGGTCAGTGTATTCCCGGGAAGTGAGAAGTTGCGTTATTTTATTCCCTTCAGGTCGGTCGAAGAGATTATCTCGTATTTCCGGGTCATCCATATGCGGGGCGGTGACCCTGTGCTGACGATGGCGGATGACGGTGAGAAGTTCGGTTCATGGCCGAATACCTATCAGCACTGTTATGGAGACGGCTGCTGGCTGAACAGTTTTTTCAGCGAACTGACGAGGAACGCCGGTTGGATCGAAACAACGACCTTCCGGGATTATCATGAGCGCTTCAAGCCGAGTGGCCGGGTGTACCTGCCGACAGCATCATATCGTGAGATGGGGGAATGGACACTGCCTGCAGAGGCAGCGCTTGAATATGAGTATGTCCTGGACGAACTCACCAAGATCATGGGGGAGCGCTCGAAGCAGTTCCTGCGGGGCGGTATCTGGCGCTCCTTTATGGTGAAATACCCCGAGGCCAATCACCTCCATAAGCGGATGACGATGATCAGCAGGCAGGTCCACGCTGCAATGAAGAAGGACCCCGCGGAAGGACGCAAGGCGCTTGACGAACTCTGGAAAGGCCAGTGCAACGATGCCTACTGGCACGGGGTATTCGGCGGCCTCTATCTGCCGCATCTCCGCTCAGCGCTCTACCGCCATCTCATCAGGGCGGAATCTCTTGCCGGCAATATCCTGAAGGAATATCCGAAGAGCGAACAGTCGGATTTCGACTGCGACGGCAGCGATGACATTATCGTCAGTACAAAAAAACTCACGGTTGTGGCAACAGAGACAGGTGGCGCCCTGACCGAACTGTCTCTGAAGAAGAACCCGGTCAATATCCTGGATATCCTGTCGCGGAGACCGGAGGCCTATCATTCCAAGATTGCCAAGGCATCAGAGAACGGCAGCGACCTGACCAGAACGATCCATGAGCAGCTGGTCCTGAAAGAAGAAGGGCTTGCGGATTACCTGGTCTATGATCAGAGCCGGAGAATGTCGCTGCTTGACCATTTTCTGCCTTTTGATACAGGCATTTTGGATATTTCCCGGGCAGAGCACGATGAACTTGGTGATTTTCTAAATGCACCATACCGTATGCAGCAAGAACGGAAGGCCAAGGACACGGTCCTGACCTTCAGCCGTGAAGGGACGGTGAACGGGAGTCCGCTGCACCTTTCGAAGACAGTACGAATTACCGCGAAAGATGATATCAGAGTCACCTACACTCTTGATGGGCAATTTTCGGGGCTGTTTGCTGTCGAGATGAACATATCCCTTCTTGGATCGCCGTATGCAAGCATTCATGCCGGGGGAGATACCCTTGCCATTCAGAGCACCGCTGTCCACGACTGCGTCTCCGTGCTGGAACTCAGTGAAAGCTATCTGAAGCTGAAGACAGTTTTTACGTTTGATGAGGTGATCAGCGTCTGGCACTATCCGGTCGAGACGGTTTCTCTGTCAGAGCAGGGAATTGAGCGGCTCTATCAGGGAACGGCTTTTTTGTTTGTGATGCGACTCGACCTTAGAGGACCACGAGAATTCGGATTTACGATCAGTTTCCAGGAGGATTAACCTTGAGAAAAATTGCATATATCGGCATATGTCTGTTCTTCGCAGTGGCGGCCTTTGCGTACGCTGCGGATGATCCGGTTACCGGGCTGGCCAATACGACCGTGTCTTATTTCAACCCGATGTCAGGGTCTGTGCTGCGCATCGGAGGAGAAGATGTCTTTATAGCGCAGTCCCCGGGAGGGACCGGCCAACTGCAGCCGGGCCAACTGCAACCGGGAATGAGACTGAGGGTCATGCGGGCGGGCGAGCCGTTCAAGCATCCGGTTACCAGGGAGGTGATCGGCAATGTCGAGACGCCTGTGGGGAAGATAGAGGTGAAAAAGGTCTCTCCTGATTCAGTGGTTGCGCGGCTTGTCGAGGGAGAGGCGCAGGCAGGGGACATAGTCCGTCTGTCGGATACCAAGGTCAGGATGCTTTTCTGTCAGGACAGGGGCATCGACTGGTATCTGGCTGACGCCTATTACCGAAAACTGAAGTCGTCCGGTCGAATAGAAATGATTGATACGGCGCTTGAGACCGGGGATGAGTCGAAGATACTTGCTGAGTCAAAGCGGCTCGGCTCGGAAGTTGCCCTCATCCTGACCGCACGTGAGCAGGACCGGTCGACGTTCATGAGAACCAGGCTCTACTGGGTTTCCGACGGCACAAAATTCCTTGACAGCGAGATAAAGATCGGGGTTGAGCAATCCAAGGACCTGAAGTTCGGCGACGCTTTTTTTGTACCGCGGCTCGGGGAGGCGGTGATGACCTATGATATGCCATATCGGGGAAGGCTGCTTGCGGCTGGAGATTTTGATGGCGACGGCAGGCAGGAAATCATGATCAGCAACGGCAGGGACATCCGTTTTTATATTCCGGGCGTTGACTTTAAACCTCTGTGGGAAATCAAGGGGTCTTCTGCGGACGATCATCTCTGGATTGATACCGTTGACCTTAACGGCAACGGCAGGGACGAAGTGGTGGTCACGTCCTTGCGAAGCTCTGAGGTGGTCTCTTCAATCTATGAGTTTACCGGAGATGGATTTAAGCTCCTCTGGGAGGGCAAGTATTTCATGAGGCGTCATGGCAGCGGGCTGATCGCCCAGGCCTATACAAATGCCGACGGGTTTTCCCGGGACATATTTAAGGTGACCTGGAACGGCGAGTATCGTATCGGCGACAAGCTCAGGATGCCGAAGGGCGTTAATATCTATGATTTTGTTACGCTTGAAGGCCAGGGCAAGGAGCCCCTTGTTTTTGCCTATGACGAAAAGGGTTATCTGAATCTGTATGATGAGAAGGGCACCCGGGTATGGAAAAGCGGGTCCGAAACGGGGGGATTCAATTCAACCTTTAAAAAAACGTCAACCGTTACTTATCTTGATGCAGGTGAGTGGTCCATCAAAGACAGACTGGTCCAGACTCAGCGGGAGGTAATGGTCGTTTATCGGGTCCCGCTGACAAATATGCTTAAGACTGCCGGGTACAAGACTTCTTCGATAAAGACGTACTGGTGGAACGGCGTGGCCATGGAAGAAGCGGTGACGATTGACGGAATCCAGGGATCTGTTCTTGATTATGCAGTTGCCGGGGACAAGGTCATCATTCTCGCGAGCCCTTTCATGGGCCTGAAGTTCGACAATATTCTGAAAGGCGAGAGCCCGCTCGGTTCCATGCTTTATATCTATTCGGTTAAGGGGAGGTAAGCGGCGTGAGTCTTACGGGGGAACTTCCGGTGCATGTCGGCGTCATAATGGACGGCAACGGCAGGTGGGCCGAACTGCGGAAACTGCCGAGGGTCGAGGGTCACCGGGTCGGGGCGGAAAGGGCCAAAGAGGCCATTGAGACAGCCTCTGAAATCGGCATAAAATATCTGACGCTTTACACCTTTTCTACTGAAAACTGGCAGCGGCCGGTTCCGGAAGTGTCGATGCTGATGAAGCTTCTTGAGCTCTACCTGAAAAAAGAGCTTGCAGACCTCAAGAGGCAGAACATTGTCTACCGGGCTATCGGTGAGATATCCAGGCTTCCTGAAAATATACAGTCGCTGATCCTTGAGACCGAAAAGCAGACCGCTGCGAGTACCGGCATGACACTGATCACCGCGCTGAGCTACAGCGGCCGGAACGAGATTGTCAGGGCTGTCAGAAAAATGATGCATGGGGGCTGCCGGCCTGACGATATAACGGATGAGTCTTTTGCCGACTATCTTGATACTGCGGGGCTTCCGCCCCCTGACCTGATTGTCAGGACGAGTGGGGAGAGGAGGCTGAGCAATTTTATGCTTTGGCAGAGCGCGTATTCCGAACTCTATTTCTCCGAGACGCTCTGGCCGGATTTCGACCGTGAGGAATTCATGAGGGCGATACACGATTACCAGGGGAGAGAACGCCGTTTCGGCACTATCCCCGAGAGGTCGCGTGCATCTTAGACGACTCATCGTTGCCGCCATCCTGGTGCCGCTGCTGTATCTCTATGTTACCCGTCTTCCCGTCCAGTATTTCTTCTATCTGATAACGGTTGTTGCCGCACTCGGCCTGTATGAATTTTACACGATGTTCCGGTTAAATGCAGTCATGAAATATCTCGGCATAGCCTGGGGGATCAGCCTCATGACTGCCTTCTTTCTGTCGCTGGCAGATATGTACTCTCTCTCTCTCGTTGCTGCCCTGTTTTTTCTGGGACTCAGGCTTTTTCTGAAGCAGGACCCGGGCTCGTCCATGCAGGAAACAGCAACAGTCCTGCTCGGGCTGATCTATGTTCCCGGGCTGCTTACCTTCCAATTGAGCCTGGGGCAGCGTTCTCCTGAATGGATCATCCTCCTGTACACCTCTGTCTGGGCTGCAGACAGTGCGGCCTATTATATCGGTAAAAACATCGGCAGACACAAGCTCTATGAGGCCATCAGCCCTAATAAGACCGTAGAGGGGGCAGCAGGGTCTCTTCTGGGTGGCGCTGCGGGTGCAATCCTCATCAGGGCAGTGATGGTCCGTCAGCTCAGTATAACGGAATGTGCCATCCTCGGTGTCGCAGTCGGCGCTACGACGATTATCGGTGATCTTGTGGAATCCATGCTGAAGCGGGACGCAGGGGTCAAGGATTCAGGCAGTATCTTTCCCGGCCACGGCGGCATTCTTGACAAGATTGACGGGAGTACCTTTGCCGGTCCGGTCTTCTTCTGGGTCTGTCTTGCGTTAGGTGTGGTGCAGAAATGAGGCGCCCCTTCAGTTGCAGAGAATAAAAAAAAAGGCCCTCTGGCGAGGGCCTGCATCCTGAGGGCTGGGGATCGGGGAAAACCCTCAGGAATCCTGTGCGAACTGGAGGGTAGAATGTCCGCACAGGTTGGGTTATAGTCAAACTTCTCAAGAGAAGCTTTGTTATCTTACTCCTGTTTTAATGTTATCGCATAATTCAGGGTAAAGTCAAGAAATCCAACCGGCTTTCTCCTGCCTTCAAGTTTGACCGGATGCCGGTTACACGATGCCTCGTCTTTTGCAAAGCTTTTCGATCTCCACAGCCACAAATACAACCGATGATAATCCCAGCGTGATCATTAATTCATTCAGAGTCAGCGGCACCGTCTTGAAGATTGAATTCAATGCCGGGGTATAGATCGTGGCCATCTGAAGGACAAAGGTCAGCACGACGGCGCCCAAAAGATACCTATTGGAGAATATTCCTATGGTAAATAATGACTCTTTTTCCGATCGTATGGCCAGAACGTGTCCCAACTGGGTAAGACAGAGCACCGTGAAGACCATGGTCTGCCAGTGGGCGTGCCCGGTTTTTACCGCCCATGCCTGAACGGCAAGGACAACGCCGCCCATCAGGAGACCTGCCCATACTGCATGGAAGCCCAGGCCATGGCTGAATATACTCTCTTTTGGATGCCGCGGAGGTCTGTTCATGACATCTCCTTCAGCGGGTTCGGCTGAGAGGGCAAGTGCGGGGAGCCCGTCAGTCACCAGGTTAATCCAGAGCAGATGTATCGGCAGAAGGGGGATCGGCAGGCCGGCCAGCGGGGCAAGGAAGAGGGTCCATAGCTCTCCTGAATTTGTTGTCAGAAGATACTTGATGAATTTCCGTATATTGTCATATATCTTCCGGCCTTCCTTAACCGCCTTCACGATAGTGGCAAAATTGTCGTCAAGGAGGATCATATGGGCAGCTTCCCTGGAAACATCTGTCCCGGTAATGCCCATGGCAATGCCGATGTCTGCCCTTTTTAATGCAGGCGCATCATTCACCCCGTCACCCGTCATGGCGACAAACTGGCCTTTATCCTGCAGTGCTTTTACTATCTTTAATTTCTGCTCAGGGGCGACGCGAGCGTACACCCTGATATGCTCGACCCTTTCCTCGAATTCCTCAAGCGACAGTTTGTCCAGTTCCCGTCCGGTGATTAGCCCTTTTGAGTCGTCCTCGATGATGCCAAGTCTCTCTGCTATGACCCTTGCGGTAATCGGGTGGTCCCCGGTTATCATTACCGGCTTTATCCCGGCAGCCTTGCATAAGCGCACTGCCTCTTTCGCCTCATCCCTGGGCGGGTCCATCATCCCGGTAAGGCCCAGGATGGTCAACCCTGTTTCGACCACTCCGGCGGTCATAGCAGCAGGCAGGGCGTCCCACGTTCTCATGGCAATGCAGAGCACCCTTAGGCCATCAGCGGCCATCTGTTCATTTATCTTCTGGATCTCCTGAATGGCATTATCACCAAATTCTCCGGTTGTTAAGAGATTTTTCGACTTGTCAATCAGAACATCGATTGCCCCCTTTGTAAAAGAGATGAATCTGCCATCAGTCCACTCATGGAATGTCGTCATGCATTTTCTGTCTGAATCGAATGGTATTTCAGCCCTTCTCGGGTAGTTCTTCTCCAGCTCATTTTTCTCGAACCCCTGCCGCCGTGCAAAATCGTAAAGCGCGATTTCGGTGGGATCGCCTATAACAGCGCTGTCAGCGCCTGTTAGCGCATCATTACTTAAGGCAAGAGCGGTCATAAGCAAGGAATACGGGGCAATAGTATCAATTTCCTGCCCCTGGTTTCCTGACCCTTGACCCTTTAGGAGTTTCCCATCGACATATATCTCCTCGACCGTCATCCTGTTCAGGGTGAGAGTCCCTGTCTTGTCAGAACAGATATATGTTACTGAACCGAGCGTCTCGACAGCCGGCAGTTTTCTTATCAGGGCGTGTTGCATGATCAGCTTCTTTGCCCCCAGGGCAAGGGCTATCGTTATCACCGCGGGAAGCGCTTCAGGAATGGCCGCGACAGCAAGCGAAATAGCGGTGAGGAGCATTAAGAGTGGTGGTTCTCCCCTCATAAGGCCAATGCCGAGGACAATCCCGCATATGGCGAGTATGGCAATGGCGAGTTTCTGTCCGAAGCTGGCGAGTCTTTTCTGCAGAGGGGTCTTTACTTCCTCTTCCTCCTGCAGCATTGAAGCGATCTTTCCGAGTTCTGTCTCCATACCCGTCCCCACGACAAGACCGGTTCCGCGTCCGAAGGTCACAAACGTGCCTTTGTACACCATGTTCTTTCTGTCACCAAGGGGCAGTTGCTCGTCGTGCAGTTCTGCGGTATGCTTTTCAACCGGCTCGGACTCACCGGTGAGCGCTGCCTCCTCCACCCTGAAAACAGCAGATTCAATCAGCCGCATATCAGCAGGGACTATCCGCCCTGCCTCGAGCATTACCAGGTCCCCCGGTACGAGCCCGGACGCGGGGATCGTTTCGGGCATGCCGTTGCGCGTGACCGTTGCGGATGGCGAGGACATTCTTTTCAGGGCCGCCATGGCCTTTTCAGCCCGGTACTCCTGTATAAAACCGACGACAGCGTTCAGGACGACAATGACCACAATAGCGACAGTGTCGGACAGCTCACCGATGAACCCGGAGATTAGCGCCGCGGCTATCAGGACGAGTATCATGAAGTCCCGGAACTGGTCAAGGAACATCATGAGCGGCGTCTTCTTCTCTTTTTCCTTTAATTCATTAGGGCCGAATTCGAGCAGCCGTTTCTGCGCCTGATCCCGGGAAAGTCCTTTTCGAGATGTGTTCAGTTCGCTGATTACATCGTCAACTGTTTTTTGGTGCCAGAGCATCTCTCTCCCTTATTGAAATGTACACGGCTTTGATACGATTTTATCACTGAACCAACAGAATACAAAGGATTCAGGCAGTTGTTGCTTCCTTTTTTCTGTTTCCCGCAAGCAGGTTCAGCGTTTCAACAATACCTGAAAAGGCCATGGCAAAGTAGATATATCCCTTGGGGAAATGAAATTCAAGTCCCTCTGCGATAAGCGTCACCCCGACCATCAGGAGGAAGCTCAGTGCCAGCATCTTCAGGGAGGGGTGCCTGTGAATAAAGGCGCTGATCGTACCGGCGGCGACAAGCATGATAACCAGGGCAACGATGACCGCAGCGACCATGACTCCGGTCTTCTGTGCCATGCCGATTGCCGTAATGACAGAATCAAGTGAAAAGACGATGTCCAGGGCAACGATCTGGGTGACTACGGCATTGAATGAGTTTTTCCCCTTCAGGGAACTTACCTCTTCCTCCTTTTCAAAAACGCCATGTATTTCATGCGTGCCCTTGACGAGGAGAAAGAGGCCGCCGCCGAGCATAATGAGGTCACGGACCGACATCTGGTTGTCCAGAATCGTAAACAGGGGCGCCGTAAGGCCTGCAAGCCATACAATGCTTAGCAGGAGCAGTATGCGCGTTATCAGGGCCAGCCCGATGCCGATGGAGCGTGCACTGGCCTGCTGGGCGTGTGGCAGCTTGTTCGAGAGGATCGAGATCACTACAATGTTATCAATTCCGAGGATGATCTCAAGTGCAGTCAGGGTTGCGAGACTTATCCATATTTGCGGGTCGGTTATCCATTCCATAGCATCTCCTGATTTATATTATGTATATGACACCCTGCGGGCTCTGCCACAGTTCCAAATAGCTGTCATTTCCGACTTGACGGAAATCTTTCCGGAAGGATTCCCCGATCCCTGGCAAGCAGGGACAGGCGACGTTTCACTTGCGGGAATGACACAGAAATGAGTGTTCAATTAATAGTCGCCCTGCGATCTCTGCCACAGGGTACTCACTATTCAGCCAGTTTGCTGTGGGTGTTCTTTTCACACCACGCATATTATACCTGTTATTATTTCCTTATTTGCTTTCAGGGTATGTTCGACATACAATATGTTGCGGAGATAAGGCTGCGCACGAAGAAGAATATCCTGTATTTATCTCACTGCTTGAACAATGGTGCTGAAACAACTAATAAATGCAAAGGGTCTGCCTGGCCGGTTCCTCAGCTTCCTGCTGAGAGTATTGCGTGGCTTTAAACGCAATCAGGGCCTGCTGTTGTCCGGTGCTGTTGCCTATTATACGCTGTTGTCGATTGTCCCGCTGTCGATCCTCGCGCTGGTTGTGCTGTCGCATTTTATCGGCGCGGAGCGCCTGTTCCAAACCCTGTCGACGTATCTGGAAATGGTTATCCCCGGCTATGCAGCGACGCTGACTGATCAGGTCCGCGTATTTCTTGAGCATCGGGGGGTGATCGGGATTATTGGTTTCCTCGTCATGCTGTTCTTCAGTTCCATTGCCTTCACCGTGCTTGAAAATGCCATGTCGGTGATCTTCTTCCATCGCGTCAGAATAAAGCGCCGCCACTTTCTTGTTTCCGCAATTATTCCCTATATGTACATCCTCTTGCTTGGCCTGGGGATCGTGCTGGTATCATTTATTGCAGGTGCCATAGAGACGCTTGAAAACAGGCAACTGATAATTTTCGGATGGATTCTCCAGCTTCAGGGAACCACTGGTGCTGCATTGTATCTGCTGGGGATTATCGGTGAGGTACTCATGCTCACCTCCATATATCTGGTCATGCCCATGGCACGTGTCACATTCCGCCACGCACTGCTCGGAGGCGTAACGGCAACGGCTCTATGGGAGATTACCCGCCGGGTGCTGGTCTGGTATTACTCGGTCCTTTCCATGGTAAATCTGATTTACGGATCTTTTGCCACGGCAGTCGTCGCTCTTTTCAGTATAGAGGCCGTAGCCCTGATTCTTTTGTTTGGCGCCCAGGTTATTGCAGAGCTTGAACACCCCGGCGAGGAAACTGCCGGGAGGATTCCGTCAGATTTCGAGACATGAAGAAGATACCTTTATTGCCGACGCTGACTGTATTATGAAAATGCGTTGAAAGACCGGGGAAGTGACAAGTCTCATGGAGAGAATCTATGGGCAGCAATCTGGCAGATGTCATGGCCGATGCTTGGCATCATGCTCTTCAATTTCCTCGTTGGTCTCGCCGACGTATATGTGGCGGGTCTTATCGGCCCGGAGACACAGGCCGCTGTCGGATTTGTCAGCCAGATATATTTTTTTATTATTATCGTTGCCAATGCGATCGGCATCGGGACGCTGGCACTCGTAGCGCGGGAAACGGGCTCCGGAAATATCCAAAAGGCAGGACAGATTGCCAGACAATCAATTTTCTTCAGTATCGCGGTCGGCGCTGCGCTGACTGTCCTGACTCTCTCTCTGCACCGGGAGATTATAGCTCTCGCGGGCTTCCCGGAATCAATTCATGAGATCGCCGAGAGGTTCCTCCAGATATTTGCCTTGTCTCTCGGACCGAACTATGTCCTGATAATTTCCAATGCAGTGTTCCGGGCCGGTGGGGAGGTCCGAAAACCTCTTTTTACCATGTTTATTGTCAGCGTGATCAATATAGCCGGTGATTTCATACTGGTCTTTGGCATCTCTCCTATTCCTGCGATGGGATATCAGGGCATCGCCACGGCGACAAGTCTGTCCGTTGCCATCGGGTTGTGTGTGAACCTCATATTCCTGACGCGGAGCAGATGGAAGAAGATATTTTCAGACAGGGGGCCCGTTTCTTTCCAATTAATCGCAAGGATTGTCCGTATTGCGTGGCCTGCTGCCGTCCTTCAGATTGCCTGGGGCGCCGGTACGATTATGCTCTATAACATATTGGGAAGACTGGGTGACGCAAGTGTCGTTGCCATGGCCTCTATCACCAACGGACTCAGGATAGAGGCGGTTATTTACCTGCCTGCCTTTGCACTGAATATGGCTGCTTCCGTCCTCGTCGGACAGAACCTGGGGGCAGGGAACCCGATGAGGGCGGCCTCCGCCGGCTGGAGAATCACCGGTGCCGGGGTGCTGCTGATAAGTATTATGTCCGTTATTGTGTATATGTTCGCTGATTTGTTTGCCGCGGGACTTACGGGCAGCCAGGAGGTGATCAGCGAGACGGCACGTTACCTGAGGTTCAATATGATTGCAGAGCCATTCATGGCGATGAGTGCTGTGCTTGGCGGAGGACTCCAGGGCGCCGGAGATACCAAAGGAACTATGTGGTCGATCATTATTTCGATGTGGCTGATCAGGCTGCCCCTGGCATATGCCCTGGCTTTGCCCTTTGGCTATGGTGCGGCCGGTGTCTGGTTTGCCATGGTGCTGTCGATGACTGTTCAGGGCGGCCTCATGGCCCTGCGTTTTTCCCGGGGACATTGGAAATCCCTGGTTGTTGACTGAATCAAACGCAGGCACCTCCCTGAGCAGATGGTGGTCTGACGAGATGACAACGATTGCGTATGAACAGGACAGACGCTGCTTAAAATGTCTTCAGAATATAAGCTGCAATCTCTTCTGCACCTTTGTCTGAAATGACATTTTTATCAAATTTTGTCATTCCGGGGCCGGGGTTTCTCATCTTGCCGACGATATCTTTTGCTGATTTAATATTGTTCGTCATCCGGTCCTTTTTGCGCAGCGTTTTATGGGGCTCCAGGACATTGCCCCCGTCCGGATGGCATGCCGAACAGTGCTTCATGAATAGTTCCTCCCCTGTTTGCATGTCATTTGCACTACCGGCGACAGCGTAAGCAACAGACAAACAAAAAGCGATCGGGACAAGGATGACAATACGAAATGTTTTCATAATATTCTCCTTTATGTTGTCATGATACTCTTACTTTACCGGTAAATGCCGGGCATGTCCAGCACCATAGTGCCCTGTCAGGATAATCTGTTAGGGCATGGGTCCAAATGCTCGCAAATACACAGGCGGTTGCGGATAAATATTCAGGGCACCAGCCTCTTCGTATCAATGTTTGTATCTTTGTTTTGCCGGTAGCAGTCAAATATGGTTACAATAAGGTAGAGGAAATCTGTGCGAAAGACCAAGGTGTATTCACGTGAGATATAACAGGAAATACAGTGGGCTGGGAAAGAAACTCCGTCCGGCGACAGGGAACGAGAAATCCGCGCTGGATATTGTGAGAGAATTGAAGCAGGCGGGAAGTCCCCCCAGTCCTTATCGTGACCAGTCCCTCAGGATACACGGGCTCATATGCGCGAAATGCGGGAGAGAGTTTGAAGAGAAGGACCGCCATCTCCTGACCGTCCATCACCGGGATGGAAACCACCGCAACAATCCTCAGGATGGATCGAATTGGGAAAACCTCTGCGTCTATTGTCATGAAGACGAACATACCAGAGGCCTGCTTGCTGATTATTTGAACGCTGATAAACACTGAGGGGAGGGACCTGCGGAGGTGTGTGCCGTTTTGAACGAAGCAGTTCCCTTGAAGCCCTCATGGCCGGATCAGTTAAAGATCAAAAGCATGAGGAGATAAATAATGGCTGATAAACCGAAACTGAGTATGTACTGGGCTGCGTCGTGCGGCGGTTGTGAGATAGCGCTTGTCAACCTCAACGAAAAGGTCCTTGACGTGGATGCTGCCTTTGATTTCATGTTCTGTCCCTGTCTGCTTGATACCAAAAAAAAGGATGTCGAGGCGCTGCCCGACGGGGCCATAGCGCTCACGCTTTTTAATGGAGCCATCCGGACTGCCGAGAATGAGGAGATGGCGCATCTCCTGAGAAAAAAATCGCAGGTACTGATCGCGTTCGGCTCGTGTTCGTCTGAGGGCTGCATTCCCGGACTCGCAAATTTTCATAGCAGCGATGACCTGATGAAGGCTGTCTATCTCGACAATGCCACGATTGATAACCCGGGCAAGTTCATTCCCCAGCCGGTAACGGAGGTGGCCGAAGGCACGCTGCAGATTCCTGCTTTCTTCGACAAGGTGAGGACTTTGGCCCAGGTGATCGATGTTGACTTCTTTATCCCGGGATGTCCGCCGGAGCCGCATCAGATATGGAATGTGGTGAGTGCGGTTATTGCCGGTGCGCCACTGCCGTCCAAGGGCAGTGTTCTCGGCGCCGGAAGATCTGCGGTCTGTGAGGAATGCGACAGGAAAAAAGAGGACAAAAAAATATCCAGACTTTTCAGAACGTATGAGCTTGTTCCTGAAAAAGAGGCCTGTCTGCTTGAGCAGGGGCTGATCTGTATGGGTATCGCCACCCGCGACGGCTGCGGGGCGCTCTGTCCGAAGGTGAACATGCCCTGCACCGGGTGCTATGGCCCCCCGGAAGGAGTGCTCGACCAGGGGGCTAAAATGGTAGCTGCGCTCGGGTCGATCATCGACATCGGCGATACGAAAGGCATGGCAGAAGATGAGATCTACCGGAGAATCGATGCGCTCCTCGGTTCTATCCCGGATTATGCCGGCATGTTCTATAAATACAGTCTGCCCGGATCAATACTGAAAGGGAGGACTGCATGAAGAAAATCAGCATTGATCCGATAACCCGTCTTGAGGGGCATGGAAAGATTGAGATATTCCTGAATGAAGAAGGGGATGTTGCCAATACCTATTTTCAGGTGCCTGAGCTCAGGGGTTTTGAGAGGTTCTCGGTAGGCAGGCTGGCTGAAGATATGCCGGTGATTACCAACAGAATCTGCGGCGTCTGTCCTGAGGCTCACCATATGGCTTCCGTCAAGGCGCTGGATATGCTTTTCGGCGTTGAACCGCCGCCGGCAGCCAGGAAGATACGGGAACTGCTCTATATGGCCTTCTATGTGACTGATCATACAACCCATTTCTATGCGCTCGGCGGTCCTGATTTTATCGTTGGTCCCGAGGCCCTCCCGTCCGAGAGGAACATACTCGGAGTCATCAGAAAGGTCGGGCTTGACATAGGCAGACAGGTTATCGACTGCAGGGCGCGCAATCATCATGTGATCGAGATGCTTGGAGGACGGGGCGTCCATCTTGCCGGGGGGCTTCCGGGGGGCTGGAGCAAGGCTGTCTCTGAGGAGGAGCGCCGGGAGATAGAGGAGATTGCGAAAAAGAATATTGCTTTTGCACTGTTCACGCTCAAGATCTTCGATGACATTGTGCTGAAAAATCGGCAGTACCTCGATCTCGTGACCTCAGACGTGTATCTGCATAAGACGTATTACATGGGCACGGTCGACGATAAAAACCGGGTCAACTTTTATGACGGTATGATCAGGATTGTGGACCCTGAGGGAAAGGAATTCGTCAAGTATCCTTCATCCGAGTATATGCAGCATATAGCAGAGCGGGTCGAACCCTGGACCTATCTGAAATTTCCCTATTTAAAAAATGTCGGCTGGAAAGGGCTTGTGGACGGCATGGACAGCGGGGTCTATTGCGCTACGCCTCTTTCCCGGCTGAATGTCTCTGACTCTATGGCAACCCCTCTGGCACAGGAGAATTTCGAGCGACTGTTCGAAACGTTTGGCTCAAAGAGAGTTGCCGGCAGATATCAGCCGGTTCATCATCGGCTGGCGACCCATTGGGCGCGGCTGATCGAACTGTTATATGCGTCTGAGCACATGCTGGAACTCGCACGGGACCCTGAGATAACCTCACCTGATGTGAGAAGCATCCCTCAGCGGATAGTCGGTGTTGGTATCGGCTCTGTTGAGGCGCCGCGCGGCACTCTCACACATCACTATGTCAGTGACGAGAGGGGTGTGCTCACCAGTGTGAACCTGATTGTCGGGACAACGAACAATTATGCGCCGATGAGCATGTCGATCAAACGGGCGGCTGAAAAACTTATTTCTAAAGGCAGGATAGTTGAAGAGGGTATGCTGAACAAGATCGAGATGGCCTTCCGGCTTTATGACCCTTGCCTATCCTGCGCAACACATTCCCTGCCGGGGAAGATGCCTATGAAGGTGATTATCAGAAGCAGCGGCAACGAGATTATCAGGACGCTTCAGAGGGACTGATTGCACGCATGAAAACCGTGGTCATAGGCCTGGGCAATCCGATTCTTACTGATGACAGTGTCGGGATTAAGGTGTCGCGGGTGCTCAGGGATGTGCTGGCGCATCAGCATGAAACCGGTGAGGGCAGCGAGACTATAGAAGTCAAAGAGGTTTATGCCGGAGGTATCCGGCTTATGGACGCCATGACCGGCTATGACCGGGCCTGTATTGTCGATGCCATGGTGACGGGCAGATTCAAGCCGGGTGAGGTGAGCGAGTTTGATCCGGATGAGCTCTCCAGTACAAGGAATATTGTCTGTACGCATGACACAAATCTTTTGACTGCCCTGGAACTTGGCAGAATGCTCGACCTTCATCTTCCGTCGACGATAATAATATGGGGGATAGAGGCCTGCGATGTAACCTCGTTCGGAGAGCAGTTGACGGATGAGATCGAACACGCAGTGCCCGTTGCTGTCAGCGCGATACTCAGCAAACTAAACATCGATGTTCAAAGGGAGCTACCATGAAGACAGGGGTGTATTTCTGCAAGTGTGGCACAAACATATCGGATAAAATTGATTTTGGGGAGATCAGGAAGATGCTGTTGCAGCACTATCCCGGCATTCATTGCAGCACCGTAGATTTCATGTGTTCAGAGGAAGGCAAAGAAGCGGTTGAAAAGGACCTTATTGAGAACAGTGTGGAACGGGTTGTGATTTCGGCCTGTTCTCCCCGGGACCATGAAACAACCTTTATGCGGGTGCTCTCGAAGGCCGGTCTGAATCCGTATCTCATGCAGATGGTGAACGTGCGCGAGCAGATTGCCTGGGTCACCGGAGACAGCGACAGGGCCACGGACAAGGCCGGCCGGCATATCCGTTCAGCGGTCAACAGGGTGCAACTGCACGATCCCCTGAAAAAGAAGGAGATAGATATATGTCCTGATGTGCTCGTGATCGGTGCAGGTCCTGCCGGACTCAAGACCGCGCTGAGCATCGCCGGTTCCGGCAGAAAGGTTGTGCTGGTCGAGAAGTCGCCGGTTATCGGCGGTATGCCGGTCAGATATGAAGAGCTCTTCCCCAATATGGAATGTGGTCCCTGCATGCTTGAGCCGATCATGGGCGATATACTGCATGGCGAATACGCTGAGAATATCGAACTGCTGACCATGGCTGAAGTGACCGGGGTTGTCGGTTCCTATGGGAACTTTATTGCCAAAATCAGTCAAAGACCCCGTTTTGTGGATATGCATAGCTGTATAGGCTGCGCTGAATGCATCGAGCCCTGCCCGGTCAGAGAGAAGAACACGTTCAATTTTAATATGAACGAACGCAGGGCGATCTCGTTCCCTTTTGCCGGGGCTCTTCCGAATGCTCCCTTTATCGATGAAAAGCTTTGCATTTCTCTGCAAGGCGGCGAATGCGGAAAATGCCGTGAGTCCTGCCCGGTCGAGGGTGCAATCATATTGGACGACAGCGCAAAAGTATTCGAGAGGACTATCGGTGCAATCGTCGTGGCTGTCGGGTCTGATCTTTATGACTGTACAAAGATACCCGATCTGGGCTACGGCAGGCTCGGCAACGTATATACCAGTAACGAGTTTGAGCGGATAATGGCGTCGAATGGTCCGACTGATGGAGAGATCAGGACAGCAGCCGGCAATGCGCCGTCGAGTGTTGCCATCGTCCACTGTGTTGGCAGCCTGGACCCGAATCATAAGGAGTACTGTTCAGATGTCTGCTGTCAGTATGCCTTCAAGTTTAACCATATCATAGAGAAAAAGCTGCCGGGGACCGTCATATATCATTTTTATAAAGAACTTGCCATCCCGGGCAAGGAAGCTTTCAGCCTCTATGACCATGCACGGTCAAACCCGCATGCAACCTTCATCAGATATGGCGATATACGGGACCTGTCCGTTACAGGTGATGAAGCGGGCAAGTTGATTGCGTACCGGGACATACAGGGGAAGACCGGAAGCGTGATGGCGGATATGGTCGTACTCTGTCCGGCGGTTATCCCGGCGGAAGAGTCAGGAAAACTCGGGGCGGTTCTGGAGGCGGCGCAGGACCGCTTCGGTTTTTTTGAAGAACTGCACGGGCGGCTCGATTCCGCCCAGAGCAAAATCAAGGGGATATTTCTGGCGGGCACCTGCCAGTCGCCGATGGATATTCAGAAGGCAATGAACCAGGGCATGGCTGCTGCCGGGTATATCCTTTCAGGACTCGTTGCAGGCAGGAAGCTGGAGATTCAGCCGGTCAACGCCGAGGTTGACGGCGAACGGTGTTCGGGATGCAGGGTCTGCATTACCGTCTGTCCCTACAAGGCGATATCCTTAGATTCAGAAAAAACGGTCGCCGTTGTAAACGATGTGCTCTGCCAGGGGTGCGGCACGTGTGTCGCCGCATGTCCCTCCGCCGCGATCAAAGGCAATCACTTTACGAATGCGGAAATTCTCGCAGAGATAGAAGAGGTGCTGAGATGACGCCAGATAAGACGGTATTTGAGCCGAAGATTATCGGGTTCCTCTGTAACTGGTGTTCTTACGCCGGGGCGGACAAGGCGGGGACAGCGCAGAGCCTTTATCCCTCCAATGTGGATATTATCAGGGTGATGTGCAGCGGCAGAATAGATCCCCAGTTTGTAATGAGGGCATTTGAGCAGGGCGCTGACGGTGTCATTATTCTGGCCTGCCATCCCGGCGACTGTCATTACAAGGAAGGTAACTACCGTGCGGTGCAGCGCTACCGGCTTCTGCTGATGATGCTTGAACCCTTCGGAATAGGAAAAGAGCGGTGCCGGTTCGATTTTGTCTCTGCGGGAGAGGGTGACAAGTTTGTGAAAGTCATAACAGAAATGGTAAATACGGTCAAGGCATTGGGACCATTAAAAATTCCTGCGTAACAGGCAATAAATCATGTATATTATATAAAACCCAAGGAGGGAAGATCATGGCACTACAGACGCTTGATGCACGAGGGCTGAAATGCCCGCAGCCGACGCTTAAAATAACAGCTATGGCCGTCAGGATGAAACCAGGTGACGTGCTGGAAGCTGTTGCAGACTGTGCAACCTTTGAAAAAGATGTCAGGGACTGGTGTGCACGTTCGAAGAAGATACTGCTTTGGGTGCGGGATGAGAACGGATCAAAGAAATGCCAGATCCAGTTCTGACAGGATTGTCCTGAAATGCGACAACCGGCATTGCTCACCGTCCCTGCGGTCATAAGCCCACGCGACTAATATTACACCCGGTGGTTTCTGCCGCACGTTTTTTCACTCCGGCGGTAAAACTCGTTGCCGTGCAGACCCGGCTGAGCACGATATCACCGTTGAGCAGGATGATGAGAGAGTCTGGGCTGGCGGGATAAGATAACGGAGAGGAGCGCCGGGGAGAGAATCATGACCGACAAGAGAAGAAACGACCTGATCATCGATGAACTGAGGAAGCAGAAGGGGGAACCCACTGTCGACGTGGAGACGGAGTCGATCAAGATCGTGATCTTTATACTCCGTGACGGTTACTTCGCCTTCCCGGGGTCAGACGTGAAGGAAATCCTGCCCTCCATGGATATTTTTCCGGTCCCCGGAGCGCCGGACTTCATTCCCGGCGTTATCAACAACCGCGGGGACATTGAGTCCGTCATCAACCTCAACAGGTTTCTGGGTCTTCCTGACAGCGAAAGCACTGCGACCAGCCGGATCCTGATCGTCTCAAAGGCCGGTGTGCGCTCCGGGATTGCTGTGGATGCGGTGCTCGATGTTGTCGACGTCCCTCTGAGCTCGATCAAGCCGCCGCTTATTACACTGGACGATGCAAAAAAGGAACTGGTGACCGGCGAGATGCTCTTTCGCGACAGGACCGTCGTGATGCTTGACGTTGCCCGCCTATTCGGGAAACTGCGCTCCGATGGTGAATGACAGACAGGGAGAGCCCTGCGCTCTTCCCGTTGAGCTGGATTTCCTCATGTTCTGCTCGGCCGGGGTGTCGATGGCTGTTGACGCAATCCAGGTGGATGGTATCATGAGCCTCGAGCAGGCAGAGCAGCGCGGAATCTCCGTCAGGATATTGAATGAGATCCTGGGTATGGGTTCTGTGGTCTCCCCGGCGTCCTTGAAAGTACTTTTGTACAAAGACGGTGAGGAAACGTGCGGGGTTGGCGTTGACGACCTTGATTCAATCGTGCCGGTTCCGATAGGGGCCATACGGCTTCTTCCGGAGCCTTTTCTGTTGTCTGCGGGAACGCGACCTTTTTGGGGCGCGGTCCCGCGTGGGAATGACGTTGTTCTGCTCATTGATCTGTACCGGCTGAAAAGCCTGGGGATCTACACCGGCTGAGAGACCTAGGGTCTCGTCCGGCTGAAAGGTCTGAAATCATGCAAGGCGGCAGCAACCGCCCAAAAGAGAGGAAGAGTGCATCATGAATAAAAGAAGTTTGTTCAAGAACGATGTGACGTCAAAGAACCAGTTTCTGCTGCTACTGATACTGCCGATGGTCCTCGCCATAACTGTTTTTGTGCTGATCTCCCTGTCGGTGATCAGGTCGGCCGGGGAAAAACGCATCGAAGCCTATGACCAGGCATTGCGGATGGACAGAGAGTCTGCCGTCAAACTGTTTATGGACAGAAACGAGATGACGGCCCGGGAGTTAGCGCTTTCCAGGGAAACGTCCTGGTTTTTTATGAAGCGGGCCGGCTTGCTGTCGGTCCTGCTGCTGCTTTGCACCGGGTATATGATCAGTCGTTTTCAGCGGGAGTTTTACGATAACATTGGGAAGGCGTCCGATGCCGTCAAACATATGGGGTCGCACGCAGGCATGCTTTCTGTCACGGTTTCACAGTATGCTGCGGTTGCGTCCGAGGAGTCCGCATCCATCTCGGAGATCACATCAACGACCGAAGAACTCTCCGCCTCATCAACACAGATCGCCGACCATGCGAAGGCAGTGGTCGAAATCGCCCAGAAGACCTGGGAGGACACAAAGAAGGGCGCCACGGCTATCGAATCCATGATCATGAAGATGTCAGAGATCAATGGAAACAGTCAGAAAAGCGCTGCAGAGATCGTGGACCTCGGCAGGAAGTCAAGGGAAATTACGAAGGTGATGGAGATCATCAACTCTATTGCTGATCATACGAAACTCCTTGCCTTCAACGCGGCTCTTGAGGCGTCGAGTGCCGGCGAGGCGGGCAAACGGTTTGGGGTGGTCGCGGCGGAGATCCGCAGGCTTGCCGACAGCGTAACCGAGTCCACGAGCGAGATCGCATCAAAGATTAACGAGATCCAGGAGGCGGTGAACAATCTTACCGTTGCCTCGGAAAAGAGTTCCCAGGGCATAGAACAGGGGATGGAGTTCTCCTTTCAGGCGGCATCTCTCCTTTCGGAAATAGTTGACGCCGCGCATACTACCATGGACTCCGCAAAGCAGATATCGCTTTCCACACAACAGCAGAAAACGGCTAACAGCCAGGTCGTGATCGCCCTGCGAGAGATCATGCAGGGCACGATCACGACATCCGCTTCTGTTGAGGCGCTCAGCACCATAAGCGGCGAGCTTGCAGCTGTGTCCCACGACCTTGAACGGATTCTGAAGAAACTCGGATATAAGGGCAGTATAGCGCCGGAGGGATCAGCAGAGGACCAGGTCAATGCATAGGCCGGCAATCCTGTGTATGAGGAGAGCACTATAAGAAAGTCACGCGTTCTGATAGTAGATGACAGCGCTCTGGCGAGAGACCTGATCAGGGCGATCGTAGCCCTTGACCCGGAAATGGAGGTCGTAGGCGAGGCTTCGAACGGTCTGGAGGCAGTCGAGAGGGTGAAGAGTCTTCGTCCGGATATCGTGACGATGGATATTGAAATGCCTGTTATGGATGGGCTCCAGGCTATTGAACAGATCATGGCCAAGAACGCTGTCCCGATCCTCGTGGTGACCACCCGGAGCGATGCGAAGACGGCCTATACTGCCATATCGAAAGGCGCCCTCGATCTCGTGATGAAACCGGATGTTACCACGGAGGCGGCGCACGAGTTTGTGGCGAAGCTCAAGCTGATGTCACAAGTCAGGGTGGTTCCGCATATTGCCGGAAGGCGTGCCCATATGCATCCCATTGCCGCGGAGACACCGGTCTTCCATGGGGACATGTCCGACCGGATAGTTGCCATCGCCTCGTCAACGGGCGGACCGGACGCGCTATCCATAATTTTATCGCGGTTGCCTGAAAAGTTTCCCGTGCCGATCGTGATTGCCCAGCACATTTCCGACGGCTTTGTGAGCGGGATGGTCGGCTGGCTCAAGCCTTTGTCCCGAGTCGCACTCAAGGTAGCCTCAAACGGGGAATATCTCAGACCAGGTACGGCCTATGTCTGCCCCCCGGAAAGCCATATGCGGGTTGACTGCTCAAAAAAAATTATCTATGTTGCGAGGCAGGTGAAGGACATCTACCGGCCGTCGTGTGACGTGCTGCTGTCGTCGGTGGCAGAGTCGTTCGGAAAAAAGGCCATTGGTGTCATCCTCACCGGTATGGGGAGCGACGGCGTTGCGGGGATGAAAAGAATCAGAGAGGCGGGGGGCAGGACAATAGCGCAGGATGAGCAGACCTCTATCATCTTCGGGATGCCGCGGCTCGCGATCGAGAGCGGCTGTATTGACGCGGTGCTACCCCTGGAGGCAATCAGCAGCGAAATAGCACGAGCAGCAGCTGCTGATGTGGAAGCCTCTGCGGCCCGGGGCGGGTTATGCACCTGATGCCGTTTAAATGTCTGGTCAGGGAGAAATGCGGTCTGTCGTTCGATGATTCCCGCGAAGCTATCCTGGCCGAGGGGATCAAGTCGAGATTGTTGCAACGGGCACTCGCCTCGCATGAGGAATACCTCGACCTTCTGACCCGCGAGCAGCATGAATTCGACATGCTGGTGAACCTCATCACGGTCAACGAGACCTATTTCTTGCGGGAGCCGGTGCACTTTACGATCCTGACCGAAAAATTAATCCCGGATATGATGACGGGAAGGACAGGTGGCAGGATCAAAATAGTCTGCGCAGGCTGTTCAACCGGAGAGGAGCCATACTCGATCGCCATGACGCTTATGGCGAAGTTCGGGCCGGGGTTTCACAGCATGTTTTCGGTCGTCGGAATTGATATCGACGACGAGGCTCTCAGCAGGGCGAGAGCCGGCGTGTATGCGGGTCATTCCTTCCGGGGCGTACCGGATCATATCCGCAAGGGTTTTTTTGATAAACAGGGAAATAGCTATCGCATCAGGGACGCTGTCCGGGAAGGCGTGGAGTTCCTGCGCCTGAACATTTTTGGCGATTCTTACCCGGACTCGGTCAGGGACGCAGATGTCATCTTTTACCGGAACGTTTCCATCTATTTCGAGCCTGAGGCCCAGCAGCGTGTTTTCAGAAACCTGGCGGGACTGCTCAGCGAAAAGGGTTATCTCTTCCTGAGTTCTACAGAGACGTTTGCGCACAATATCGGGGTCCTCTCCCTGGTTGAAAAGGAAGGTGATTTTATATACAGCAAGAGGGTTGAGGTGCGGATCGTCGAAAGAAGAAAGCCCTCTGTCTCCGTGAACAAGGCCGCCGCCCCGGCGACGCAAGGGAAAAGGCCTGCTGAGACGTCTGCCGTCGTTGAGAATTTCATGGCGTTGAGAAAAAAGGACGAGCCGCATCAGATATTCGACCAGGCCCTCGCCTTAGCTGAGGCCAAAAAATATGATGTTGCCCTGCAGCTCACAGAGAGTGTCATCAAGCTCCAGCCTTCGTTCATAAAGGCCTATATGCTTCAGGCCGGTATCCTGCTCAACCTTGAGAAGTTCGATGAGGCCGAAGCGGTCTGCCGTTGCGGTATGGAACTGGACCAGTGGTGTCTTGAAGGGAAGCTCCTCCTTGGTCTGCTTGCGAAGGTCCGAAGCGATTTCGGGGAAGCACGGATGAGATTCAAGGAGGCCCTGTATATCAATTCAGCCTCCTGGGTAGCCCACTTTTATCTCGGCGAGATCTACCGGTACGAAGAAGACGAGGAACGGGCATGCCGGGAGTTCCGCATCGTGCTAAAACTGCTTGAAGAAAAGGGCTCTTCCGAGCATGCACTTACTTTCTTGTCGTTTGCCTTTCCTGTGGAGCAGATCGTTCATCTGTGCAGGCATAATCTTGTGGTGATGAAGGGTCCCGGACGAGGTATGGGTTCATAATGGCGTTCGACATCAAGAAATTTGTTGCCAGGTTTGCGGAGGAGGCCCGCGATCATATCGAGGGCCTCAACCGGGGGCTCCTTGAACTCGAAAAAAAGCCCGGAGATGAGGAAAACATCAATGCGATTTTTCGGGCCGCCCATACTATCAAGGGATCGGCGCGCATGCTGAAACTGACTGCGATAACCGAGTTGGCACACAAGTTGGAAGACGCACTGGGGGCGCTGAGGGAAAAGCGTATTACCCATAGCCGGGAGCTTGCGGGCCTCCTGTTCAGGGGTGTTGATGCCCTGTCGGCGATGGTGGATACGGTATCCGACGGAGAGCAGACCCCCCTGGTCGATGTCTCTCTCTGCGAGGCCCTTTCACAGGCCGCTGAAGGTGCGCTGTCTGCGGGGACCCCTCTCACCGGTGGGGCGGTTCAGGCTGACAACAGGGAAGTGCCGGTGAATGTTGACAACCCCCCGGCGGGAGCGGCGTTTCATGAACCGCTTTCCCTGCAGCAGCCAAAGTCAGTTCCCGCAGCCGAGAGCATCCGGGTAAAGGCAGAAAAGCTCGACGACCTGATACGGCTCATGGGCGAAGTCGTGTCCCATCAGAACAAGCTCAAGCAGCGTATTTTTGACATCGGGGCATTGGAGCGTGAGGCGGCGAGGAACATGGGCCTCTGTGGCAGGGGCGAAGAAGGGGAATCTCTTCTCGTCAATGCCCGGTCCCTGCATGTCGGGTTGAAACATCTGTTGTCGCTCATGAGGCAGGACAAAATCTTTCAGGACGTCGTTACTGCTGAGTTCCAGGAGAAGGCCCTGATGTTGCGGATGGTCCCTCTTTCGGCGGTCTTTGACCCGCTTCACAGACTCGTGCGCGATATCTCGGATACTCTGGGCAAGGATGTTGATTTCGAGGTCCTGGGTGGCGGGATCGAGCTGGACAAGAAGATGGTAGAGAAACTGAGCGACCCCCTTGTGCATATGCTCAGAAATTCAATCGATCATGGTGTTGAGGAGCCACAGGTTCGTCTGAAGAGCGGCAAGCCCGGGCGCGGGAGGATACAGTTGTCAGCATTACATGATGCCGGCTGCATTGTTATCGAACTGAGCGACGACGGCGCCGGCATCTCGACTGCCAGGATTAAGGAAAAAGCCCGGGCAAAGAAGCTGTTTGATGCTGCTACCCTCGACGCGATGCAGGAAGCGGCGCTGCTTGACCTGATTTTTCTGCCCGGCTTCAGTACGAGCGGCCTCATCACGGACATATCGGGCAGGGGGGTTGGTATGGATGTGGTGAAGAGGAACATTGTCGAGGACCTGAGAGGGACCGTGAAAATCGAGACCAGGGAGGGTCACGGCAGCATCTTCTCTATCAGGATTCCCATGACACTTGCCATCATGCGGATCCTCCTGGTTTCCTGCCGTGGAATGACGTTCGGCATAGCGACGCACTATGTGACCGAGATCATCAGAGTGCCGGAGACCGAGATTATCAGTATTGTCGCCCGGAAGGCCCTGCGGTTGCGTGAGGAGTTCATTCCTGTTGCTGAACTGGGAGATGTTCTGAGTTTCATGACCAGCGGCGGGAAGACATCGGGGATGCTGCTGGTACTTATTGTGCAGTTCGGAGCCGAAAAAATCGGCTTCATTGTGGACGCCATTTACGACGAGGAGGACCTGGTGATCAAGTCTCTTCCAGCCCATATGAAGGGCGTGCGGCTTGTTTCCGGTGTCACTATATCAGGAACGAACGACATCATCAGCATTCTGAATATACCGGCGCTCATGGAAGCAGCACGGAGCGCGAACCAGCTCAGACCGGCGAATCAGCCAGAGGTGGTTGTCGATCGTGACATCAACATTCTCGTTGTCGATGACTCCGTTAATACGCGGGAGATCGAAAAAAACATACTTGAGGCCTATGGCTACCGGGTGACGATCGCGGGTGACGGCATGGAGGCCCTTGAAATGACGGGGGAGTCGAAATACGATCTGGTGATTACGGACGTTGAGATGCCGCGACTCGATGGTTTTTCGCTCACTGAGCGACTGAGGTCCGACAGTTTTTATAAAGATGTGCCGATCATAATCGTGACGTCGCGGGAAAAGGATGAGGACAAGAAGCGGGGCAGCAGTGTCGGAGCTGACGCGTATATCGTTAAAGGGGCGTTTGATCAGAGCAACCTTGTTGAAACTGTGCAGAATCTCATCGGAAAGGGAAAAGAAATATGAAGCCTGAAAACGAAAGTCTGAGCGTCCTGGTGGCTGATGACGATCCGCTTGTCCGCGAGATGATAGCTATAATCCTGGAGGACGAGGGATATCACGTTGACACGGCAGAAAGCGGTGCTGAGGCACTGGAAAAGTTCAACTCCGGAGACTCCATCGGCCTTATCGTATCTGACATGAACATGCCCGGGCTGGACGGCCTGGGTCTGATCAGGGCCGTCCGGGACACGGGAGCTGATGTGCCGATCATCATCCTGACGGGGAACAGTGACGTGACAAACGCCATTCAGGCGCTGAAGATCGGGGCCAGCGATTATATCCTTAAGGACGAAAACATTCAGGAGACTATCGGCATCGCCGTGGAGAAGGCACTCGAAACGCACGTTCTCAAAAAAAAGAACCAGCATCTCCAGGAGGAACTCGCCCGGAAGAACGAGAAGCTCGAACAGGAAAAGGTCCTTGTGCGGAAAGTCCGGAAGAATATCCTGCCGGGGGACCTGCGGTTTCCCGGGTTTGACGTTGATTTGTTCCACCGGCCGTCAGACAAAATCGGCGGAGATTTTTTTGATGCGTGGGAGAATAACGGCAGGGTCCACTTTCTGATCGGCGACGTGTCCGGCCACGGCACGTCAACGGCCCTGATTATGGCGGTGTGCAAAGGGATCCTCCAGTCGCTCGGCCATACCCTGAGCGACCCCCGGGAGATCGTCAGGACCGCGAACCGGATGATATGCGATATCGTGAGCGACAGCAGCATTTTTCTGAGGCTGCTCTATGGAGTTTTTGACCGGTCAATGGATGAGCTGACCGTCGTCTCTGCGGGTCATAATCCTGTTTTCCTGGTGAAGGGTTCTGAAGTCTTGAGCATGAATTCAACCGGTGCGGTCATCGGCCGGGATCCTGATGATATTTGGGACGCCGATACGTCGGCTTTTTCGGCTGGTACAAGCCTGGTGCTCTATTCGGACGGACTGACCAAAGTTAATAACCCCGCAGGCAAGGAATTTGGCGTGGAGGGGGTGGAGACCCTTCTGGAAGATGTCCTGCCCACCGGCGCCTTGATCAACAAGGTCGTGCAGGGCGTCGAGACATTCTGCAATGGGGAGTTTCACGACGACCTGACCCTGTTTATTCTGACAAGGATATCTGCAGATGAATGATACTGTCAGGGAAAAACTGAAAGGGCTGCGCAAGGTCTTTGAAACCCAGCTCCCGGGAAAATTTCTTCAGATTGAAGAGGCCTGGGATGACCTGTTCCGTGACGGATGGGATCCTCAAAAAGCCGAGGAAGCTGCCCAATTGCTCCATACACTTGCAGGAACAGCGGGCACCTTCGGATTCTCTGCAGTACGGGGTGCGGCGCGATCCATGGAGGTGATGCTCCGAACGGCCATCAGCGAGGGCGTTGTCCCGGCAGCCGGCGAACATCTCGCAGCGCTCAAGGCTGCCTGCAAGGAAACTGCCGTCTTCCTGCCCGAACAGGCTCCGCAGGAGGCCGTCCCCGAAGCATTCCCCATCCGGACGGACAGCGACGAGATATTCCTGGTCGATGATGATCCCCTGGTGTGCGAGTCTGTCGCGGCTCAGCTCCGTTGTTATGGATACCGGATTTCCAGCTTCAGCACTCTTGCAGCTCTCACTGATGCGCTGAAGATATCGACGCCACAGATCATTATCATGGACCTGTCGTTTCCGGAAGGCAATGTCGCCGGAGCCAATGCAGTTGCTGAGATCCAGCGTGGACGCAAAACGCCGATCCCGGTGATGTTCCTGTCAAGCTCCAGCGATTTCAGCAGTCGGCTGCAGGCCGTGCGATCCGGCGGCGACGCCTATTTCGTCAAACCTGCGGATGTCGGACGGATGATCGACAGGCTCGATGTCCTGACGGCAAGAAGGCCCCGCGTTCCCTTCCGCATCCTGATTATAGACGACGAACCGCTACTGGCCGACTACCATGCGACCGTTCTGCGGCAGGCGGGCATGACGGCCGCAGTAGTCATCGAACCCGAACGGGCGATGGACTTCCTTATCGACTTCAGGCCAGAGCTGATCCTGATGGATGTCTACATGCCGGGCTGCAGCGGGATGGACCTGGCCAAACTGATACGCCAGGACGAGACATACATCGACATCCCGATCGTTTACCTGTCCTCTGAAACGGACGTCAACCGGCAACTTGCCGCTATGGGCCGGGGCGGCGACGATTTTCTCACGAAGCCGATTCAGCCCGACCACCTTATCACGTCGGTGACGCTTCGCGCGGACCGTTACCGCACGCTCCGCTCCTTCATGCTTTACGACGGACTCACAGGGCTTCTGAACCATACGAAGACGAAGGAACAGCTGGACATCGAATTATCACGTGCCTCACGTCAGAAGACGAATCTCTCCTTTGCCATGATCGATATCGACCATTTTAAGTCTGTGAACGACACCCACGGTCACCCGGTAGGCGACCAGGTCATAAAAAGCCTGTCCCGCCTGCTGAAGCAGCGGTTGCGAACTACAGACACCGTGGGTCGCTTCGGCGGAGAGGAGTTTGCGGTTATTCTGACGGACACCGACGGCCGGACGGCACAGAGGATTCTGAACGAACTGCGGGAGGATTTTGCGAAGATCCGCCATACCAGCCGCGAAGGCCTTTTCTCGGTCACGTTCAGCTGCGGAGTGGCGTGCCCTGCGCCGGGAAGCACCGGAGCTGAACTGATTAACGAAGCGGACAAGGCCCTCTACATGGCGAAAAGGTCTGGACGAAACCGGGTGGTTTGCGGGGAGACTGGCGAAGCACTATAAGAATAACAAAATAAAAGGGGTACAGAATGACTTCACTCTGTACCCCTATAAGATCACATTTTCCATTTTAGAGGTTCTTGACCCCAGTTTATTCATTTGTCGCCGCTTACCGACAATACATGGCCTGCTGCACTATTTGAGCGTTCTGGCTGGCGGTGCCTGGTTAAGCGGTTGCCTGCCATCCGGCTCCTGATCAAGATCAGGGGGCGGCGGCATGAACCTTTCATCGCGTCGCGACCTGTAACGGGACCCCGGCACCTGGTTACCCTTTGAATACATACACTGCTGATAGGCCATATCATATCTGCGCTGCGCCTCCCAGCCGTATACACGACTGGAATCATGTCCGGACGCAAGACCGGCAAGCAGACCGTATCCTGCGCCTATGGCAGCCCCTCCCCCGACTTTTCCGACTGATGAACCTATGGCAGCCCCAATCCCCGCACCGATTGCCGTGCCGGCAACAGCTGACCTTGTGACTTCCTGGTCAGCCTGCTCCTGGGTCATCCCAATCTGCTGCGCAGCCCATCTCCTGCATATAGCGTCGTCTTCCTGAAATACCTCAAACGGTTTTCCATGGCCCGGAAGAACCATCACGCGCGGACCGGTTGGTACGGTGGCACAACCTGCCACCAGCAAGACACCAAGCATCAACAATGCAACCCCTGTCTTTATCTTCATGGTACTACTCCTTTCCATCCGAAGGAGGAGGAGTCGGAAGGACCTTCTTCCATCCATCGGGGCAACTCTTTACATATGGATAATAACCCTTCGGATTCCTGCAGTAATACCAGTAATA
>JBARHQ010000003.1:0-6738 GCA_049799315.1 Thermodesulfovibrionales bacterium | reverse complement strand
TCGGGACGGTTGCTGCGACAATCGCCGGTGCTATAAGCTACCTGGGCCATATGGCCCTGTTTATGGGAGGCAGGCATAATGATGACGAGGGGGGTAGTCCGCTTGCGGGAATTGTGATGATGATATTGGCCCCGATCGCTGCCATGCTTATCCAGATGGCTATCTCGCGGTCGAGGGAATATTCTGCTGATGAAGGCGGGGCCCGTCTGCTCGGCAACCCTGTCCCTCTTGCCGGTGCCTTGCGGAAATTGGAGCAGGGGGCACAGATGATCCCGATGGATGCGCAGCCTGCGACTGCCCATATGATGATCGTCAGTCCTTTCAGCGGTGGCGGAATGATGAAACTTTTCAGTACACATCCTCCTGTGGCAGAAAGGATCGCCCGTCTCCAGGCGATGAGGATGACTGCGTAGGTGACTACTTCAGGAGGGCTCGGGACAGACGTCATTACTGAAACAAACATTAGCGAATTGAAGCTGGTGAGGCGGGGGAAGGTCCGTGATGTCTATGAGATCGATGACCATCTTCTGATCATAGCCACTGACAGGGTTTCTGCCTTTGACGTTGTGCTTCCGAACGGCATCGCGGCCAAGGGGAAGATCCTGACGCAGATATCGTTATACTGGTTCGACCAGATGAAAGAGATC
The DNA here is from genome assembly GCA_049799315.1 of Thermodesulfovibrionales bacterium. Classification (GTDB taxonomy): domain Bacteria; phylum Nitrospirota; class Thermodesulfovibrionia; order Thermodesulfovibrionales; family UBA6898; genus PALSA-1316. Next base: position 6,091 of record JBARHQ010000003.1, on the reverse strand, counting down.
ATGCCGAACCATATTGTGGCGACTGAGGTCAGGGACTATCCGGCCCTTCTTCATAAATATGAAAAGGTGCTGAGCGGCAGGAGCATGCTGGTGAAAAAGGCCCGGCCTATGCCGGTCGAGTGCATTGTACGCGGATACCTGTCCGGGTCCGGGTGGAAGGAATACCAGGCAAAGGGGTCTGTCTGCGGGATCGGACTGCCTGCCGGAATGGTTGAGTCGTCGAAGCTGGATGAGCCTATTTTTACGCCGAGTACCAAGGCCGACGAGGGACACGATGTCAATATAGGTTTTGATGAGATGCGGGCCATTGTCGGCGATGAGATGGCTGTGCAGTTGCGGGACGCCAGTCTTCGCATCTACAAAAAGGCCGGGGCGATGGCGGAGAAGAAGGGAATAATCATTGCCGATACCAAGTTTGAATTCGGGATGTACGACAACAGACTGATCCTGATCGACGAGGTGCTCACGCCTGATTCGTCGCGATTCTGGTCGGTGAAGACCTATCAGCCAGGCAGATCTCAGGACAGTTATGACAAACAGATCATCCGGGACTATCTCCTGACGCTGGACTGGGACCAGACCTATCCGGGGCCGGTGCTTCCTGATGCGGTGGTAGCCAGGGCACTGGAGCGTTATAAGGAGATCTGCAGCATAATTACCGGCAATCCATAAACTCTTCTTTTTGTCCGTCATTCCCGAAGTCCTTAATCGGGAATCTACTGTTTTCAATTTGTCCTGGATCCCCGGGTCAAGCCCGAGGATGACAAACCATGATTATTTTTTCTGGTCTTTTGAGATCAGCATTCCGATATATTTGTTGATCGGATTGGACCGCTCCAGGAAGGGGAGCGGGAGTCTGCGACGGTTCCCGAGCTTCACAAGTTCCTGGTGAATGTCCTTATTGTCAGGGTCATTTTTCAGTCCGCGATAAAATGCGTTTATTGCCTCCTGTTTCTTTTCAGCCTTCAGATAGGCCCTTCCGAGATTAAGATAGAATACAGGATAGAAGAACTCGCTTCCGAACGGTATTGTCTCGTCGAGACGCCTGATGGCATCACGACAGATCGATATACCCTCCCGGGGATTGTTTCTGACGATAGCCACGAGGCATCCGTAATAAGAGAGGAGGAAGGGGTCCCCCGGAAATTTCCTGAGCGCCTCTTCGAGTAATATGTTGGCTGACCTTCCATCACCCTTTCTCAGCAGGCCCTGGACTTCTTCAAAATAGTGGGATTTCTGCTTCTGTTTGGCTGACTGCTCGCGCACAAAAAAATCCGTTGTAGACTTGTGCTGGTTTTCCATCATAGTCTGGAGCTTTTCATCAAAGCCCTTCAATTTCAGAAGATGTGAATAGTCGGAGTCCCGGGAGAAGACGACCTCGCCGCTCTGATAGATCCGGGTGGCTATCATGCAGGTTTTCTTTCCAAGGTCCTCTGTCTGGACATGGTAGGTCATATTATCAACGACGATATTGCTGCTGAATTCGGGCGAGCGCCGCAAGATGATTTTAACAGAGGACTTTGACGACATGGCTGCTATCCCGGAATTCCGAGGACTTTCATGATCCGGCCCATATGAAATTCGATGATGTCCACCGGGTAAATTTTTTTTGCCTCTGCCATGAAACCTCCTGGTTTGTTGAGTTGCCTTACGTTATTGATGACAGGCCCACACTCCGTTGTTGTATGAAAAAATCTTAACATCTGCTGACAGGCAATGCAATAACATTGTTATTTCTCCATATACCCGGAAATCAGTATATCATCCCCGAACTTTTTTATACGGGTATCGGAAACTCGATATGCCCGGGCCAGGTTTCTGTATGTCCGACCCCCGACAACAGGGAAGGACTCCTTCCCCCCGATGATTTTCGGTGCTATGAAAAAAAGTACCTTGTCCACGATGCCACTTTCAAGCGCGGAGGCATTCAGTGACGAGCCACCCTCGACCAGGACAGACATGATGCCCTTCTTTCCCATTTCCTGCATCAGTGCGGCGAGGTCAGCCCGTTCCCCCTCATGTTCAAGGATGATGATGCCTTTTTCTCTGAGTAATGCCTTTTTTTTCTCATGGCCATTTTTTTTTGTAACGATTACCGTCTCCGGTGGGGCCGTCAGCACGCGGGCCTCCTCACTGATCTCCAGCCTGGGATCGATGATGATACGGAGCGGGTTTTTATGTCTCCCTGTCCGGCAGGTCAGACTGGGATCGTCGGCCTTTACCGTACCGATGGCAGTCAGGATCGCATCTACCCCACCCCTCAGCCGATGGACCTCTCGGCGGGCTTTTTCGCCGGTTATCCATTTTGATTCACCCTCCGGAGTTGCTATCTTACCATCCAGGGTCATCGCTGCCTTCAGGATTACGAACGGCCTGCCGGTCGTGATATGCCTGATATAATATTCATTCAGCATGCGGGCCCTTTCCTCAAGTATGCCCGACACAACCTCTATCCCTGCCTTGCGAAGTTCTTCAATCCCTTTTCCGCCAACCTTTGGATTAGGGTCCTGCATCGCTATGACGACCTTTCTTATGCCCGACGATATGATATTTTCAGTGCAGGGAGGGGTCCGCTTGTCCCGGTGACAGCATGGTTCCAGACTGACATAGAGCGTTGCGCCCCGGGCCTCTTCGCCGGATTTTTCGAGGACTATAGCCTCTGCATGCGGTGTCCCGGCCTTTTTGTGATAACCTTCAGCGACAATCCTGCTGCCTTTAAGGACGACAGCACCCACCATCGGGTTCGGGCTTGTCCTTCCATATGCCCGTGCGGCCAGCGTCAGAGTCCTCCTGATCAGGTATTCATCGGTCATGATGCTACAGGATACCATAAAATCCTTTACTTATCATACAGTTATAACTACAATTTATAAAAAGATCAGTAAGGCATGCTGATTATTGCAGTTCCTGGAATGGGACATATAATAGTCGGCCCGCTGGAGGGATTTGTTCTTAGATTATCATGAGCCTGATAGTGTGATATAATCTTGGAAGGAGGCGGAATCTTATGAACAATATATGGCTGATTATTATTGCGGTTGCTCTCGGGGCCGTTGCTGCATACCTTGTTCCGCTGCTGGTTGAGTTGAGGCGCACGGTTGAGGCGCTCAGGAACACTATCGAGAGAAATCTGAATCCTGCGCTGGATGAACTCCAGAAGAACCTCAGAACGCTGAACAACGTTACCGGGAATGTTGAGCAGGTGACTGAGGATGTCAAGATCTTTTCGAGGGCGGTTGGAGATGTCGGTCGGTCCGTGAGTGCTGTCAATGCTCTTGTCAGCAGCACCGGAGCTTCGACGGCGATCCGTGTCATGAGCCTGAGGACCGGGGTTACGGCTGCCATAGGTTTTATTCTTGCAAATCTACTAAAGAGAGGAGAAAAAAATGAAAGAAGAAGGTTTTAGCTCAGGTTCAGTGCTCATGTCTTTTCTGCTCGGCGGCATTGTCGGCGCAGGGCTTGCCCTTTTGCTGGCGCCGCAGTCCGGTGAGGAGACCAGGAAGAAGATCAAGGAATTTGCCGATGATGTGAAGGACAAGACCACAGGGCTGGCAGACCAGGTAAAGGAAAAGGCAACAGGGCTCGTTGACCAGGCAAAGCATTCGGTCACTGATTTTGTTGATGAGGGCAAGGGGATGTATGACTCAAAGAAGTCAATATTCAAGGCCGCGGTTGATGCCGGGAAAGATGCCTACGAAAAGGAAAAGGAGAGGCTCTCCAAGGCGTAATGGGGCAATCTCTGGCATAGATGCATGAAGTCTCGATAGCCCTAAATCTGCTCGATATCGTTACGGCACAGTGCAGGAAAGAGGGCTATTCCAGGATAGATGCGGTACGAATCAAAATAGGCAGGGCGTCCGGTATAATGCCGGACGCCCTCGCTTTTGCGTTCGATGCGATAAAGGGTGATTCTATCGCAGCGGCCGCACTGCTTGAGATCGAGGAGATTCCCCTGACCGGCAGTTGCCGCGACTGTGGCGCGGTCTTTACCACAGAGGCAGAATATGTCCTTGCCTGTCCGGCATGCGCCGGCCTGTCTTTTTTTATGACCGCCGGCCGCGAGCTTGATATAATCGATATGGAGGTTTCATGAAGGTAAAGGTAGCGACAAAAATACTTGAGGCGAACGACAGGATAGCGCTCGAAAACAGACGGCTTTTTGATAAGGCCGGCGTTTTTGTGATAAATCTCATGAGCGCACCGGGGGCCGGGAAGACCTCGCTGCTCGAAAAGACGCTCGAACAGAAGACAGATATGAAGATCGGCGTTATCGAAGGAGATATCGCAGGTACGGATGACGCCGAACGTGTTGAACGGCTCGGGGCCCCGGTGGTCCAGATCAATACAGGCGGTGCCTGTCACCTCGATGCGAATATGATTTACGAGGTCCTGGGCGAGTTGCCGCTCAATACCCTGGACATTCTTGTTATCGAGAACGTCGGCAATCTTGTCTGCCCTGCGGAGTTCAAGGTAGGTGAGAATATGAAGGTTATGCTCCTGAGCATTACCGAGGGACACGACAAGCCGCTGAAATATCCTCTTATGTTCCAGGAATCCTCGGCTCTTGTCCTGAACAAGGTCGATCTTGTACCCTACACGAATGTTGATATGGAGAAGATCAGGAAAGACGCGTTGTCACTCAATTCCGGGCTGAAGATATTCGAGGTCTCCTGCAGGACCGGTGAAGGCATTGCCGACTGGATTACCTGGCTGAAAGAGGTTTCAAAAAAATAGTTCGGTTACTATTACCCAAGGGAGGAAGAAGAATGACAGGTGTAAAGATCGGCATCATCGGCGGGTCCGGGCTTGACGACCCACAGCTTTTAAAGAGCAAGAAGGAAAAAAAAGTAAAAACTCCCTATGGCAGTCCGTCTTCGGAGCTGACCGTGGGTAAGATCGACGAAACAGATGTCGTCATTCTCGCCCGTCACGGGAAAAAGCATTCGATCTACCCGACAGGCGTCAACTTCAGGGCAAACGTTTCTGCCCTGAAAAAGGAAGGCTGCACCCATATCCTCGCTACGACTGCGGTCGGTTCACTCAGGGAAAAGATAAAACCGGGTGATCTGGTTTTTGTCGACCAGTTTATTGATTTTACGAGACACCGCAATCTTACCTTTCATGATAAAAAAGTGGTACATACACCCATGGCCGAGCCGTTCTGCGCTGACCTCAGAAAAATTCTTGTTTCCTCGGCGAAAGAACTGAAGCTGAGGCACCATAACGGCGGGACGGTCATCACGATTGAAGGCCCGCGCTTTTCGACAAAGGCAGAGTCGCATATGTTCAGGATGTTCGGTGCAGATGTCATTAATATGTCGACGGTTCCCGAGGTGATACTCGCCCGTGAGGCAGGTATCTGTTATCAGTCGATCGCTATGTCGACGGACTATGACTGCTGGAAAGAGGGGGAGGAGTCGGTGACCTGGGAGATGATCCTTGCGATCATGAATAAGAATTCCGAAAATGTGAAGAGACTTCTGGTCAGTGCGATCTCCAGGATAAAAAATACTGAGTGCAGTTGCTCATAATAACGGAGGTTTTTTATGTCGATAAAATCGAGAATCAGGACCATCCCTGATCATCCGAAGAAGGGGATCATGTTCAGGGACATCACAACTCTGATCAAGGACCCCGTTGGCTTCAGACTGGTGATCGATAATTTTACCCAGAGATATATCAAAGGTGACGTTCATTTTGATACGATCGTCGGCATCGAGTCTCGCGGTTTCATCATCGGCGGCGCGCTTTCTTATACCCTCGGAAAAGGGTTTATCCCCGTCAGGAAGGCAGGGAAACTCCCCGGAGAGACGATAAGCCATGAATATGCCCTTGAATACGGCATCGATAAGATCGAGATACATAAAGATGCGATTTCAAAAGGGGAGAAGGTCCTTCTCGTGGATGACCTTCTCGCAACCGGTGGCACTGCTCTTGCCGCCGCTGCTCTGATAGAAAAACTCGGCGGCGTAGTGGTGGAGATGGCCTTTATCGTCAATCTGCCGGATGTGGGAGGCGCAAAGAAGCTTGCAGCCGGCGGCTATAAGGCCTATTATCAAACGGAGTTTGAAGGCGATTGAAAACCTGTAGG
>JBARHQ010000002.1:0-7702 GCA_049799315.1 Thermodesulfovibrionales bacterium | reverse complement strand
GCACCAAGCTTCTGGGGCCGATCGTTCCCGGAACGATTGTTCCAAACGGCGCGAAGGTCCCGGGGACCCAGTTCCAGCTCGACCCTATCCAGGCGGCTTTCAACATCGGGACAATGATTCGCTGGCTGGACTTCAACGACACCTGGCTAGCTGCAGAATGGGGCCACCCCTCGGACAACCTCGGAGGGATCCTCGGTGTTGCCGACTATGTTTCCCGCAGGGCGGTTTCAGAAGGCAGAACGCCACTCAAGATGAAAGACGTCCTTACTGCCATGGTCAAGGCCCATGAGATACAGGGAGTCATCGCCCTTGAGAACGCCTTCAACCGGGTCGGGCTGGACCATGTCGTCCTGGTAAAGGTCGCCACCACTGCAGTCGCAACACAGATGCTCGGCGGCACAAAGGAAGAGATCATCGACGCTGTTTCGAATGCTTGGGTTGACGGGCAGTCTCTAAGAACTTATCGCCACGCCCCGAACACCGGCTCAAGGAAATCCTGGGCAGCAGGGGACGCAACAGCACGCGGCGTCAGGCTTGCGCTCATGACTTTGAAAGGCGAAATGGGGTATCCGTCGGTGCTTACAGCCAAGACCTGGGGCTTCTATGATGCCCTTTTCAGGGGAAACCAGTTCAGGTTTCAACGGCCTTACGGGTCCTATGTCATGGAGCAGGTCCTCTTCAAGATCTCCTTCCCTGCAGAGTTCCATGCCCAGACCGCAGTGGAGTGCGCCATGCAGCTCCATCCAAAGGTGAAGGACCGGCTTGACCAGATCAAAAAAATCGAGATCATCACGCATGAGTCTGCCATCAGGATCATCGATAAAAAAGGGCCGCTGCACAACCCGGCAGACCGCGACCACTGCATTCAGTACATGGTGGCCGTCGGTCTCATCTTCGGGCAGCTCACCTCTGCCCACTATGAGGATATCATTGCTGCTGACCCCCGCATTGATAACCTGCGTGACAAGATGACCTGCCTTGAAGCCCCCCGGTATACAAGGGATTATCACGATCCGGCAAAACGTTCCATCGCCAATACGATCCAGGTCTATTTTAAAGACGGCTCGAAGACCGGAAAGATAGAGGTCGAGTACCCCATCGGTCACCGCCGTCGCCGGAAAGAAGGCATGCCCGTGCTCGTTGAGAAGTTCAGGACAAACCTGGCACGCCGTTTTCCTGCAAAGCAGCAGAATGCGATCCTGGAAGTATGTCTGAACAAGGCAAAGCTTGATTCCATGCCGGTGAATGAATTCGTCGATATGTTCGTGATATAGCATCGGCAGCAATCATGGTAACCGCTCAGAAGCCTGTCGCTCCCGTGCTCCCTGCCGAATCCGGCTCTGTGTTGGCCGGCACGACAGTAAGCAGGTTGCCATGAAGCACAACCTGTTCGATACACTCCGGGATTTTGCCCCGGAACATGGTAATCAGGGGAAGTACTATTCTCTTCCCTCTCTGGAGGATGCCGGATTCGGCAGGATCTCCCGTCTGCCGGTATCGATCCGCATAGTTCTGGAGTCCGTACTGCGGAATTTTGACGGCAGCAAGATCACCGAAGAACACATACGTCAGCTTGCGGGATGGAGACCCAACGCGCCGCGCACTGAAGAGATCCCCTTTGTGGTGGCGCGCATTGTCCTCCAGGACTTCACCGGAGTTCCCCTCCTCTGCGATCTTGCGGCGATGCGCGGGGTGGCCTTACGGATGGGCAGAAACCCCGGCATTATCGAGCCGCTTGTCCCTGTTGATCTGGTTGTGGACCACTCGGTTCAGATCGATTATTACGGGGAGCCCGCTGCGCTCCGGAAGAACATGGAGCTGGAGTTCAGCCGGAACCGCGAGCGCTATCAGTTCCTGAAATGGGGGATGAACGCGTTTAAGACATTCAGGGTTGTGCCTCCCGGCGTCGGCATTGTGCATCAGGTGAACCTGGAATACCTCGCAAGGGGGGTGCACAACAGAGAAGGCATATACTATCCTGATACCCTTGTCGGAACGGACAGCCACACCACCATGATCAACAGCATCGGCGTTGTGGGATGGGGTGTGGGAGGGATCGAGGCAGAGGCAGGGATGCTGGGACAACCGGTCTACTTCCTTACCCCTGACGTCATAGGAGTAAACCTGACAGGCAGGCTGAGGGAGGGCGTGACCGCCACTGACCTGGCCCTGACCATCACCGAGGTGCTCCGCAAGGCCAAAGTTGTCGGAGCTTTTGTGGAGTTCGTGGGAAAAGGCGCGGCCTCCCTCTCCCTGCCTGACCGGGCAACGGTCGCTAATATGGCGCCGGAATACGGTGCAACAATGGGGTATTTTTCTGTTGACGATACTACGGTGGAGTTTTTCCGTGGCAGTGGCCGTACTGATGCCGAAATCTCGGCGTTTCAGGAATACTTTATGGCGCAGAAAATATACGGGATACCTGAACCTGGTGAAATTGATTACTCAAGGGTGCTCGAACTGGACCTCTCCTCAGTTAAACCATCTGTTGCCGGGCCGAAGCGGCCCCAGGACCGGATCGAGCTCCGGGACCTTAAATCCAGATTTACTGATCTGTTTAAGAGACCTGCTGCTGAGAACGGGTTTGCAAAGAAGACTGAGGACCTCCCGGTACGCTTCAGGACAGAAGAACAGCCCGACTCATTGTCAGACATTGGGCCGGACACGGGGTCAGACCCATTGCCAGACCCGGGGTCAGGTCCGGGATCAGACGCTGCATCAGACATCGGATCAGGCGATATACTGATCGCAGCCATCGCCTCGTGTACCAACACGTCGAACCCCGGGGTGCTGCTTGCCGCCGGCCTCCTGGCAAAAAAGGCGGTAGAGAAAGGCCTCAAGGTAAACAGGAACGTCAAGACATCTTTTTCTCCAGGTTCACGCGTTGTGCATGATTATCTCAGGAATGCAGGCCTGCTGCCTTATCTCGAAAGACTTGGATTTTCTATTGTTGCCTATGGCTGTGCCACCTGCATCGGCAATGCAGGCCCTTTGGATCCTGGGATAGAAGAGGCTATTGTCAGAAATGACCTGGTCTGCGCCGCGGTACTTTCGGGCAACCGCAATTTCGAGGCGCGCATTCACGCTAACCTGCGGGCCAATTTCCTGATGAGTCCGCCTCTTGTTGTGGCCTTTGCTATTGCAGGCACCGTGCTCAGAAACCTCGAGGGGGAACCTCTCGGCACCGGCAGCGATGGCAGGGAAGTCTATCTCAGGGACATCTGGCCGGACAGTACAGAGGTGGCTGCGGTAATGAAGTTTGCTACTGATCCGGAAGTCTTTAACCGCCTCTACAGAGACTTCACGGAAGACAATGTATTATGGAACAGGGTCGCGTCTGTTTCAGGAGAAGTCTACGACTGGCCGAAATCCACCTATATTGCAGAGCCTCCGTTTTTCGGAGACTTCACCCTGCAGCCCGCCACGGGCAGAGAAATCAGCGGAGCCCGCGTGCTCGGAATCTTCGGTGACTCGATCACAACCGACCATATCAGTCCTGCAGGCCCCATCAGGGAAAACTCGCCTGCCGGAATATATCTGGCAGAAAATGGCGTGCCAAAGGCCGACTTCCAGAGCTATGGTACCCGCAGGGGCAATCATGATGTCATGATACGCGGCACCTTCGCCAATGTACGCATCCATAATCTGATGATGCCCCCGGATGACAACGGCCGCAGGCAGGAAGGAGGCGTCACGGTGTTCCAGCCCTCGGGGGAGCGGATGTTTATCTATGATGCCGCCATAAAGTATCTTGCGCAGGGGACTCCCACCGTCATATTCAGCGGTGAAGAATACGGTACCGGGTCCTCCAGGGATTGGGCGGCAAAAGGCACACAGCTTCTCGGTGTCAGGGCGGTAATCGCACGGAGCTTTGAGCGGATCCACCGGTCTAATCTTGTCGGCATGGGGGTTCTGCCGCTGCAGTTCAAGGGCGCCGATTCAGTGCAGTCTTTGGATATCAGGGGAGATGAAGAGTTTGATATCATATTCGGTAGCGGGGGATTGGCCAATCTCAGACCACAGCAGGATATTGCCCTTATAATAAGACGCAGGGACGGCAGCAGCCGGGAGGTCAGACTTCTGTCACGCATCGATACGGCTGTCGAGGTTGATTATTTCCGGCATGAAGGCATCCTTCCGTATGTGCTGCGGGGGTTGCTTTCCTGTGAATAGCTTTATAGACTATGGTAGATGACATGGTGTAATCTGCGTTTTTTGTTGGACTTGAGACAATAAATATATAATGAAACGGGAGGTAACATCTATGAGCAGGTACGAGGAGGTATTTCAGAGGAGCATTAAGGACCCCGCCGGCTTCTGGGGAGAAGCGGCTGAGGCGATCGACTGGTATAAAAAATGGGACAAGGTCCTCGATGATTCGAACAAGCCTTTTTACCGCTGGTTTGCCGGAGGAGAGCTGAACACCTGTTACAACGCCCTTGACCGGCATGTCGAGAGGGGAAGGGCGGACCAGACAGCCCTTATCTATGATAGCCCGGTAACCAATACAATACAGAAATTCACCTACGCCGAACTCCTGGACATGGTTGCCCGTTTTGCCGGCGGACTGAAGGGGATTGGTGTGGGCAAGGGGGACACGGTGATCATTTATATGCCGATGATTCCCCAGGCAGCAATTGCGATGCTTGCCTGCGCACGTCTTGGGGCCGTCCACTCTGTTGTCTTCGGCGGGTTCGCACCCCATGAACTGGCAATCCGGATCGATGATGCAAAGCCCAAGGTTGTGCTCACTGCCTCCGGTGCCCTGGAGGGCGCCAGGATTCTTGAATACAAACCGATGATCGACAAGGCCATCGAGTTGGCCAAACACAAACCTGAGAAATGCGTAGTCTTCCAGAGACAGTTCGTTAAGGCAGCCCTCTTCAGGGACCGTGACCTCGACTGGCAGCAGCTTGCAGCAGCCGAGCCTGCGGCCTGTGTACCGGTAAAGGCCACAGATCCGCTTTATATCCTCTATACCTCCGGGACCACTGGAATCCCCAAGGGGATCGTCCGGGACAACGGCGGCCACGCCGTTGCGCTGAGGTGGAGTCTGGAGAATATATACAACACCGGGCCCGGGGAGGTCTTCTGGTCCGCCTCTGATGTAGGCTGGGTTGTCGGTCATTCCTATATAATCTACGGCCCGCTCATCACCGGCTGCACCACGGTATTGTATGAAGGAAAGCCGGTAGGCACTCCGAACCCCGGGGCCTTCTGGAGGGTCATTTCCCAGCATGGCGTCAAGACCCTGTTCACCGCTCCGACCGCATTCCGGGCCATCAAGAGAGATGACCCTATCGGGGATTATATTAAAAAGTTTGACCTTTCCAAATTTCAGTATCTCTTCCTGGCAGGCGAGCGCCTTGATCCGGACACCTACCACTGGGCACATGACCGCCTGAAAAAACCTGTCATAGACCACTGGTGGCAGACCGAGACCGGCTGGCCGATTACAGCAAACTGCATGGGGATTGAACAGTTCCGTGTCAAGCCGGGGTCTTCCACAAAACCGGTACCGGGGTATGATGTCCAGATCCTTGATCCCGATGGAAAGACCCTCGGGCCCAAACAGGAGGGGCTCGTTGCCATAAAACTGCCGCTGCCTCCCGGGACCCTGCCGACTCTCTGGAATGCGGATGACCGTTTTCTCCAGGCATACATGAACATGTTTCCCGGGTATTACTTTACTGCTGACGGCGGATATAAAGACGAAGACGGCTATGTGTTTGTTATGGGCCGTGTCGATGACGTGATCAATGTCGCAGGACACAGGCTTTCCACCGGCGAGATGGAGGAGATCATCGCAACGCACCCCGATGTTGCCGAATGTGCGGTCATCGGCGCGGGAGACTCGCTGAAGGGACAGCTGCCGGTCGGCTTTGCGGTCCTCAAGGCAGGGGCCAAGAAGACTCCTGAGGCGATCAGGAAGGAGCTGACAAAGCTTATCAGGGATGAGATCGGCCCCATTGCCTGCTATAAAGAAACAGCGGTTGTGGGAAGACTTCCCAAGACCCGGTCAGGAAAGATCCTCCGCGGTACGATGCGGAAGATTGCCGACGGAGAAGAGTTTAAGGTCCCCTCGACGATCGACGACCCCGCAATCCTCGACGAGATAGAGGCAGCCCTTAAGGGCATCGGCTATGCGAAAAAGGATAAAGACGATCTTGTGCTATAACAACCACTAGGGAGATGGCAGGCCAAGGCATGCGTGTATTGGAAAGCTCTGTGGGAAGAAAAATGGTTATGTCCGTAACCGGGTTGTCGATGCTCGCCTTTGTCCTGATGCATCTGCTCGGGAATACCACCCTTTATTACGGACCCGAGGGCATCAATGCCTATGCGGCCGCGCTTCACCGCTTCGGTGCTTTGGTCTGGGCCTTCCGTCTGGCCATGCTTACTTTTTTGTTGCTTCATGTTTTTTGCGGCATTCAGCTGACACTGGAAAACAAGGCCGCTAAACCGCGGGCATATGCAGTTAAAGAAGATCGTGCAGCAACGTTTGCAGGGAGAAGCATGATCTGGTCAGGACTTCTGATCGGGGGATTTATTTTATTCCATCTCCTCCATTTCACGTTTCAGATCATCAGTCCCGGGATTTCTGCGCTCACGCACCCGGATAGCATGGGCCGGCCCGATGTCTTTACGATGGTTGTGCTCAGTTTCAGAAGGCTTTTTATCTCCCTGCTGTATCTTGGGGCCATGGTCGTGCTGGGCCTGCACCTCATGCACAGCATCCAGAGTGCTGTACAGACACTGGGACTGAACAACGGGAAGACCCTTCCGAATGTGATGAAGGCCGGGGCCTTTGCTGCAATCCTTATTTTTCTGGGTTATGCAGCATTTCCGATAGTTGTTTTCACGGGACTTCTTAAGTAGTTTAGATAAGGGATGAGAATAATGAAAATAACAGTTAAAACAAGATCAGGGGTGAAACAGTGACGATTCTCGACGGGAAATGCCCCTCAGGGCCACTCCCGGAAAAGTGGCATAAGCACTGTCAGGAGATGAGGCTCGTCAACCCGGCCAACAGGCGAAAATACAGGATCATCGTTGTCGGTACCGGGCTTGCCGGTGCCTCGGCAGCGGCAACCCTGGGGGAACTCGGCTATAACGTCGATGCCTTCTGCTGCCAGGACAGCGCCCGCCGCGCCCACAGCATCGCGGCGCAGGGAGGCATCAACGCAGCGAAGAACTATCCCAATGACGGAGACAGCATCTTCCGGCTCTTCCATGATACGATCAAGGGAGGAGATTTCAGGGCACGTGAGGCGAACGTATACCGGCTGGCGACAGTAAGCAATCATATCATCGATCAGTGCGCAGCCCAGGGAGTGCCCTTTGCGCGTGACTACGCCGGATATCTCGACAACCGCTCCTTCGGCGGGGCACAGGTCTCACGCACATTTTACGCCAGGGGACAGACCGGGCAGCAACTGCTGCTGGGGGCCTATTCTGCACTTTCCCGCCAGGTGGCAGCCGGAACCGTCAGGCTTCATCCCCGCACGGAAATGCTCGACCTCGTTGTTGTGGACAAAGAGGCCAAAGGGATTACCGTACGCGACATGGTAACGGGCAAGATAAGCTGTTATGCGGCCGATGCGGTCTGCCTCTGTACCGGCGGCTATACAAATGTCTTCTATCTCTCAACGAATGCGATGGGAAGCAATGTCACCGCAACGTACCGGGCTTACAAGAAAGG
>JBARHQ010000001.1:0-22066 GCA_049799315.1 Thermodesulfovibrionales bacterium | reverse complement strand
CCCTTCATCGCCAGCACCTTCGTGATCGCCGCCGTCAGCGTCGTCTTCCCATGGTCAACGTGCCCTATCGTCCCTACGTTGCAATGTGGCTTCGTCCTCTCAAATTTTGCCTTTGCCATCTCTTTTCACCTTCCTTATCAGTTTCAACTTATAATGTCAATAAAACCAATAACGCTCGATTATTCGCCTTTAACCTTGGCGATAATGCCGTCAGCAATCCCCTTGGGGACCTCTTCATAAACTGCAAACTGCATTGTGTACGTTGCCCGTCCCTGGGTCTTTGACCTCAGGTCTGTAGCATAACCGAACATCTCCGAAAGCGGCACCTGGGACTTTATCACCTGGGCCTTGCCCCGCTTCTCCATACTCTGAATCTTTCCTCTTCTGGAGTTAAGGTCGCCGATAACATCCCCCATGTAGTCTTCAGGGGTCACGACCTCGACATTCATGATCGGCTCCATTATGACCGGCTTAGCCTTCTTTGCCGCTTCCTTGAAGGCCATGGATCCGGCTATTTTAAATGCCATCTCTGACGAATCAACTTCATGGTATGAGCCATCGTACAAGACCGCTTTTACGTCCACAACGGGATAGCCAGCAAGTATACCATTTTCAGTCGCCTCTTTAATACCCTTATCGACTGCGGACCAATATTCCCTCGGGACCGTGCCGCCAACGACCTTTGTTTCAAATACGTATCCCTTTCCCGGCTCAGAAGGGCCAAGCTCAATATAGACATGACCATACTGCCCCCGGCCTCCGCTCTGACGGACGAACTTCCCCTCAGCCTTCGCGGTTGTCTTAATCGTCTCTCTGTAGGCAACCTGAGGCTTGCCAACATTTGCACCGACCTTGAACTCCCTGAGCAGGCGGTCAACAATTATCTCAAGGTGCAGTTCACCCATCCCGGCAATCAACGTCTGTCCGGTCTCTTCATTGGTTGTTACCCTGAAGGAGGGGTCTTCCTGCATAAGTTTTCCGAGAGACTGTCCCAGCTTCTCCTGGTCGACCTTTGTCTTCGGCTCTATCGCGACCGAGATAACGGGATCCGGAAACTCCATAGCCTCAAGAATTATAGGGTTTTTCTCATCACAGAGGGTATCTCCGGTCAGCGTGCTCTTCAGGCCGACAGCAGCAGCAATATCACCGGCAGAAACCTCTTTGATATCCTCCCTTTTGTTCGCATGCATCTGGAGGAGACGGCCAACGCGCTCTTTTGTACCTTTGGTTGAATTATAGATATATGACCCGGCACTCATGACACCGGAATAGACCCTGATAAACGTCAACTGGCCGACAAAAGGGTCGGTCATGACCTTGAAGGCAAGCGCAGAAAAAGGTTCTTTGGAGTCGGGCTTTCTCAATACATCAACATCCTTCTTGTCCGGATCTTTACCGATCATCGGCGGGACATCAAGCGGCGACGGCAGGTAATCGACAATGGCATCCAGCAACTGCTGTACCCCTTTATTTTTAAAGGCTGAACCGCAGAGCACAGGGTTGATCTTCATCGAAATCGTCCCTTTCCTCAGCGCTGCGCGTATCTCCTCAGCAGAAATAGCTTCGCCCCCGAGAAACTTCTCCATGACCGTCTCATCGACATCAGATAGCTGCTCAAGCATTTTTTCTCTATATTCCTTTGCCTGAGCCATATACTCCTCGGGGATATCACCCTCAACAAACTTGGCGCCCAATGTTTCATCGTCATAAAAGAGGGCCTTCATCGTCACAAGGTCGATAGGGCCGCGGAAGTTATCTTCAGAGCCGATAGGTATCTGGACTGCAACCGGGTTTGCCCCAAGCCTGTCGATCATCGTTGCTACACCCATAAAAAAATCAGCCCCCATTCTGTCCATCTTGTTCATAAAGGCTATACGGGGGACTTTATATTTATCCGCCTGTCTCCAGACGGTCTCTGACTGTGGCTCAACGCCGGCAACAGAATCAAAGGCAGCAACCGCACCGTCAAGCACCCGCAGGGAGCGTTCAACCTCGATCGTGAAGTCAACATGGCCAGGGGTGTCGATTATATTGATACGCGTGTCTCTCCAGGAGCAGGTTGTTGCCGCAGAGGTGATCGTGATACCCCTTTCCTGTTCCTGCACCATCCAGTCCATGACCGCAGTCCCCTCATGGACCTCTCCTATTTTATAGGTAACACCCGTGTAATAGAGGATCCTCTCGGTGGTTGTGGTCTTCCCGGCATCGATGTGGGCCATGATCCCGATATTGCGTGTGTTTTCTAATGAAATTGCTGACAAAATATCTCTCCTCTATCCGCGCTACCATCTATAATGCGCAAAGGCCTTGTTAGCATCTGCCATTTTATGGGTATCTTCTTTCTTTTTAATGGATGAACCGGTATTATTAAACGCATCAAGCAGCTCACCGGCAAGCCTCTCTCTCATCGTCTTTTCATTGCGCGCCCTGGAATAAGAAATCAGCCACCGTGATGCAAGTGCCATTCTGCGCTGGGGCCTGATCTCAACCGGAACCTGATACGTCGCACCGCCGACCCTTCTCGCCTTAACCTCAACGAGGGGTTTCACATTCTCAAGTGCGGTCTTGAAGACCTTCAGCGGGTCGTTGCCCGTCTTTTCCCGTATGACTTCAAACGCGCCATAGCAGATGCCTTCGGCGGTCGATTTCTTCCCATCCTGCATAATAGCACTCATGAACTTGCTCACAACCTTGCTATTATATTTCGGATCCGGCAGTACTTCTCTTTTTTCAGCAACTCTTCTTCTTGGCATTGTCTACTCCGTTTACTTAGGCTTCTTAGTTCCGTATTTCGAACGTCCGCGTCTACGGTCGCTCACACCCGTCGAATCAAGCGCACCTCTGATAATATGGTACCTGACACCGGGAAGGTCCTTGACCTTTCCGCCTCTGATCATTACAATCGAATGCTCCTGAAGATTGTGCCCGACGCCAGGAATATACGCGGTAACTTCCATGGCGTTTGTCAGCCTGACCCTCGCAACTTTCCTTAATGCCGAGTTCGGCTTTTTAGGCGTAGTAGTATAAACCCTTACGCAAACCCCTCTTTTCTGGGGGCAGGCTTTCAGGGCAGGACTCTTCGTCTTCGTTATCAGACTCTTCCGGCCATGTCTTACTAACTGCGCTATCGTGGGCACTTTTCCTCCATAAAATTATTAATCAATAATGTATACTTCTCAGGGAAAAACCTTAAAATTCTACCAGAGAAGCCTCTATTTGTCAAGTCCCTTGGCAGAGCTGTCCAGGAAACTACCGAAAAAACCTCATAACAGGTCTTCTGTTTAGGAAGTTATGAGTATAACATGTAAAAAATTACTTTTGCAACAGTTTTTCAGCTTATTGCAAAAAAACTTATATTCATTATTCAGTGTTTAAAAGCACGCTGACCGGTAAAAACCATGGCAATCTTCGGGCTGGCCTGGTTGCAGGCCCCGATTACTTCAAAATCTCTCTCTGAGCCGCCGGGCTGAACCACTGCCCTAATGCCCTCCTTGATCCCGACGTCAATCCCGTCCCTGAAGGGGAAGAAGGCATCAGACACCATGGTCGACCCCGCAAGCCCACCCTTGTCCTTCTTCGCCTGTTCATCGATCTCCCGCAGAGCAGCTATGTCGCGCTTGCCCCGGGATGCCTCAAGCTCATACGTCTTATACGGAACCCCGTATTTTCTGAAGCAGAGCGCGTCAGCATATTTTGTATATGCCTTGAAAACCGCGATCTCGGCCACGCCGACCCGGTCCTGCTCGCCGGTGCCTATGCCGACCGTAACGCCGTCTTTTACATAGATAACGGAATTTGAGGTGATTCCCTGCTCGACATTCCAGCCGAAAAGCATGTCGTCATAATCCTGTGTGTCAGGCTGGCGTTCGATGGCATACTCTTTACCTTTATAAACAGCCTTCGCCGGCAGAAAATCCTCCTTCGTCCGGATCCGGTTGGCTGGCGACTGCTGGACAATAATACCACCGTCGATAAGGCACTTAAAATCAATAAACCGGCTGGAGCGAAAGGCCTCGAGATTCTGTATCTTGCTGATGCGGACAATCCTCAGATTCTTCCTCTTCGCAAGGATCTCAACAGCTCCTTCCTCAAAATCCGGAGCAGCGACGACCTCAAGATAGTTGGCACTCACCATATCCGCCGTTGTCCTGTCCAGCGGCCGGTTGACAACAAGGCAGCCCCCGAAGGCTGCTATACGGTCGGCCATATTTGCCCGGTCATATGCCTCGGCAACCGTTTTGCCATAAGCCGCGCCGCAGGGGTTGTTATGCTTCAGGATTACGGCTGCAGGACGGTCGGAAAGGTATTTCAGAATATTGAGCGCATTATCAAGGTCAGTCAGGTTCGTCTTGCCCGGGTGCTTCCCGGCCTGGATCATTTCTTCCTCGGAGACACTGCTTACCAGGCCATTCCCGGGCTCGATAAAGCGGCAGTCGCCGAGAACGAGGTTGCCGTTCACCAACTCGAATAAGGCCGCCTCCTGGTCCGGGTTTTCTCCATAACGAAGGCCCTTTTCGATCAACTCTCCGGTCTTTTCATCAGGGATCTTCCATGCCCGTTTCCTGTATGTCAGTTTCTGATCACCGAACGTAATTGTCATTTCATCAGGAAAATGATCGTCCATAATGGTTTTATACATCTTTTTGAGATCAGACATAATTTATGCTCCTTTGATAATATATTCAGTAAAAATGGGAAGTTAATGATACCAGAACAGGTCGTCCTGTCGGAAGAATTGGGAGGCAGTGGGGCTACATAAACATCAGTCCGGCCTTATAAAATCCGTCCTCGACCTTATCTATCCAGCGGATGGTGCCCCGCTGCGCACTGACCGGAAGTTCACTTTTTATGAGGATATGACGGCCAGGGTCAACGCAGGGACATTCATAGAGATACATGCACATGCCGGACCTGCTGATATTAATGGTAACCCCCTTGAAAAGATTTCCCGTTTCATCCTGGTCGCACGAATAGGCAATGGTCTTAAGAAAAGGAAAACGATCTTCACTCCTCTGCACCTTATGCTGTTCCAAAGCCTGAATCCTCCTGTGTAATTCCAATTTGTGTCAGTATACTCCAGGCCAATGAAAAAGCACAATGGCCGGGCAGAGTCTTTTCACAGGCAGCAAGACTCTGTCTCAGACCTTGACCCTCCAAGTCGTCCCGTCTTTCTTATCCTCGAGGATGATACCCAGGGCATCCAGGTCCTTCCTGATGCTGTCTGCGGCAGCCCAGTCCTTATTTTCCCTCGCCTGTCGCCGCGCCTCTATCTTGGCCACGATATCAGCTTCGGTCATCGAAATCTGCTTGACCGCCATGAGAGCTTTATACCACTCCTCAGGAGTTCGAGCAAATATGTTCAGGACGTCTCCGGCCTCTCTCAGCAGGACCTCCGCCCTGGTAGCAAGTTCAACAGCCCGGCTCCCCAGGGGCTTGCCGTCGAGGTATTTGTTCAGTATGCGGATCAGTTCGAAGATACTTCCTATGGCCAGGGCAGTATTGAAATCATCATCCATCGCCTCACTGAATTTCGCGATAAAGCTGTCAAGGGTATCCGAGAGTGCATTTTCATCAGTAGATTTTTTTTCACCGGATTGGTCCTGGACAAGGAAGTCTCTGACTCGCAGGACAGTCGTATAATACCGATCTATCGAGACCTCTGCCTCTTTCAACTGCTCGTCTGAAAATTCTATCGGACTCCGGTAATGGGTCGAAAGAAGGAAGAAACGTACTGACTCTGCGTCGAATTTATGCAGGATCTCCCTGATCGTAAAAAAGTTGCCGAGCGATTTCGACATCTTCTCCTTGTCTACTGTTATAAACCCGTTATGCACCCAGTATTTTACAAACGGCTTCCCGGTAAACGCCTCAGATTGCGCTATTTCATTCTCGTGATGCGGAAAGATCAGGTCGGCCCCGCCGCCATGGATATCAAAAGTCTCCCCAAGATGTTTCAACGACATGGCCGAACATTCGATATGCCAGCCCGGCCTGCCCGGACCCCAGGGGCTCTCCCATGCCGGCTCTCCTTCCTTCGAGGCCTTCCAGAGGGCAAAATCCATGGGGTTTTTCTTCCGCTCATTCACCTCGATTCGGGCTCCGGCCATCATGTCCTCAGGATCACGCTTTGAAAGCTTACCATATTCCCTGAACGAGGCGACCTCGAAATAAACGCTTCCGTCTGACTCATAGGCATGGCCTTTGTCGATCAGTCCCTGGACTATACCAATCATCTCGCTGATATATTCAGTAGCCCTCGGCTCAACATCCGCCCTCCCGACGCCCAGCATATCCATATCGCGGTAATACTCATCAATGTATTTCTTTGCGACAGCTTCCCAGGCAAGGCCCTCCTGATGGCCCCGGTTAATGATCTTGTCATCGATATCGGTAAAATTTCTGATATAGGTAATTGCATAGCCTTTATACCTGATATATCTCCTCATCACGTCAAAAACAATAGCGCTCCGAGCGTGGCCGATATGGCAATGGTCATATGCGGTAATGCCGCAGGAGTACATCCTGACCTCCCCTGGCCTCACCGGCACAAACTCCTCCTTTTTTGCCGTGAGCGTGTTATAAATCCTCATGCGTCCTCCTCTTTCTTTTGTCGCGCCATCTGTATCGAGCTTCCTGGTTATCTCCTCGAGCCGCATCTCCAGCTCCGCCAATCGCTCAATGACCGGGTCAGGGAAATAATCAGTAACCTCCACCATCCCCTCCTCGGTCGTCATCCTCACGGTTTTCCTCTTCGTTATCCGCCCCGGGACCCCGACACAGATCGAGTTATCAGGGATCGATTTCAGTATTACTGAATTAGCTCCGACAACAACATTGTTGCCTAAAGTGATATTGCCGAGTATCTTCGCGCCGGTGCCGACAATGACATTCTTCCCGAGCGTGGGATGACGTTTGCCTTTCTCCTTGCCTGTCCCCCCAAGGGTGACCCCCTGATACAGAAGGCAGTCCTCTCCCACAACAGCCGTCTCGCCGATAACCACCCCCATACCGTGGTCGATAACGAGCCCGGCAGCTATCTGTGCTGCAGGGTGTATCTCGATCCCGGTCAAAAACCGTGCAACATGAGAAAGAAACCGCGGCAGAACCGGGATACCGGCGATCCAGAGCATATGATTCAGTCTATGAAAAACGAGCGCGTGGAACCCCGGATAGGCGAGGAAGACCTCAGTGCGACTCCTCGCTGCCGGGTCCCTTTCGAAAATTGCCTTATAGTCCTGCTTTATGTCACTAAAAAAACCCATGGAATTATGGCTATTATACAATAAAAAAGCTGAAGCGGCATTTTTTGAGCTTGTAACGCACCCGGTTGATGGGCGTAGAATCAGTCGTGAAGATTTCCAGCGAGAAGGACCGTTACCTGCCGAGGATGCGCAAGACCGAACCATTACTGTAATCGAGAAGATAAAGCTCACCGTCCTGATCCTGCCCGAACGAGCTGACTGTCAGTGAATGGGAAAGTATCAGTGTCCGCTGCCAGTTTCCGGCCGAATCCTGCTGCAGCCCCCATACCTTGCCTCCGGAAAGATCCCCGAAGACGTAGGTCCCATTCAGTCCCGGAATCGAGAGACCATGGTACACATAGCCACCTATCACTGCGGTCCCCTCGCTGTGGCTGTACTGAGTTATAGGCAGAAGCAGTCCGGTTGTGTCGCAACCGGACGAGGGATTAAAGCAGACATCGCCTTCCATGATGTTCCAGCCGTAATTTCCGCCTCGCGTGATCAGATCAACCTCTTCGAGACGGTTCTGTCCCACGTCAGCACAAAACATGCGGCCGCTCGCACGGTCAAAGGAAAAACGCCAGGGGTTGCGCAGACCGTACGCCCAGATTTCAGGAAGACCGCCCCCACCGGAAAAAGGGTTATCGGGAGGTATCGCATAGGCCTTTCCGGGGGTAGGGACAGAATCAACATCGATGCGAAGCATCTTGCCGAGCAGCGTGTTCTTGTTCTGACCGTTGCCGAACGGATCTCCTCCGCTGCCGCCATCGCCGAACCCGAAGTAGAGCCTGCTGTCATTGCCGAACGCAAGTTGACCGGCCTTGTGATTGTCGAACGGTTGATCTACGGTAAGCAGTATCCTTTCACTTGCCGGAACTGCAACGTTCGGATCTGAGGTCACTCTATACTCAGCAATAACAGACTGCCTCCCTGTTGGTCCGGCCGCGCGAACATAGTTCACAAAGAACCGCCCGTTGACAGGGTAATTCGGATGAAAGGACAGACCCAGCAGCCCCTCCTCGCTCCCTGTGGGGAAAAAAATCTTACCGCTGATATCGAGAAAAGGCAATGGGACAAGAGTTCCGCTCTGGATAATGCGAATCCGGCCCCCCTGTTCAACCACAAACAAGCGCCCGCTATTGTCGTTTGGGACTTGCAGATCCACCGGTTGCGTAAAACCCGAGACAAATGCGGACAGTACAAGTTGGGGGGGAGGAGCAACCGGACCAACACCACCTCCACCCCCGCCTCCACCGCAACCGCAGAGCAGCGCTATCAGAAGGATCCTCACAGAGAGGGCCAGGCAGAAATGAACACTATCGCTGGTCATGAGTAGATACTACCTCAAAAAAGCCGACTTTTCAATAAGAAGCATGGCTGTAACCTCAATAGCACCATCCCCCGAATTCCGGAGAGCCCGATGCAGCATTGTGATATAGTATTTCATGCACGAACAGGCACTGAGCACTGATGACCTTTTGACAATGATAGCCGATTATATGGAGAACGGGTTTCTCGAAAACATTATCGACATGTTCAGGCATGACAGCGGTCTGTACAGCCATGTCGGCGCTCTTATTCAGGACGAAAGAGTACGGGTCAGGATAGGAATCACGGCTATGATCGAAGAGCTGACCCGCCTTGATGCGGGACACATCTCAAAAGCCGTTCCCGGACTGATCAGGGTACTTGAACATACTGAGCCCTTTGTCCGTGGTGATGCCGCAAACCTTCTGGGCATTATCGGAGACAGTTCTGCGCTGCCGTTTCTGAGAAAGACCGCAGATCGCGACAAAAACCTGAATGTCAGACTCCTCGCGGAAGAGGCAATAAACGACATAGACGGAAAATATCCATAGACACCAGGAGGTTCTTATGTCTAAAAACTATTGGCTCATGAAATCAGAACCGGCGGTCTTTTCGTTCGACGATCTGAAAGCGAGAACGGATGCAACAGACCACTGGGAAGGCGTCAGAAACTATCAGGCCCGCAACTATATGCGTGAAATGAAGAGGGCTGACCTGATACTCTTCTACCACTCAAACTGTGAGCTTCCCGGCATCGTCGGCGTTGCCGGAGTCGTTCGCACAGCATACCCTGACCATACCTCATGGGATATATCCTCCCGCTACTATGACCCAAAATCAACTCCTCAAAATCCTCGCTGGTCCATGGTAGATGTGCAATGGAAGAAGCAGTTCAAAAATGCCGTGAGCCTGACACAGCTCAGGCAGGTCCCTGAACTGCGGGGGATGAAGGTGCTCCAGAAGGGCCAGCGACTCTCAGTCATGCCGGTGACTCAGAAAGAATTCGAAAAAATACTGGAACTGGCGGGAACTACCTGCAGCCGGAGAACCTGATCGGCAGGCGTTTTACTCCCCATATCTCATCAGCATACTCCTGAATGGTGCGGTCGGTCGAGAAAAAACCCATATTTGCCACATTCATGATTGACTTCACGGCCCAGGATTCAGGATTCTTATAGGTCTGGCTGACCTTTTCCTGACAGGCAACATAGGATGCGAAATCAGCCAGGACCATATACTGGTCATGATGCAAAATGCCATCAACAACCGGCCTGAAGATTTGCGGGTTTGTACGGGAGAAAAACCCGCTGGCAATCATATCGACAGCCAGCTTGAGTTCCGGGTTGTTTTCATAATAATACATGGGGTCATAGCCCCCTCTCCGAAGCCCTTCTATCTCTTCGGAGGTATGTCCGAATATAAATATATTGTCCTCGCCAACCTCCTCCATGATCTCGATATTCGCCCCATCCAGGGTCCCTATGGTCAGGGCTCCGTTCAGCGCAAACTTCATGTTGCCGGTGCCTGAGGCCTCGGTCCCTGCAGTCGAGATCTGCTCAGACAGGTCAGCAGCCGGCATGATCAGCTCTGCCATTGATACAGAGTAATTGCTGATAAAGACAACCTTCAGGAGATCGTTAATATACCGGTCGTTGTTTATTACCTCGGCTATGGAGTTGATCAGTTTGATAATCAGCTTGGCAACGTGGTATCCGGGAGCGGCCTTTCCCGCAAAGAGTATTGTTCGCGGCACGATATCACCGGAAGCCCCGGCCTTGATCCTGTTATAGAGACTGACAACATGCAGGATATTCAACATCTGTCTTTTATATTCGTGCATCCGTTTTGCATGGCAGTCGAAGAGGGAAGCCGGGTTGACATCAACGCGGATCTTTTCGGAGATATAGGCCGCAAGCCGCTTCTTGTTCTGAGACTTGACCTCCTGCCACTGCTTAAGAAACCCCACGTCTTCGGAGAACGGCGCAAGCTTTTTAAGCGCATAGAGGTCGGTTGCCCACCCATCTCCGATCTTGCCCGTGATCAAAGACGCCAGTTCAGGGTTGCAGAGCTTCAGCCATCTCCTTTGAGTAATGCCATTGGTCTTGTTGTTGAATTTTTCCGGCCACATTTCATGGAAATCCCTGAAGAGGCCTTTTCTGAGGATTTCTGAATGCAGGGCCGAGACACCGTTTACCGAGTGGCTCCCGATAATAGAAAGGTGGGCCATTTTCACCCGTTTCTCGTCCCCCTCCTCGATAATGGACATCCTGCTCAACCTGTCGAGGTCGTTCGGGAAGCGGACATTCACATCATCGAGAAAGCGGCGGTTTATTTCATAAATAATCTGTATATGTCTGGGCAGCACCCGCTCAAACAGGGAGACCGGCCATTTCTCGAGGGCCTCCGGAAGGACGGTGTGATTTGTGTACCCGAAGGTCCTGACCGCAATGTCCCAGGCAATGTCCCAGCCGATACCCTCAAGGTCGACAAGGATGCGCATGAGTTCGGATATGCCGATAGCAGGGTGAGTATCATTCAAATGAATCGCAACCTTATCAGGAAAATCCCTGAACTGCTCTGAGGGATTATGTGTCTTCTTATAGCGCCGGATAATATCCTGGATCGTTGCCGAGACGAAGAAATATTCCTGCTTCAGCCTCAATTCCTTGCCCTCAAAGACATTATCGTTCGGATAAAGCACCTTGGAGATCGTTTCGGTCTGTGCCTTATCCGAAACAGCCCGCTCGTAGTCACCATGGTTGAAATATTCCAGATCGAACTCACGTGTTGATTTTGCAGACCAGAGCCGCATCGTATTGACGGTGTTGTTGCCATATCCGGGAATAGGGGTGTCGTAGGCGACTGCGGCAATGTCCCTGGTGTCCAACCAGATATGCCGGAGGTTCCTGTCATGATCATAGTGCTGCTCAACCCTGCCATAGAATTTGACTATATACAGGAATTCCGGACGTTCAATCTCCCATATATTCCCGTAGCGGAGCCAGTTATCGGCGGTCTCGACCTGATAACCGTCGATGATCCGCTGGAAGAAAATACCATACTCATACCGGATCCCATAGCCGTATGCAGGGATCTCCAGCGTTGCAAGCGAGTCCATGAAACATGCGGCAAGCCTTCCGAGTCCTCCGTTACCAAGGCCCGCGTCAAACTCGATATCACGCAACGCCTCCATTTCATGACCGAGATCATGAAGCGCCTGGTGAGTGCTGTCGAGAAGGTCCAGATTTATCAGGGAATTTCCGAGCGTTCTGCCGATAAGGAACTCCAGTGACAAGTAATAAACCCTTTTGACGTCCTGCTTGTAATATGCCTGCTGGGTTTCTATCCATTTATTGATCAGGCGGTCCCTGATCGTGAGGGCCACGCCCATGTAACAATCAAGTTTTGTTGCAGAATACTCATCTTTTGCCAGCGAGTATTTAAGGTGCCTGGCAAAAGATTCCTTTAACGCCTCAATGTCCTTGCAGTTGAACGGGTCAACCCCTTCCCCTGTCCTTTGTCCGGAATTTTCTATTGAGTCCTCCTGTGACATATCCAAGTCTTATTTATTGCCTGTCAGAAGGCAGACTGCATAAGCGGCTATGCCCTCTCCGTTTCCGATGAATCCCATGCCCTCGTTCGTCTTTGCCTTTATATTGATCAGGTCCCCGGATACTCCTGAAGATGCCAGCGCCGACCGCATCAACTCAAGATATCCTGCAAGCCTTGGTCTTTCGGCAATGACCGTCGTATCTATCCATGAGACATTGTATCCGTTCTTGCCTGCAAGCGCAACTGTCTGCTTCAGCAGTTCAATGCTGACAGCATCCTTCCAGGCCGGATCAGTGTCCGGGAAATGACGGCCTATGTCCCCTGCACCCAGAGCGCCAATGATCGCGTCGATGATCGCGTGGCAGAGCACATCCGCATCTGAGTGGCCGGAAAGCCCTTTTTCGAAGGGGATCTCGACACCCCCAATAATGAGTCGCCTCCCTGGGACGAGCCGGTGAGAGTCGTATCCAAACCCTATCCTCATGCCTGGCCCCTGGCACTGAGAAAGAGCTCGGCTACAAGCAGGTCTTCAGGGGTGGTAACCTTGATATTTGCATACGAGCCCTGCACTATCCGGACAGTCCCCCCATAACGCTCAACGAGTGCCGAATCGTCAGTAGCATGAAATGATTCATCCTTCGCCTTTTCATACGCTGCACGCAGGACGCTATAGCTGAACACCTGCGGCGTCTGGATCGCCCAAAGCATGCTTCTGTCGTATGTCCTTGTAACGACTCCGCCTGCAGCCTCTTTGACGGTGTCCTTGACCGGCACGCCGACCACTACCCCATCGAAGTCACCAATCGCCTCAAGCGCCTCTCTGATATGCCGCGGCTCTATCAAAGGTCTGACGCCATCATGGACAAGAACAACACTTTCTTCATCCTCGACAAGCTTCAGTCCGTTATAGACAGAATCCTGCCGCTCCTTCCCCCCCGGTGCAATACGCCGGACCTTGGTGATCCGATGGTCTTCTATCAGCTCTGCAGCCCAGCCCATATTCTCGGCCTTGATGACCGGAATAATCTCAATGATCTCTTCGACTGACTCCAGGGTCTCAAGGACCCAGACCAGCAGGGGCTTTCCTGCGAGGATTTCAAACGGCTTGTTCGTACCGGGGCCAAACCGTTTTCCGATCCCTGCGCCCGGTACGATCGCAACAACCTTTTTAGTCATAACGGGAGGTTATCCGGAAACTGCTATTCTTTACCATTACCCGCAAGTGAAAGCGCGCGTCGGGAATCCATCTCCCGAGAGATCCCCGGCAAACCGGAATGACAGAAATACAGCAAAGGTCAGGAGGTCCTGAGGGTGACATAGAACTTCTTCCCCCCTCTGTTGACAAAGAGGAGTATGGTATCTCCCGGCTGCATTCCTGAGATGATTTTATTATAGTCATCGAGCCGTTCTACCTTCTTCCTGTTCACTTCCTGAATAACATCTCCTTTTCGCATTCCGGCCTCCTCCGCTGCACTCCCGGGCTCGACCCGGATAACAACAACGCCCTTCTCCTCCTTGTTAAGGCCAAGCTGCCGGGCAACTTCTTTCGTCAGGTCCATGACATTAAGCCCGACAAGGCCTTCGAAGGTCTGCTCCTCAGGATTGTTCCCCTGACTGGATTCAGCAAGCTCACGCGGCAGTTCGGCAATGAGAACCTTCACCGTGTATTCCTTGTCGCCCCTCTGTATCGCAACCGGCACCTCGGTGCCGACTTTGCTTTGTGCCACCATATTCCGGAGATTGCCGACGTCCTTCACCTTCTTGCCGTCATATTCGGTAATAATATCACCTCTCCTGATTCCGGCCTTCTCAGCCGGGCTTCCCTTGGAAATATCACCAACAAGGGCCCCCTTGGACTGCTTGAGTCCAAACTTCTGCGAAAGTTCGGGGGTAAGCTCCTGTATCGTCACGCCCAGCCATCCCCGCGTAACCTTGCCCTTCTGCTCAAGTTGTCCCATGACAAGACGGACCATATTGCTCGGGACAGCAAAGCCGATTCCCTGATAGCCGCCTGAACGCGAAAAGATCGCGGTATTGATGCCGATAAGTTCACCCTTGATATTCACCAGCGGCCCCCCGGAGTTCCCCGGGTTGATCGCGGCATCGGTCTGAATAAAATCTTCATAGTCTGCGATACCCACGTTAGCCCTGCCGACAGCGCTGATGATCCCCATTGTCACGGTATGGCTCAGACCGAACGGATTGCCGATTGCCAGGACAAATTCCCCTACCTGAAGTTTGTCGGAATCACCCCACTGGACCGTCGGCAGGTCTTTCGCATCGACCTTCACGACGGCAATGTCAGTCTTGGGGTCAGACCCGATAATCCTTGCCTTGAATGAACGTTTATCAAAAAGTGTGATCCGTATCTCCTGAGCCTGCTCTATAACATGATTGTTCGTAATGATGTAACCGTCAGCCGACACAATCACCCCGGATCCGAGACTCTGCTCCTTCCATTTCTTCGGAGTCTTGAATTCACGGAAAGGGTTAAACAGATCAAAAAACTGGTCATCAAAGAGCGGGTTGGCATCTCTCTTGACTATTTTGGTAGAGGAAATATTCACAACCGCAGGCGATACGGCACCGGCTATCTCGGAAAACGCCTTGCTCGTATCAACAATCTGCTTCGGAACATTCGGGCCTGCAACAGGCGGATACCCCTTATGCTTGCCGGTTAATTCACCCAACAAATAATACGAGACACCGCCAAGGAGAAATCCGGCCAGAAGAACGGCAGTAATAACAACAATCCTGTTTTTCATGCTGGATTAATTATAATCACGTATCTCTGGTGTTGTAAAGCATCTTTTCTCTATCTTTCCTTGACAAAAAGCCTGCTCTAATGCTAATTTTCAGGGCTTATTGAGCATCGGGTTTACGGGTCAGGAAAAGAAGAGTCACCTCTCAACCCTGACCAATCCCCAGAAAAAATCCACTTTTTATTGGTAAGGAGGTTCGGATGTTAAAACGTTATCTGCTCGCACCTGGCCCCACCCCGGTCCCTCCGGAGGCCCTGCTGGCGATGGCCATGCCGATCATACACCACCGGTCGCCGGATTTTCTGCCGGTCATCGATTCAGCGAAGAAAGGTCTCCAGTGGCTTTGTCAGACAAAGAATGATGTTCTTATCATCTGCTCGACCGGCACCGGCGGCATGGTGGGGGCAGTCAACAATTTCTTCAGCCCTGGGGACAAGGCCCTCGTGATCAATGGGGGAAACTTCGGCGAGCGCTGGACAAAAATATGCAAATCCTACAACCTTGGGGTCGAGGAAATAAAAATCGACTGGGGATATGCGGTAAAACCTGAAGTTGTCGAAAATGCCCTAAAGAAGGACCCGTCGATCAGGGGCGTCTTTGTCCAGGCCTCAGAGACATCTACAGGCGTTTATCATGATATCCAGGCCCTGGCATCCATTGTAAAAAAATATGACGGCACGATACTCGTTGTCGATGCTATCTCCGCGCTGGTTGCTCATGACCTGAAAATGGACGATTGGGGCATTGATGTTCTGATCGGTGGCTCACAGAAAGGATTGATGCTCCCTCCGGGGCTCGCCTTTGTCGGCGTCAGCGAGAAGGCATGGGCCTTTGCTGAAAAATCCACATCTCCGAAATTCTACTTTAATTTCAAGAAAGAGCGTGAGTCCCTGTCAAAGAACCAGACAAACTTCACCTCTCCCGTCTCGCTGATAATCGGATTAAACGAATGTCTGAAAATCGTGCAGGCAGAAGGGCTTGAGAATGCCTTCAGAAGGCACGAAAGACTCGCTCGCGCAACCAGGGAGGCGATAAAGGCACTTGGGCTCGAAATGTTCACCAAAGAATCCCCGAGCAACTCAGTCACCGCAATCAACGCTCCTGCAGGGCTGGATGGTCAGGAGATATACAAGAATCTCAGGGTTAAGTATGGCATCACGGCAGCAGGAGGACAGGGGCACGCAAAAGGAAAGATTTTCCGCATTGCGCACCTTGGCTACGCAGGCACGTTCGACGTCATTACCGCAATAGCCGGCATCGAAATGGTGCTCAAAGGCATGGGGCATCCGATTAAACTGGGTTCTGGCGTTGCCGTGGCCCAGGAATTATTAATGGTTTAGAAGGAGAACGGATACATGAAGGTACTCGTCAGCGATAATATATCCGCCAAAGGCGTGGAAATCTTGAGAAAGGCCGGGCTTGAGGTTGATGTTAAGACCGGCATGAAACCCGATGAGCTTATCGCATGCATCGGCGAATATCATGGCCTGGTCATTCGGTCTGCAACAAAGGTAACCGCCGAGGTCATCGATGCCGCCACAAACCTGAAGGTCATTGGAAGGGCTGGCTCAGGACTCGACAATGTCGACAAGTCTGCTGCGTCCAAGAAGGGCATTGTCGTCATGAACACCCCGGGGGGCAACACGGTCACCACGGCTGAACATGCTGTAGCCATGCTCTTTGCCGTTGCACGGTCAATCCCCCAGGCAACCGCCTCGATGAAGGCCGGAAAGTGGGAAAAGAAAAAGTTCATGGGAATCGAGCTGTTCAATAAGACACTCGGCATCCTTGGACTCGGCGCCATCGGAGGACAGGTTGCGAAAAAAGCCCTGGGTCTTGAGATGAACGTCATCGCCTATGACCCGTTCCTGAGCGAGGAAAAAGCCCGCGAGATGGGTATCAGGAAGGTGACGGTCAATGAAATCTTTGCTGAATCTGACTTTATCACGATCCATACACCGATGACCGCCGAAACAAAAAATATCATCAATGCAACCACGATCAGCACTATGAAAAACGGCGTCAGGATCATTAACTGTGCTCGCGGAGGCATCATTAACGAGCAGGACCTCTATGAAGCATTAAAGAGCGGCAAGGTTGCAGGGGCCGCCCTCGATGTCTTTGAAAAAGAGCCGCCGGACGGCAATCCGCTGCTGACGCTCGACAGCCTTATCTGCACGCCGCATCTGGGCGCCTCGACCGAAGAGGCGCAGGAGAACGTCGCCCTTGCCGTGGCTGAGCAGATCGCTGATTATCTGGTGCACGGAACGATCAGAAATGCCGTTAACTTTCCGTCGATTCCGAGCGACCAGATCCCAAGGCTCCAGCCCTATATAACCCTGGCGGAGAAACTGGGGAGCTTTGCCTCCCAGATGTTCGCCGGGGGTGCCAAGGAAATAGTCGTCGAATATCACGGAGACGCTGCAGCCGTTAACACCGCTCCGGTTACGATAGCCGCGCTGAAGGGTTATCTCACGCCCATACTTCTGGAGACCGTCAATTTTGTCAATGCACCGTTTATTGCCAAAGAACGGGGGATTGAGGTAAAGGAAGTAAAAAGCAGCGAGGCCGGAGATTACCAGAGCATGATCGCTATCAGGATAAAATCAACGGACAAGGAGATCTACCTCGCGGGAACGCTCTTCAGCAAAAAAGACCCGCGGGTCATACTGATCGACAACTTCAAGGTTGAGATCGTTCCTGACGACGTACTCCTGCTCATATACAATAATGATAAGCCCGGTGTCATTGGCAATATCGGCAACACCCTCGGCAAAAATAATATTAATATTGCACGCATGCATTTTGGCAGAGAGTCTGCGGGGGGAATGGCGATCTCGGTCGTCAGCATCGATGCAACCCCTTCTGCGGAGGTGATCGAAGAGATCAAAAAACTGCCGAATATACTGTCTGTTCACCAGATATGTCTTTAGTGCAGGAAAGGATCTGAAATGCCTGTTGTAATTGTTGTCGGTGCTCAGTGGGGCGATGAAGGCAAGGGAAAGATCGTCGATTACCTCACCAAGAAGGCTACTATCGTTGCGCGGTATCAGGGGGGGCATAATGCAGGCCATACGGTTGTCATAAAAGACAGGAAGTATGTATTGCATCTCATTCCGTCCGGGGTCCTCCATAAAGGGACCACCTGTATCATCGGTAACGGGGTTGTTGTCGAACCGTCTGCCCTGATCGGGGAGATCGACGGACTGAGGGGCCAGGGCATCCCGGTCGACAAAAACCTGCTGCTGAGCAAAAATGCCCATCTGATCATGCCCTACCATATTGCGCTTGACAAGGCGAGTGAAGTATCCAGGGGCAAGAAATCTATCGGGACAACCGGGCGGGGCATTGGGCCAACCTATGTGGACAAGATGGCCAGATCGGGGATACGCGTTGGTGAACTTCTGACCCCGGAACTCTTCATGGAGAAACTGGAGGTAAATGTCCGGCAGGCGAATATCCTCCTGAAGAACCTGTATAACCACAAGGGGTTCAGTGCAAAGAAGATCTTTGCCGAATACATGGGCTACGCGAAAAAGCTCGGAAGGCATATTGCAGACACCGACCTCATTATCAACCAGGCTATAGCTGCAAAGAAAAACGTTCTGCTTGAAGGGGCTCAGGGAACACTGCTCGACATCGATCACGGCACCTATCCCTTTGTCACATCATCGAGTGCTGTTGCAGGGGGGGCATGTACCGGCCTCGGCATCGGTCCGACAAAGATATCAAAGGTCATCGGGATAGTCAAGGCGTATACAACGCGGGTCGGCAGCGGGCCTTTCCCCACAGAGCTCCACGACAGCACCGGAGAGATGATACGGGAAAAGGGAGGCGAGTTCGGCGCGACCACCGGCAGACCGAGGCGCTGCGGCTGGCTTGATACAGTTATTCTGAGGCACTCCGCCATGATAAACGGACTGACGGGCATCGTGATAACCAAACTCGACATTCTGGACGGCTTTAAGACCCTGAAGATCTGCACCGGCTATCGCTACAAGGGCAAACTTATCACGGAGATGCCAAAGGAGCTCGGTATTTTCGATAAGTGCATTCCTGTTTATGAGGAGATGGAGGGGTGGCAGGAAAGCACCCTTGGTGTCAAGAAATTCTCAGGGCTGCCCAGGCAGGCCCGGGCTTACATCAAAAGGATGGAAGAGCTTATCGGTGTCAAGGCCGATGTGATCTCAACCGGACAGAAAAGGGATGAACTGATAACCGTCAGAGAACAGTTCTGATGTCAAAGCGGTGGAATGCTCGCTTCATCCGGCGCCTTGAAACGGAGTTCTGGACCGAAGAAAAAAACTATCGCGCCATCTCGAGCGACTTTTCCTGCAACGGCCTCTTTATCAGGACGAATCACGCCTTCGAGCCGGGAACAGTCCTCTCGATACGGGTTCACCTGCCTGACGGGCAGACTTCCGAGCTGAAAGGGCGGGTGAGGAGGGCGCTTAAGACAACAGTCGTCTCGCTGAAAAACGGCATGGGGATCGAACTGCTTGAAAAAGATCTGCCTTATACCAATTTCATGCTCGGCTTTACAGGCGAATGCGATAAAAAAACCGGAGAGCCTGAACCAAAACTCAGGCCTGTTGATATCCCCCCGGTAACTGAAAAAACTGCTGACATTCCTGCTCCTGACATCATGACCATTGGTTGTCCTGCATGTGGGGTCAAAAACAAGGTAAAGACAGCACAAGTATCCCACGGGCCAAAATGCGGAAAATGCGGCAGCCTGTTGTCAGCAACCTGATCTCAGGAATTCTCAACGCTCTCTATCCTTCAACCTGCCCTGCATGCTCCTGCCGAACCGATAACGTTTCTGTCGCTCCTTTCTGCCGCTCCTGCTGGTCAACCATCATCCCGTATACCGGTGCCTCATGCCGGATATGCGCGAATCCGTTCTCCTCTGTGTCGTCCGGCGTCTGCGGCGATTGTATGAAAAGCCTGCCGCCATTTTCAAGGGTATTGAGCTATGGCATATACGATAAGGTCCTGGCAAAAGCGATCCACGAATTGAAATTTATGAAGACAAGAAGGCTCTATAAGCCCCTGGGGTCTCTGATGCTCGGGATGGAGATACCCGGCATGGACGCTATCGTCCCGGTGCCGATGCACCTGAGTAGATTGCGGGAGCGGGGGTTTAACCAGTCACTGCTTCTTGCCAGGGTCATCGCGGAAAAGACCGGGGTGCCGTTGATCCTCGACGGACTCCTCAAGGAGAAGGACACCCCTCCACAGATCGGCCTGACAGCAAAAGAACGCACGGCTAACCTTTCGGGCGCCTTCTCTGCGCTGCGCAGTTTCTCCGGGATAAACGTTCTGCTGGTTGATGATGTCATGACCACCGGGGCTACCATACGTGCGTGTGCGAAACAGCTGCGCCTTTCAGGGGCAAGGGACATAGTCGTCTGCACACTCGCGCGGGCAGCCAGCACGTGATCTACGCTAAAGCGCTTTACATTTTTCTCCTTCTTCCTGTATCTTTTTAGGATGATCGATTTACACATGCATACCATATTCAGCGACGGAGAGCTGGTCCCGTTCGAGTTGATCCGCCGCGCAGAATCAGCCGGATATGCAGCCCTTGCTATCACTGACCATATGGACGCCTCGAATATCGACTTCATCATTCCACGAGTCATCAGGGCAATCGAGGCGATGAGGCCCTATATATCAGTCGAGGTATTGCCCGGGGCCGAAATAACCCATGCGGCCCCTGAGATCATCCCGGATCTCGTAAGAGAGGCAAGGAAACTCGGAGCAAGAATCGTGATCGTCCATGGAGAGACACTCTCTGAGCCGGTAAAAAAAGGGACAAACCGGGCCGCAATTGAAGCAGGGGCTGACATAATCTCACACCCGGGCCTGATTTCGACCGAGGACCTGCTTTTTGCGAAGGAGAAGAACGTCATGCTCGAAATAACCTCAAGGAAAGGGCACTGTCTCGCAAATGGTCATGTTGCCCAGGAAGCCATAAAGTTCGGGGTACCGCTCTGCATGAATACCGATAGCCATAGCCCGTCTGACCTTATCACCAAAGAGATGGCAAAACAGATTCTCCTCGGTGCAGGCATCGAGGAGAGCAGGATCAGTTCTGTATTTGAAAATTCACGACACCTGATAGAAAAAGCATTGAGGAGGGCATAATGCCAAAGGCAATTAAGAGAAGAATTAAGACAAAAGAGGTTGCTGCTGAGAACGAGGTCCAGGGCCGGATAGCTGATATAAGGGAGTTGATGCAGCAGAAACAGAAGGCAGTCATCACGTACGGAGGTGCGGCTGCTCTTGTCATTGTTGTCATTGTCGGACTTCTCTTCTACCGGTATACGAACGAAGAAAAAGCCCGCCAGCTTGAATATGAGGCCTATAAAATCTATCACAATGAATATCAAAAGACACCGCTCCCCAGAAAGGAGCAGGTTGAAAAGGCCGCTGACCTCTTCCAGCAGGCATACAGCAGGCATAAATCGCCGCGACTCCTGCTCTATCTCGCAAACTGCTATTACGAGGAGGGGAAAGACGCGGATGCGCTGGCAACCCTCAATCTTTTTCTGAAGAACCACACCTCTGAGAAAAGCATGCTCCCGATCGCCTACCGGCAGTTAGCGAGCGTTCAGCTCAAAATGGGCAACCGACCGGAAGCGTTAAAAACACTTGACGCCCTTTATAAGACAGACAGCGACATCTTCAAGGACCTTGCACTTATCGAGTCGGCCCGCATCCTGGAGAGCGACGGAAAAAAGGAAGAGGCCACAGCAAAGTATAAAGAGCTTACTGAAAAATACAAGTCTTCGCCCTTTGCCGATGAGGCAAAGGAAAAGCTCGGCCTTACTGAAAAGAAGGAAGGATAAGAATAGCAGCCTTTTAATAAGTCCCCATAGTCGGGAACAAAAAAAACCGCTCAGCTCTTTTACCGACTGAGCGTTTTTTTTGAGAATTCTACGACAGAAACCGCAGGGGGTCTGTTGTTTCTTCCATGTCATTCCCGCAAGTGAAGCGCGTCGGGAATCCTTCCGGAAAGATTCCGGACAAGCCGGAATAACAGAACATTAGAGAAACTTTCGGAAACGAGGGATTTACCGGACGCCCGACCACGGGAAATACATACAGTCTTGCCGTCTGCAACTACCGGTGTTTGGCCGAGGCCTTCTTCTTTTTTCCCTTGGCGACAGGATTGCTGCCTTTGCCCGCCTTAGCTGC